>NC_019676.1:545000-875500 GCF_000316625.1 Nostoc sp. PCC 7107 | reverse complement strand
GGTCTTTTATCAAACCTTCCACTTTGGTTTTGTCAGCAGCAGGTACTTTATCGCCTAATTCTTGCAGCTGCTTTTCCGCTTGGTATGACAAAGAATCAGCTTGGTTCTTGCGTTCAATTTTCTCACGACGTTCTTTGTCAGAGGACGCATTTTGTTCTGCTTCGCGTACCATCCGGTCAACATCATTTTTATCTAAGGTAGAAGCACCAGTAATGCTAATGGACTGTTCCTTACCAGTACCTTTATCCTTAGCAGTAACGTTGAGGATACCGTTAGCGTCAATGTCGAATACCACTTCGATTTGAGGTACGCCACGGGGCGCAGGAGGAATACCATCGAGGCGGAAGGTTCCCAAACTCTTGTTGTCGTTAGCAAATTCCCGTTCACCTTGGAGGACGTGAATTTCTACGTTGGTTTGACCATCCACAGCGGTGGAGAATACCTCTGATTTTTTGGTAGGAATTGTGGTGTTACGAGGAATAATCTTAGTCATCACACCGCCCAAGGTTTCCACACCCAAGGACAATGGTGTTACGTCTAACAACAAGATACCTGTAACATCACCAGCCAACACACCTGCTTGAATTGCCGCACCAACGGCTACTACTTCATCAGGGTTAACAGTTTGGTTAGGATCTCTACCCAAAATCCGCTTCACCAACTCTTGGACAGCGGGAATACGGGTGGAACCACCAACTAGCACTACTTCATCGATATCATTTTTGCTTAACTTGGCATCACGCAGCGCATTCTCTACCGGAATCCGAGAACGGTCAATCAAATCAGAGCAAAGTTCTTCAAACTTAGCGCGAGTCAGCGTTGTATCCAGGTGCTTTGGCCCATCCTGGGTAGCGGTGATAAATGGTAAGTTAATTTCCGCTTGGGTAACGCTAGAAAGCTCAATTTTGGCTTTTTCTGCGGCTTCAGTCAGACGTTGCAGTGCTTGTCTGTCTTTACGGAGGTCAATACCTTCGTCTTTGCGGAACTGTTCAGCCAAGAAATCAACAATTTTCTTATCGAAGTCGTCACCACCAAGGTGAGTATCACCAGAAGTAGCTAATACTTCAAATACGCCGTCGCCTACTTCGAGTACTGATACGTCGAATGTACCACCACCTAAGTCAAATACTAGAATGGTTTCATTGCTCTTCTTATCAAAGCCATAAGCCAGAGAAGCAGCTGTCGGTTCGTTGATAATCCGCAATACTTCAATTCCAGCGATTTTACCAGCGTCTTTTGTGGCTTGGCGTTGGGAGTCGTTGAAGTATGCAGGAACGGTAATTACTGCTTGGGTGACAGTTTCACCTAAATATTTGCTTGCGTCTTCTACTAATTTGCGGAGAACCTTGGCAGAAATCTCTTCAGGAGCAAATTGTTTGCCAGCGCCAGGAGAATCTAGCTTGACGTTACCACTGCTGCTGAGAACTTTATAAGAAACTTCTGTTGCTTCATTAGTCACTTCGTCGAAGCGACGACCGATAAAGCGCTTCACCGAGTAGAATGTATTCTCTGGGTTCATCACCGCTTGGCGTTTGGCAATTTGCCCTACCAACGTATCGCCATTCTTGGCAAACGCTACTACCGATGGTGTTGTCCGAAAACCTTCTGCATTAGCAATAACCGTGGGTTTACCACCTTCCATGACTGCGACGCAGGAGTTAGTTGTACCTAAGTCAATTCCAACTACTTTTGCCATTTTATGTGCTGGCTCCGTATAACTACAAATGAATGAATGGGAATATAAGGACTAAATCTTGAACCAACTGATTTATGAAAGCAGTTACTTCAGCATCAATGACCTTTAGCTCGGTTTTGTTGGGGTTATAGCCCCAAGTTCTGCTGATATATATACTGAGCTTGTATAGCCAGTCCATGAAGGGTGGTTTCCCGAACCTTATCTGGGACGGTTAATTTTAAAGTTTTGTTTAGTTGGTTCATGGATTAATTTGCTTTCACTTTGTCTAATTTATGAGAATTAATACATTGAGTAATTAGGGTGAACCGTAATCACCATGTGGTGTTTGCCGTCTTTAAACAACATTAATTCCAGAGGTACAGAGAATAAATCGGCTATAAAAGGAGTCTGTGCTTGATAAATTCAGTTAAAACGCGGATACTTACACTTACTCAAGGGTAGATATTTTAGCGTTTGTGTATTAAAAATTTAATTGAAAAAACTATTTATGCGTCGTGCCTCTGGATGTTTATTTGGGTTAGCCTTTGGTGATGCCTTGGGTGCCGCTACAGAATTTTTAAATGTGGAAGAAATTTGTCGTCGCTTTCCGCCAAATGGGCCGCAAGAAATTGTTGGTGATCCTGCACGCGTTACCGACGACACACAAATGACATTAGCCGTAGGGCAAGCCCTGATTGAGGTTGGTGTCGCAAACTTGAGCTTACCTAATTTAGAACCTGTTCTCAGACGCACTTTTGTTGAGTGGTTACATAGTCCAGACAATAATCGCGCCCCTGGAATGACTTGTTTGCAGGCTTGTGAATATCTGGAATCAGGTTTGCCTTGGCAACAAGCAACTAGACCCAACTCCAAAGGCTGTGGTGCAAATATGCGTGTTGTGCCTGTAGGTTTATTGCTAACAGATGATACAACCCGTGCGGCAGTTGCTCAATTCCAAGCAGCATTAACTCATGGTCATCCTACTGCCCTTACTGCTTCAGATTTAACCGCAGCCGCAATTACTTACCTTGTCAAGGGCGGCGAACCACAAAAATTGCCGAATCAACTCCGCAACTATGCTCTCAGTCAGCGATCGGTTTATCATGCTGATTGGCTGGATGATTTGTGGCAGCGTCCAGGTATTGAGACACCAGAAGAATTTATTAGTCGTGGCTGGGATGAGTGTTTAGCAGTACTCGACCGTCTTGATGCAGCATTAGTCAACCCCAACCGCGACATTGACCCCTGTTTAGCCATAGGTGAGGGTTGGGTAGCAGAAGAAGCCTTAGCTACAGGTCTATTATGCTTTTTGTTATTTCCAGAGGAACCTTTAGCTGCTTTGCGACGCGCTGCACTCACAGCAGGTGATTCTGACTCCATTGCTTGTTTAGCAGGTGCTTTTGCTGGAGCATATTTAGGAATGGCAGCATGGCCAGAAGATTGGGTAGTTCGCATTGAATACCGCGACCAATTGGCGGCCTTGTGCAAAGTTTGGGATTAACAGTTATGGCAGGAGGCAGAAGGCAGGAGGGAGAGTCTTACTATTTCTGGCATTCAAGCTTTCAAGTTGTCATAACATATCTGACTATCGCTACATAAATTATTTTTGGACAACAAGATCCCCGACTTTTTAAAAAAGTCGGGGATCTGAGCCTCTCGATTTTTACAATGCAAAAATTATACTACCTGACAGAAAAAGCTTCGCTAAATCTGCGAGTTACAGGTTCGACAATGAAAGTTAAAATTGATTTCTTGCGAGTGACAATTTCCCCTGTAGCAACCATACCAGGAGTAAATACAACTTCTTTACCCCGCACATTTAAGGAATGTTTATTCATTTGAATTCTGGTGGGGAAAACTAACCCTAATTCTTTATCAACTACGGCATTCGGGCTAACTTGTGCTACTGTGCCAGCAATGGTACCGAATTCCTGGAAAGGGAAAGTAGCCATTTTGACTTTTACTTTCATACCTGGACGAATGAAACCAATATCGCGGTTGAGAACTTTTACTTCTAGCTGCAATTCTTCTCCATCCGGCAAGATAGATAGTAATTCTTCCCCTGATTGTACGGGGCCTTTGGTTGCCTTAATTCTGTAGATTGTACCAGCTACAGGAGCTTTGATGGTTTCGCCTTCTTGTTGCTTTTTCGCTTGGGCTAATTGACCGGAGACGGTGGTTAATTCTTCTTTACGCTGATTCATTTGAGTCAAAATTTCGCTTTGACGTTCAGATGATAAACGTTGTACTTGATTACGCGCTGCCTGAAAAGCTTGTTCTGCTTGGCGAATTTCTTGGCCTTGGGCTGCAATATCTTTTCCTAAAGATAAGACGCGATCTTGCGCTTCTGCAACTTTATTGTTGGCGTTAGTCACTTCATCTTCTGAGCGGGTGACATCGGTATTGGCGCGATTTAATCTTTCTTGTGCTTCTAAGTAATCAACTCTGGGGACAGCGCCAGGAGTAATCAATGTGCGGAGTTTTTCTTCTCGATTTTGGGCGATCGCTAATGCTTCTTTGACTCTTTCACGGATACTTTTAGCATTAGCTAAGTTGATTTGGGAATTAACTAAGGCACTTTTAGCTGTATCTAAATTTTCTCGCAAGCGAGCCAAGCGCACTTTTGCTTGATCAATAAGGGCGCGTTGGCGATTGGCTTCGGCTTCTGCGGCTGATTGACGCGCTTGATAATTGCCTAAACGCGCCGTTAAAAGTTGATCTTGGAGTGTCTCACCAGTGCTTTTACCACCGATGCGTTCTACATCCAAACGGTCTAAGTCATCCTTAATTAATTTGGTAGATTCTGAAAGGCGGTTCACGTCTGTTTTTTGGAAATCGGGGTCGCGTTGAATTAACACTTGATTTTTAGTAACGCGATCGCCTTCTCTGACTTTCACTGCCATAATCATCCCATTCCCCAGAGATGTCACTGGTCTGACTTGAGTCGAAGCAATAAGTTCTCCTTGAGCTATCGCCACTTCATCGATTTCCGAGAAATGCGCCCAAGCGATCGTCCCAAATAAAGCTACACTGATAGTCCCTGCTAACAATCTTGTATAAAGCGGTGGCAATTCTTGAACTGCCTTACCTAATTCATAAGACAGTTGATCCTCTGGCTTGGCGAATCGCTGTTTTGTTTGACGCGCTTGAGCAGCATTAGCAACTAGGGGAGAGGTCATAAAATCTTAATGTTATTTGTTCTTTGTCAATTGTCCTGAGTCATTAGTCATATTTCCGGATGTTCATGACTCAGGAATAATATTTACTTCAAACTGCTAAATAGCGTCGTAAAAAACTTTCTAAGGTTTCCAAGGGAAAATCAAAAATTCTCTCTAAGTTGGCTATTTCCTCTTTTTTACAGAAAAATTCATTAGATAGCAACGTCTGATAAGTCCCCAAAGCTTTTTGTGTTTGCGGATTTAACAAACCGATAACATTTCTTAACCCATCAAGTACAAATACTGGCGGGTTAATAACTATCGGTTGTTTGTTAAAAATCCGACCAAATATCCGAGGAATATCTTCCCGGTGTAAAATTTCTGGCCCCCCTACTGGCAATATTTGGTTACGCGCCGCTGGAACTTTGACAGAATCCACGATCATTTTTGCCAAATCGTCTGTACTGACAATTGAGCTACGGTTTTGGCGATCGCCAATTAGTAAATATAACCCTGTGTCTCGAAACTGTTCCGCCAATGGCAGCAAATTTGATGCTAGTCCAGCTGGGCGGAAAATTGTGTAATTTAAGCCACTATCTATCAAATATCGTTCTACTGCATGTTTGGCTTTAAATACAGGCGCATCTTCATAACCGCGATCTACTCCCAATACAGAAACAAAGACAAAATGCTTAACTTGATTAGCTTTTGCTTGATCAATTAGTTCTATGTTGGCGCGGTAGTCAAGAGATAAAGCATCACTATTAGAACCGTGAGCGCTGATAATATATTTAACACCTTGAGTAGCCTTCTCAATATCTTTTTCTTGGCGCAAATCGCCGATGAAGATGTCTGCACCCCGATGTTCTAACTCACTGTAACGTGAGGTAAGCCGCACAAATACCCTCACTGATTGTTCCTGCTGGCGTAGCAGTCGCACAACACGACGACCAATTCCCCCCGTTGCTCCTGTTACTAAAAACATATAAATACCTAAAATTAATATACTTAGAATCCATAAATGGATTCTTGAACATCAAGTATGAGCATATTTGTATATTAACTAGGACTTACGCCACGAGAGAATAAATCATCGATTTTAGCGATCGCTCATTTACTCAGTAATAGAACGATTATTTTACGTATTATTTATAACTTTTATTACATCTCCTTTAACGTCAGCACAAAACATAAGGTGGGTTACACTGTTGCTAACCCACCGAATTTGAAATTAATAATAGTGGTGGTGTGTTTCCTTGTTAACGCACCTTACAAGATAGGCGATCGCACCACCTTACTTTTTGCACACTAGGTTTGTGTATTTGACATCTACGAAAGCCGATAATTCATTATCAGCTGCCACTGACTGTGGTGGCGCATTGTCTTTGATTGCTTTAACGATTGCGTCCATTGCCGCAGCACAAGCAATCGCTGAGGCACCTATAACTTTAAATGTACGTGTTGCTGTATTCAAGTCAGAAAAACTGCTAATGACAACGTTTGCAGCGCTTGCAATTAACGCTTGGTGATTATAAGCCCAGGTTGCTACTGTTAGAGTGCCAAAAACTAACGTAGCCGTAAATCCAGAATCAATTAATATTCCTCTTTCCGACTCAATAGCGTTCAACGTCCTGAGAACGCTATTTGCATAACTCTTTAAAGTAGGCCGATAGCTACTTATCATTGAATCATATATGCTATCGCCTTTCTTTAATGGCGATGTCGAGCCGCTAGGCCCATTCCATCCCTTGTTTGTATCATATGAGATGTTGGTTGATGTTATACCAACCAATGTAATGATTAAGCCAGGTGAAAATGCTTGTGTGATAATTGTGCCTTTATTTATTGATTGGGTCGATAATACCATTGAAATGGTTTCGATTGGTATAAAAGAAGCACTACCTCCAGCCCCAGTTATTGACTGAACAACGATATAATCGGGGTCTGTGTCAACTTTCTGTGAAACATAGAAGTTATTGACTATGGATGGACTGTTTTCGATGGTAAATGCGCTGGGTTGACCAGATTGGGTCGGGTTTGGATTCCATTGCACCCCTTCATAGATGTAATTGTTCCCTAAACTAACTGGTTGGATGTTATCACTGGTAACGAATGGATTTGTTCCACTTACAACAACGCCGTTCTGTAATTGCGAGGTTGTCTCTCCTATATATAAGTTCTCTTGCCAGGAGATATCTATCTTGCTTTGATTATAAAGTGCATCGCCGGTTACAGAAACCCATACCGTACTTTGAGCACCCTTACCTGCATCAACTCCTTTGAATACATAAAGACTGTATCCTTTGTTTTGGAGATATTGTCTAGTTGTAGAATCCATAGAAAGAGATACGGTATACTGTGTCATCTTTATTTGCCTCTCATAATTTAGATTAGACTGCATCAGCAATTAGCAAAATGCTTATTGGGTAAATGTTTAAAAACAAATGTAAATAGAACAACAAGCCAAGGTGGATAAATAGTTGGTGTCGATTTTTACATTCCCGATTCTGTCTGTTGCTTATGACTCAATAATGCGGATTTTCTGCTATCAACACCACCAAAGTTTGCAACTTTAAGAAAAAAGTTAAGCATTGAGCATCAGCAATTACCCAAAGTCGTTTGTTATCTCAGTTGTAGTTATTGAGGATTTAAGTACTTTACAAACTTTAATTAATTTTGTCCTTAACTTTGGAAAAAAACAAAATTTAAGAAATATGCTGCCGCTATTACTAAATAACATCTAATGATGCAAAAGTTTGATGATATGTTTTTCGGAATTTGTTCTGTACGCTTTGTAAGCATACTAGTCATCTATTTAGTAAGCAGATGACCAAACAAATTTTTAAATTTTACTAATAGTAAAAAAATGCAATTGCAATGCAAAAATAATGTACGGCGGCGGGGTGCAATCCTTACGGCTCAAGGTTTAAAAAAACTCAATCAGGCAAAAGCTGAGGTAGAAGTTCAGCAAAACTTTAAGCGATGTACTCTCGAAGATTTGAGTGAAAAAACAGGTTTAACTCCCAATACTCTCAGCAAAGTCTTTACTGGCTCAGTGGGAGTTGATAAACGAACTTTGGAGTGCTGTTTCCACGCCTTTAATTTGACTTTATTAAAGGAGGATTATCTTTACTTGTTACCTGAACAAGACGATTTTGCAAAGATTAGTTCAATTACCTCTGCGGAAATCAGCTTTCCGATTACATCAATCTGTGATCGCAACAATACTCACAAAATTTACAACATGGAACGACTACAAGACTATTTCCAACCTCGTCCCCTGACTCCACCAGGGGGACAGATGCCTTTGGATTCAGTCTTCTATATTCATCGTCCCATTCTTGAATCGCTCTGTTACGAAGCTATTCACCAATCAGGTGCATCAATCAATATCCGCGCCCCCAAGCAAATGGGCAAAAGCTCCCTGATGACGCGCATCTTGGCTTACTCTAAAAACCTGGGATATCAAACAGTTTCTGTGAGCTTGCAACTTGCTAACGATGAGATTTTACACAACCTAGAACGCTTTCTCCAATGGTTCTGTGCCAGAGTTAGCAAGCAGCTAAACCTACCAAATACAATTGCCAATTTTTGGGATGATACCTTGGGTAGCAAATCGAACGCGACAGATTACTTTGAGGATGTGATTTTAGCTAACCTAAATCGCCCTTTAGTGATTGCGATTGATGAACTTAATCAGCTATTTACTTACCCAGATATTGCTCGTGAATTTCTTTTACTTTTACGGACTTGGTGTGAGCAAGCTAAAGCAAGAGTGGTGGATAGCAATCCTTGGCATAACCTCCGATTGGTAACAGTTCATTCCACGGAACTCCAGATGAGCAATGTGATCAATCAATCCTTCCTAAATACTGGTCTAGTGATTGAGTTACCTGAATTTACACAAAACCAGGTGCAAGAATTAGCACATCGCTGGGGAGAAGAAATGACAGCACAACAAATTGAGAAGGCGATCGCTCTTTTGGGAGGACACCCCTATCGGTTGCAACTGGCATTTTACTATATACATCAGCAGACAATCACACTGGAAGAATTGTTAGAAAATTCTGCTGTTACCACCGCTATCTATGCAGACCATCTAGAACAGCAATGGTCAAATCTACAACACTATCCTCATCTATGGCCATCCTTTACAGACATCCTTCAGCAATCAAGTTCTATAGATTGTGATGCTGTGCAAGCTTCCCAATTGCAAAAGATGGGGTTAGTACATTTGTATGGTATAACAGCAAGTCTAGCCTGTGAGTTATTTCGTCCTTTTTTTCGCGATCGCCTACGGCAAATCAACAGTTAGGAAACTCCTATAAAAAGTCAGGATTTTGGCTCTCACAAATAATCAGGACTTACACAGCTTTGTGCGTAAGTCCTGATTATTTGGGATTGCTGTAGTTTTAACTAACTTGAATTGCTCATCATCTCTGGTTAAGTTATCCCACAGTTGTAGTTTCTACCTGTTGTGATGGTTGCACCAATTCATACAGTTTGGTTTCAAATTTTTGCATACCTGCTGACCAATCAAATTCCTGAATTGAGGAACGGGCTTGGCTGTTCATTGCTGCTTTAAGTTCAGGATTTGTCAGAATGGCAATTACTTGGTTCGCCAAATCTACAGGGTTATTAGGTTCACTTAAAAAACCATTAATTCCTGGAAAAACCTGTTCTAAGTTTCCGCCAGCGTTGGCTGCGACTAAAGGAGTTCCCGATGCTAAAGCTTCCATATTAGTTGTACAGAAGTTCTCGGTAACGGAGGGATTGACAAATATATCGGCGCGTGCAAACCAACCTAATAGTTCTTTCCCGTGAGATTCTCCCCACACAGTAATTCCATTAGGAAACTTTTCTGCACGTTTGCGGATTTCTTGATCTAGAGGGCCGCTACCGATAATTACTAAATGCACATCTGGAACTTTAGCTGCGATCAGTGGAAAGGCATCTATCAGTTGAGTGACGTTCTTTTCGGCAGTAACACGTCCGACAAACAACAATGTTGGTCGATGATCTTGGGGAATTGGGTTGTGAATAATGTTTTGGGGATGAAATTTTTCGCTATCAATTCCTTGATAAGGAACATATTCACTACGTTGGCATTTGAGATTTTTGTACTTATTCAGCAGTTCTCTAGAAGGAAATAAATTGACATCATAAGCTTCACTAAACTGCTGTGTGAGAAAAGGAACAATCAGACTAATCAAGCTAAAAAATTGATTGCCTAAATAATATTTGATGTAAGCAACAATATCTGTATGGAAAACTGAAATGATGGGGGTATGAGTTTGTTTTGCATATTCCACACCCACAGGACGACCATAACCTTGTAAAAAGCCCGAATATAATCCCCGCATTTGTGCAGCTTCTTCAACCACAATGATATCTGGTTGAAATTCTGCCAGTAGTTTAGTATCACTCCAATGGCGATAGTTTAGTGGTTGGGGTAAAGACTTATAAAAGATTAACGGCTCTGTGGGAAATGTGTAGGAAGAAAAAGCCGGAAAAGCCTTTAACTCATCTAGCCCAGGCATAGGGCGATCACTCACATTTTTAGGATACTTATTGTTGATTTCTGGATGGACAAGTAAAACTTGATGTCCTTGTTGTAGCAACCAGCGAACTCTTTGATGGACTGCAACGGAAACTCCTGTCAAGAAAGGAGGGTACAATCCTGTAAACAGCGCAATGCGTAGCTGTTGCTTTTGCATGATTTTAATTAGGTTGTTAATTTTTTCTGAGAGCGTAATCAGTCAGATTGCACACACCGAAAAACTGGAATTTGAGGATTTACGCATTGCTAAAAAGATTCCATACATCAATTCTAAATTCGGAATTCTAGCTGCTGAATTCTTCTTTAGAGAGAAACTTTGCGATCGCTTGGTTGATCTATGCTCTGATAAGGACGATATTCTACAAGGCGGATATTCCAAGGCCCTTGAACTTTATAGCTCACACCACGCCAATGGACTGTCGGCATCTGCAATGATGCTAACATTGCTAACCCATAAATCCATTGTGTGAATGGTAGAGCGATCGCAATTTTGCCAATCACAGCTGCTGATAGTCTTGTCACTTGTTGACCTTGAGCGCGAATTTCTGGCTGTACACTCAACTCTAAAAAGAGGATGAGCATAACTAAGGCCAACATATAAATCACATACCAACTCAGAGCTAAATTCGCGCTATCTCCATCTCCAATGAATAAAGCAACTAAAAATGCTACTAATAAAAGATTAGGAAGCAAAATTGTGAAAATCACATCCGTCGCTACAGCTATCCATAAAGGATGGTACAGGCGAGAAGATAACAATTGCCGTTGAAACCAGTATCTTAAACTTGGTAAATCGCACTCTTCCCGATTCAACATAATTAAAGCAGGCACAAATTTGACTCGGAGTTTATGCTTACTCAAGACACTACGAATCATCGTATCTTCGCCAAAGGCTTTACTCCATTTATCGAGTAGCCCTGTTTGCTGGATTACAGAGGTTTTGATAGCTAAAGTGCCTCCCCAAGGAATGCCATAGAGAAACATTTGCACAAGTGCAGAGACATTCCAGATATAACGCACTAAAGTACCCCAATATCTACCTGTTGGGATATACCAACGATTACCTGTTGTTGCGCCTATTTTAGGGTTATGGAGAGGGGTAACTAATTCCCGTAACCAATTGGGATGCACTACTGTATCAGCATCAACTAAAGCCACTACCTTGTATGACTCATCTAATTCTGAGACAGCTTGAATCAAAGAACTACATTTGAGACTGCAACTATTGCGGACTATTTGGAGTGGCTTAATGTCAACATTAGTTGCGCCTAGTTCATTGATAGTATTGTGAGCTATTTGCCATGCAGGGTCTTGGACACTATCAACAACCAACTTCAAATTATACTGAGGATAATTCTGATGAAGTAGCGATCGCAAGCAATTGGGTAAAAATGGATCAGCACCACGCAGACAAAGAATCACTGCCGTTTTTGGCAGTTCCTCATCTAGTAATGGGTGTTGTGGTCGTGAAGTTAAAGACCACAACAACGCCAACACTGAACACACCTGAAGAGCTAACCAAATCAATAAGCATCTAGACAAGAATATGATAAATTCATTCATTTTTGATAAACTCTACGCAATTGCATCGGAAAAATGAGCTATAAATAGCTCTTTTAATTCAGTTAAATAAACAGTCAATTGACGCAGGGCTTACACAGAGTTTGTCAGACAATTTTAGGATTTCAGATCCCCGACTTCTCTAAGAAGTCGGGGATCTTGTTCTAGCCTCCAGCCCCTAATCACAAAGATATTTTGCTATCTATTGGTTGATCCAAAAAATCATAAGCTTGGTATTCCACTAAGCGGATATTCCAAGGGCCTTGGACTCGGTAAATTGCGCCCCGCCATTTAACTGTTGATCTCAATAACGAAGAAATCAATGCTAAACCATATACCCATTGTGTTAAAGGAATAGCAAGCAACATTTTGAAGATTGTACCAACTGATAATTTTGCCACAGGCTGACCTTGAGCTAAAATCACTGGTTTAACGCCTATCTCTAGTGTCAGCATGAGTAAGAGTAGTCCCAGAGTATAGATGCTATAGGCGCGAAATAATAAAGCTGCTGTTTGCCATTGTTCACCCCACAACGACACTAGTAATAAAACAATGGTTATAGTTGGAAATAAAATGCTAGAAATGACATCACCAACTATAGCTATCCATTGAGGATGATAAAGTCGAGAGTATAAAAATAGCCGCTTGAGATGATCGATTAAGCCTAACAAATCAGACTCTTCACAATTGAGCATCATCAAAGAAGGCACAAACTTGATTTGCATTCCGTGTTTTTTGAGAACTTTGTGCATCATCAAGTCTTCATTCAAAACTTTTCCCCACATATCTAGCATTCCTGTCTGGCGCATTACTTCTGTTTTGATTGCCAAAGTACCACCCCAAGGAATGCCAAATAAGAACATCTGCACAACTGTAGATACATTACCTGAGTAGCGAACCACAGAACCCCAATACTTACCAGTTGGGACATACCAACGATTACCCGTTGTCGCCCCTATCTTGGAATTTGCCAGAGGGCTAACTAATTCTCGCAACCAGTTAGGATGAACTACCGTATCAGCATCGACAAAAGCCACAACTTCGTATGAATCATCTAATTCGGCAAAAACTTGCAAAAGGGCGCTGCACTTTAGGCTGCAATTGTGGCGAATTACCCTTAAATAGTTGATTTCAACGTTAGTTGCGCCTAGCTGATGAATAGTATCGTGGGCAATTTGCCATGCTGGGTCTGTTTGACTATCGACAACTAGCTTTAAATTGTATTGTGGATAATTTTGAGTTAGAAGCGATCTCAAACATTCAGATAAAAACGGATCGGCTCCACGTAAACAAAGAATCACCGCCGTTTTCGGTAGCTGTTCATCTGGTAATGAGTTTTTTCGGCTGAGGTGCAAGTACAACAAAAATACAAGTGCTAGACACACCTGAATAGCCAGCCAACCCAGCAAAGACTTAGACAGAAATATCGTCAATGCTTCCATGTAATTAGTGGGAAGGGGTATAAAGGTGCAAAGGGTGTAGAGGTGGTATAAAAAAAGTAAATTCTTCGTTTATGGGTCGAGAGAGTATTTCATGACGATATTGATGCTGGTGTTTTTATTAACCACAAAACTGGCATCACGAAATTTTGGTGTACCTGTTTGGACGGAAACAGTGGGATTTTTAGAAATGCCAAAGCCTTCTTTGGGGATACCAAAGAAGTCTGTATTGAGTTTGCGATCGCCATTTTGATCGTCAACAATAGCGACAGCATAAGTGCCATGTTTTAACCCTGGAAATTTCTTAATTACAGAAGTGCCTGTAATTTTAGTGCAGCCGCTTTGTACTTCACTTTTGCTACTCATGGGAAATCCTTTTTCCCCGGCGTAAATGCGAAAGCAAATATCACCTTTTTGGTGACGAATGTTGTTAACTGCAATGGTTAAAGTTGCGGTTTGTTCTGCGGTAACTGGTTTAATACAATAAATGCTGACTACAGAAGAAATGAGAAAGTAAGACCAACGTGCAATTTTACGCATGATGATTCATTCAGAAGTAATTTTGGTTATTTTTAAACGCAAAGTATCACTGAGGTTAACGCAGAGTCACGCAGAATATGAGTTCTAATTTATCTGTGTGCATCTGCGGTTAATTATTTCTGGCTAAACCTTGGTGAAAATAGATATGAGGGAATATGCTCAAAGCTATTTCACTAGTTTCTGGATATCAGTTTTTTGCACCCATGCTGATGTTTTGCGAAAGCCTTCTTCTAAATCAATTTTTGGTTTGTAATCTAACAATGTTTGGGCTTTAGCAATAGAATAAGCGTAGGGACGAGTCATAAAATCAACTGATTCTGGAAGAATGTCAGCTTTTTTACGGAATAGTTTTTGTCCTTGGCTGCGAATTTTGAGAAATAGTTTGATTTCATCTTTAGCAATAGACATGGGAGCCTGCAACCCTTCAGTTGCAGCCAAGCGCATAAAATACTCTTTCCAGGAAGTTTCTTGACCGTCGGTAATATTGAAAACTTCGCCATAAGCTTCTTTTTGGATGGCTAAAAAGATGGCATCAATCAGATTATCTATATATAAATGATTGATAACCCCTTTACCATCGTTAGCATAAGCGAATAGTTTTTGTCGCATCATCAATAATGGTCTGACTATCCAAGGGATACAACCAGGGCCGTAGACATCGCCAGCACGAATTACAATCACACCGAAATCTGGGGGAGAATTGAGGGGTAAGAGTTCTGCTTCTGCTTCGATTTTGGTCTGACAGTAAGGGTTATTGTCACCAGATAAACGGTCAGATTCAGTGATGTTATTGGGATAATCAAAGCCGTAGACCATCACACTGGAGAGGTGGACGAAAGTTTTTACTCCAGCACTTTTGGCTGCTTTGGCCATATTGATTGTACCGCTGACATTGATTTCCCGAAATTCTTTGATGGGGCCAGCTTCTTGAGTAAGTTGGGCGGTGTGGAGAACAATATCTACTCCCTGACAAGCTTTTTGGGCAATTTTAGAGTCAGTAATACTACCAACTATAACTTCTACACCTAGGTTTTGGGCTATGGTGCGATCGCTTGAACTTTGCAATCCGCGTACCTTCATTCCCTGCGTTATGGCTAACTCGGCTGCACGCAAACCGATAAAATCGTCAATCCCAGTAATCAGCAGGGTTTTGTTTTGTAGGTTCATCAGGAGTTATTATCTTACTAAAGTTTGATTTTTAGATAGAAAGTTGAAGGCTAAATATGAACGTTATTTCATGCTTTATACTTCGCACTTTTTAGAAAATATCTGCTGGGTCAGCAGAACGTAATTTATTGATAGCAAGTGCGCCAGAAGTAATGCACATTAAAACTGCTGAGATAAACACAATCAGAGCATTATTTGCTGTCATCATAATGGGTAATTTTGTAGATTCCATTGCAAAGTCATACAAAATTATAGAAGTCAAGAACCCTGGTATATATGAAGCAATTGCCAAGATTAAAGCTTGTTGAAAGACGACATTTAACAAATAAGAATTTGGATAGCCAATGGCTTTTAAAGTCGCATACGCAATAAATTGCGTTGCAATGTTACTGTAGAGAATTTGGTAAACAATTACTACACCGACAACAGAAGCCATCGTCAACATTAAGTTCAGAATGAAACCAATTGGTGTTCGGTCAGCCCAATATTGTTTCTCAAAATTGATAAAGCCTTGACGCGTAAATACCAAAACATCATTAGGTAAATTGGCTTGCAAATTTTCTAAAACTTTTTCTTTATCAGCATTAGGCTTCAAGGTAATCACACCTATGTCGATTTTTTCTGCTGGGCGAGTATTTGGATTTATCCGCAGAAAAGTTGAGTCACTGACAATTAAGTTACCATCTACACCAAAGGAAGGGCCTAAGCTAAATAATCCACCTACTCGCACGTTATAGCCAATGGGGCCATCAAAAGGAAAGATTTCAATTGTCTGTTCAGTATCTCCCTGGTCAAATTTGGCAGCAATTGGCCCAAACTCTGGTCGAGAATTCCGGTCAAATAACATGACATCAGGAATTTTAAGTTTGTCCAAATTTTGCTCAATCTCTGGGATATTCATCACAGGATTTCCTGGGTCAAAGCCAATCACATATATGGAATATTTCTCGCCAGTAGCAGGGTTTTTTAACTTGGCAAATTGCAAATACATGGGGCTAACAGATTCAACGCCTTCAAACCCCAAAGATTGATACAATCGAGTTCGAGAAAAGCTTTGACTAGATGTCAAAGACTTATATTGTGAACTAACTAAAAATAAATCTCCGCGTAAGCCTTGATGCACTGCGGTAGCGCTAGAATATAGTGCATCTTGAAAACCTAGCTGGACAAACATCAACAGCACAATAAAAGCAATCCCAGCTACAGCAACAACAAAACGAATCTTTTGTTGGACTAACTGTAGCCACGCTAAAGGAATCTTAAAATTCATGGATTCATTTGTGATTTGTCATTTGTGATTTGTCATTGGTCATTTTTTGTTTTGACTTTTGACTCTTGACTATATTTGAATAGCGACATCCACTTGCAAGTTAGTCAAACGCGCTACTCTTTGACTGTCTGCGGGGTTATCGATGGATATTTTTACTTCAATAATTCTTCGGTCTGTATCAGATCTGGGGTTAAGGCTAAAGATGCTTTGTTTATCAACTTGCCAACCAATTTCTTTGACAGTTCCCTGTAATTTTCCCGCAAATGCAGCACTGCTAATGCTGGCTTTTTGGCCCACACGTACTTTTTGAATATCGGTTTGATATACTTCTGCAACTACATACATTTGCGATATCTTACCGATTTCTGCAAAACCTGCGGTGTTGATAACTTCACCAGTTTTTGCGTGAATTTTGAGGATTTTACCGTCAATGGGAGCTTTGATGTAAGTTAAGTCTTGGTCAGCTTTAGCTTGTTTAATTGCTGTGACAGCACTTTTCACTTCAGTTTGGGCTGCATCAACATCGACAGAACGTACTTCACTGATACTGTTGAGTCTAGCTTTAGCTTCTGTTTGTTGGTCTTTGAGGGTGTTTTGTGTACGAGTTAGAGCAGCCTGGGCTTCTGTGAGTTGTTCTTGTGTAGTCTTAAGTTGTAAAGCTTTACTATCGGCAATAGAAGCGGCGATCGCACCTTGTTTGTATAATTTCTGATAGCGATCGTTCTCGGTTTGAGCGTTATCTACTTCCGCTTGAATGCGGTTAATTGTTGCCTGCTGAGTCGCAACTTCTCCTTTTAATTGAGACGCTAAATTCGCAATGGTTGCTTTTTGCGCGTTGATATCTCCAGATTTAGCACCAGCTTTTACCTGTGCTAATTTAGCTTTGGCAACTTGCAATTTATCTAAAGACTGTTGCAATGCTGCTGTAGCACGAGCATAATCTTCTAAATACGCCAATACTTGCCCTGCTTTAACTTCATCTCCTTCCTTCACCAACAGTTTTTCAACACGCACACCATTGATGGAATTCGGCGCAGATAAATAAGTAACTTTACCTTCTGGCTGCAAACGTCCTAAAGCCGTGATTGCAAGTTTAACTGGAACAGGTTTTGGTGGGGTTGCTTGAGTTGTTTGGACTGGAACACGAGAAAATTTTGGTGCAACACTGTAAAAAGTTCCTAGCCCAGCAGCAGCGATAGTGATAGAAGCTGCTAACATTATTTGCCATCGACTTAGGGGTTTTGTAAACAACTGGCTGTATTTTCTGAGTGCCATATTTTTATTCCAATTGTGCTATGCCAGAAAAGAGACTAAATGGCTATAATTTCAGCGATCGCATCATCAAGGCTGAAGCTTGAAAGATAATACGTCAGCCTGTTACTAGTTAGTTTTCTGTAAATTTTTGTACGCCTTTACACTACTATGAATTACTAACTTTGCGGAGAAATTACAGCGGGCGTGACTCTAAATCTTTCTCAGTTTTATCCTAATTTCTCATCAAATCCAGTATTCTAAAATACGATAGTGCTAACCAAAAAATTTAAATTTCCTCAAATGAAGCGTTTAGGAAAACTGGACAAACTGTGTCCAATTATTGCAAAGCACTTTAATCTTGTCAACCGATTGACATGGCTTAAGTTAGCTTTTAATGACCGTCAAGTAGGAAACAGGTAAGAGGTTACAAGTAACAGTAATCAAGATGATATTTTTTGTTACTCAAAATGTGTAATCTGCAATACTTTCGATGTACGTTTAAAGCCAAACTCTCTGTTTAAACTAACTTATAAAGTAAATGGATAACAAAATATTTATTCTGTCACCTGTAACTTCAATTCTGTAATATTCAATACTTTTCAGCTAATTCAGGAACAAAACTTGCAGTTTTAACTCACTAACTAAAATGTTTCATCTTGATTTTGCGTGTTATCTTGGGTGTTTTAACTGAAGTTATATAAAAACAGTAATTATGCCTGCAATTTCTGTAAATCAAATTCATATAGGTTCTAACCGCCGTCCTGTGAACGCGAATAAAGTTAATGAGTTAAAAGACTCAATTAAAGCAAACGGCTTATTAAACCCCATCACAGTAGATCAGAATTTGACTTTAATTGCGGGGCTACATCGCCTGACAGCCTGTAAGCTTTTGGGATTGGAAGCCATTGAATGCAATGTTGTCACCTATCAAGACTCTGATCAAGCGCGGTTGGCGGAAATTGACGAAAACTTGATTCGCAATGAGCTAGAACCCTTAGAACGTTCGGAACTGTGGTTAGAACGCGACCAGATTTTAGAACGTATGGGACTGCGGGCGAAACCGGGAGATAACCAGCATACTTTCAAAGCTGGTGAAATGATTTCACCACCTCCTAAAAGAACTATCGAGTTAGCGAAGGAAGTGGGTTACTCTGAACGGACTTTTCAGCATGGGAAACAAATTGCTAAAAGTATTCATCCAGATGTCAAACAGATAATAAAGGGTACACCCCTGGCGGATAGCCCCACAATACTACTAAAAATCGCCAGGGCTGGAAGTGAAGAGCGTGCCTTAGCCGAAACTGCACAGAAGGCTTTGGAGTTAGCCCAACAGCAGGGAGATAAACAAACTACAGCCCAGCAAAATCAATTAATTGCAGAAGCCACAAGAAAGCAAAAAGAGTTACAGATATTAGCTTTTAAAAGTGCTATGGCGGAGAGAGAAGCAAAATTGGCACTAAAAAAAGTGCAACGCCAAGTAGAACAAGTAATTGAACAACCAAAAGCTAATTTAGAACCTGTGATCAAACTTGGAGAAGAATGGATGCTGGGGAGACATTTGGTCTATTGTGGCGATACTTACACTTCACAGTTTCGCAATCTGTTACCTTCAGATGCAGCACTGGCGATCGCTACTGTCTCCTCTACATGGCAACATAATTATTTAGTAGACGAAGCTAGAGTTGTGGCTGTCCTCCGTTCTGAAGGGCAAATTTATGATTTTTACAAAAATAACAAAATGCCGTTTCAATATGAGTTGTTAGTAAATAACCTTTACATAGGCATTTTTTCTCATCATTTAATTGCTAAACCACAATCACCAATTCACATTGAAGGTGTTGAAGGTATTGTGAATTACTTAATCAATTTCTACACCAGTCCAAATAATTTTGTCATTGCTCCGTTTATGGGGCATGGTGAAATATTGATTGCGTGCGAAAGATTGGGACGCATCTGTTTTATTGGTGATGAAACTCCACAATTAGTTAGTCGGGGCGTAATGCGTTGGCAGCAATGGACTAGCAAGCCAGCGAAAAAAATGCTGAGTGTTTAATCTCATCAATCACATTATTTATGAGCAGTTATACCCCAACCTCTTAAAGAAGTCGGGAATATGAATGCCTCTTTTTATGTAACATTTTTGGCAGATATTCATTGCAAGCCTTTAAATGTTGACAATCGATGAAATGTCATCAAAAGATTGTTTATTCTGTACTTTTCAAAGATTTAATCTTTGCTTGATTAATAACTTTTTGGTGTTAGTTTATGCCGTATTTTTAAAATTCATCAAAAAGTTAGCTCAGATTATGATGTTCTGTTGAAATAACAAGATATATGCTGATGTATTTATGCAATTATTTTCCACTGAGTACCTTGATGTGAAGAATGGCTGATAAATTAAGCTGTGACTGGAATAGGCAGTGCGATCGCACAAATTATCAATTACTAAATGTGAGTTACTAAATATACTTGTATGCCACATTTTGTTTAACATTGACATCAGCCAAAAGCCAGATTTTTTTCTTAAAATCCCTTGAAGAAATGATTTAGTTTGTGTGAAGTGTGCTATTCTTTTTATTAATTCACCTCTTCAAAGCGGAACGGAAACAGAACACATTTATCGCCCTTGAAGATGAGAAACCTACTATACAAAGTCGCATCACCATCACTTGTAAATATTGAGTATTTTTGTCAAGTCGCTATGAAATTCAAAGTAGAGGTGATGTTCTTTCGGTAACGAACTTGTCAGCTTTTCTGGGTCGAATTTCGTACAATATATTATCCTGGACGTTGAAACTGGCTATGGCATTTATCAAGATACAGAACGTTGTCATTAATACCAGCTACGTTGCTGCTGTTAAGCTAGATAATCAAACGAGCTTGGGAGAAAAAAGCGTTTCTGTCCTCATAGCTACTCCTAAGTTTCCAGTGTTCCAGTTAGATACAATCACACAAAACTTCTACCATTACGAATGGCTTGAATTCACTGGTCAAGCCGCTAATGCGCTTCAAGATTATTTTACCAGTTTCAACAACGTTATTGACTTGCTACCACAATATCAAGAAAAGTGTGAAGTGTGAAGTATGAATTATGAAGTATGAAAGGCTTCATTCTGGTGGTGCGAATAAATGTCACTAGGTTATGTCTATAAACTTTACAAAGGACAAATGACATTTCTACTCACCTACTTCTAGCGGCAGTCAGATATGTTAGGAAATTTTGAAAGCTTGAATACCAGGAATAATCAAACTTTTACCTCCTGCCTTCTGCCTGCTGCTATGATTCTTCACCTTCATTTGTATTGTGTAGTGTTTGTTAGGAAAAAAGCATTTAGCCTTCACACATAGGATAGCTAGTTGCTGATCACAACAGACAGATTTTTTTGATGGGTAACAAAGACTACTGTAGCTTCAGCATCCACAGTAATTTAAAACTGTCTATGTCCTATGTCTGCTTATTCAATTGATACTGCCTTGGCGGAGTTAGAAGCCCAGATCAACAGTTGTGAAAAGACTTTGATTAGGTTTATAGAGGAAAAAAAAATGACGACAGATAAACCAATGTCGATTAACAAAATTAACAGACAACTGCAACAAAACCCTATAGCCATTGTTGGTATGGCTTCGCTATTTGCTAAAGCCAGAAACTTGCGGGAATATTGGCAAAATATCATTAACAAAATCGATTGTATTACTGATGTACCTTCCTCTCACTGGAGCGTAGAAGATTACTACGACCCTAACCCCAGAACCCCAGAAGATAAAACATACTGTAAACGCGGCGGCTTTATTCCAGAAGTTGATTTTAACCCAATGGAATTTGGGATTCCGCCCAGCATTTTAGAAGTAACTGATGTTTCCCAGCTATTAAGTTTGGTCATTGCTAAAGAAGCAATGGAAGATGCTGGTTATGGTGAATCTCGTGAGTTTAGCCGCGAAACTATCGGCGTAGTTCTCGGTGTGGCGATGGCTAAACAATTGGGAATGCCACTAGCTGCACGGTTGGAATATCCTATTTGGGAAAAGGTTCTTAAAAGCAGTGGTCTTTCTGACGAAGACACCAAAAAAATCGTTGACAAAATCAAAAGTGCTTACGTTAAGTGGGATGAAAACGCCTTCCCCGGTATGCTGGCTAACGTCGTGGCTGGACGCATTGCTAACCGCTTGAACTTTGGCGGAATCAACTGTGTAGTTGATGCGGCTTGCGCTAGTTCCTTTGGTGCTTTAAAACTCGCTATTAGCGAACTCATCGAACATCGCGCCGACATGATGCTGACTGGTGGTGTGGATACCGACAACACCATCATGGCTTACATCTCCTTCAGCAAAACCCCGGCGGTTTCTCCTAGCGAAAGCGTTAAACCCTTTGATGCTAAGTCTGATGGGATGATGTTGGGTGAAGGTATTGGGATGATTGTTCTCAAGCGTCTAGAAGATGCTGAACGAGACAACGATAAAATCTATGCCGTAATTAAAGGTATTGGTACTTCTAGCGATGGTCGCTACAAGAGTATTTATGCACCTCGCAAAGAAGGTCAAGTAACCGCCTTGCGCCGCGCTTATGAAGATGCTGGTTTCTCTCCGGCTACCGTTGGTCTGATGGAAGCCCACGGTACGGGTACAATGGCTGGCGACCCCACAGAATTCGGTTCTTTAAGAGACTTTTTTGGGGTACACGACCAGAAAAAACAGCACATCGCTTTAGGTAGTGTGAAATCCCAAATTGGACACACCAAAGCGGCTGCGGGTGCGGCAAGTTTAATTAAAACTGCCTTGGCACTACATCACAAAATTTTACCGCCAACTATTAATATTACTGAGCCGAACCCCAAACTCGACATTAACAACTCGGCATTTTATCTGAATACCGAAACCAGACCTTGGATACGTGCGGAAGGCGACGCGCCAAGACGTGCGGGTGTGAGTTCCTTCGGTTTTGGTGGGACAAACTACCACGTCGTTTTAGAAGAATACGAGGCCGGACAAAATCAACCTTACCGCATACACGGCACGCCCCAAGAAATTCTGCTGTTTGCTGAGAACCCAGCGCAATTACTCAGCAAGTGCGAAGCAGATTTATGGAAGTTGCAATCAGAAGGCGCTGAGAGACACTTTGCACAGTTGTTACAAGATAGTCAATCAGTAGAAATTCCCCAAACTGCGGCGAGAGTTGGGTTTGTTGCTGAGAATTTACAAGAAACTTGCAAGTTATTGCAAATTAGCATCGACTGGCTAAAACTCAAAGGTGCAGCCGCATCTTGGGAACATCCTCAAGGTATTTACTACCGCGCTTCCGGGATGGAGTTAGGCGGTAAAGTTGTCGCGCTATTCTCTGGTCAAGGTTCCCAATACCTAGAAATGGGTCGGGAATTGGTGATGAACTTCCCTGAGATGCAGCGGTTACATGGTTACATGGATAGCTTGTTACTCAAAGACAACTTGCAACCACTCTCAGAAATTGTCTTCCCCCGCCCAACCTTTGAAGAAGCAGAGAAAAACGCGCAAGTTGCCGCACTGCAACGTACAGAATACGCTCAACCTGCAATTGGTGTATTCAGTGCTGGGTTGTATTCTATCCTGCAAAAAGCGGGTTTCAAATCTGATTTTGTTGCCGGACACAGCTTTGGCGAACTAACAGCATTGTGGGCTGCGGGTGTATTGAGTGAAGCAGATTACTTGTTCTTAGTGAAATCTCGTGGTCAAGCAATGGCAGCGCCAGAAGACCCAGACCACGATGCAGGTACAATGTTGGCTGTCAAAGAAGACATCAACAAAATCGAGCCGATACTGAAGCAGTTCCCACAAGTATCCATTGCTAACTTCAATTCACCGACGCAGGTAGTGTTGGCAGGGCCGACCGCAGAAATCGCCAAAGTCCGCCAAGCTTTGCAAGAACAGGGATACACGGCTGTACAGCTACCAGTTTCCGCAGCCTTCCACACTTCGCTGATAGCTTTCGCTCAGAAGTCTTTTGCGATCGCCACTAAGTCAGTTAAATTCAATACTGCTCAAATTCCAGTTTTCAGTAATGTTACTGGCAAGCCTTATCCCCAAGACTCCACCGGAATGCAGCGCATCCTGGAAACTCACCTGGCAAGTTCGGTGCTGTTTAAACAGGAAATTGAAAATATCTACGCCGCTGGTGGTGCTTGCTTTGTGGAATTCGGGCCGAAACGAATTCTGACTAACTTAGTTAAAGATATTTTAGGCGATCGCCCTCATATTACCATCGCCTTGAATCCTAGCACTCAGAAGAATAGCGATCGTTCTCTGCGGGAAGCAGCAGTACAAATGCGCGTCATCGGGATGCAGTTGAAGAACCTTGACCCCTATCAAGTTCAACCTGCACTACCTCCGGCGGAGAAGAAGAAAACCTTGAGTGTGCGTCTCAACGGTATCAACTACGTTTCGGAGAAAACTAGAAACGGGTTCAAGGAAGCTTTGGAGAGTGGACATAAGGTTTCTTTACCTGCTGCACCTGCACCAGTTGTTAGTGCTACCCCAGAATTTTCTGAAACGAACCGCCAAGAGATAAGAGTTTTAGAGAATTCAGGTGTAAATTTTCAAGAAATAATCAAACCGGAACCAGCACCTGAAGTTACTTCCACAACAAGTATTACTGAACCACAACCAGAAATGAATCCGGCGATCCTTTCTAATCAACTAGCCCAGGAAACTGATATGCCAACACCTGAAAACTTGGTGAACAACCAGCGAATGCTAGAAAGTTTAGAGTACCTGCTGACCCAATTCCAAAAGAATCAATCTGATAATTTACAAACTCACGGTCAGTACCTTAATCATCAGATGGAATACACTAAAGCATTCTTCCAACTGATGCAGCAGCAAAACGCTTTGTTCGCTAACGCCAAGTCTTCCCAAGAGGTAGCGCAACTGAAGCTAGTGGTGATGGAAGGTGTCGAACGCAGCATGATGCAGTTTCATTCTCAACAAGGTGAAACCCTCCGCATCCATGAACAATATCTTCTGGAACAGGTAGAATACGCCAAAAACTTCTTCAATCTTATTCAGCAACAATATTCACAGTTGATTGCTGGTGGTGTTGCAGTTGAACCAAGCAATACCCCTGTCAGCGATGCACCAGTACCTCCCACCACTAAAATTGTTGCACCAACTCCAGTAGTTGAGCCTGTAGCGAAAAATGGCAATGGTAACGGTTATGCTGCTAAACCTGTTGAAATGCCAGCTGCACCAGCACCTCAACCTGTAGCAGTTGCACCTACACCTGTAATTGAAACACCAATTGCACTCGTACCTCAGCCTGTTGCTTTCACTCCTGCGCCTGTAATTGAAACACCAGTCGCACCAGCACCCCAACCTGTAGTAGTTGCACCCGCACCAGTAGTCCAAATTCCCACACCCCAACCTGTAGCGGTAATTAGCGCCCCCATCGTAGCTACACCTGCGGTTGATATCTCCGACTTAGACAAAAACCTGCTGGCAATTATCAGTGATAAAACTGGCTACCCAGTGGAAATGCTCGAATTAGAGATGGACATGGAAGCCGACTTGGGTATTGACTCCATCAAACGAGTGGAAATCTTGGGTGGGTTACAAGAAATGTATCCTAACTTACCCAAGCCCAACTTAGAAGAACTAGCAGAAAAACGCAGCATCGGCGACATCATTACATATCTACAATCTAATGCTTCGGGAAATCCTAGTGTCGGAGTTGCAGTGTTACCCGCACCAGTCGCACCAGAAATGCCAGTTACTACCTTACCCGTAGTTCCTATAGTTCCTGTAGCACCTGCACCTGAACCAGTAGTAATTGCTGAGACTCCAGTTGCAGAAACAGTAGAAGATACTACAGAATACGCAGACATCGCCCAAACTCTACTAAATATTACCAGCGATAAAACTGGCTATCCAGTCGAGATGCTGGAACTCGAAATGGACATGGAAGCCGACTTAGGTATCGACTCCATCAAACGGGTAGAAATTTTGGGAACAATGCAAGAAACGTACCCCAACCTACCCAAACCCAACGTCGAAGACTTGGGTGACTTGCGAACCATCGGTCAAATAGTTGAGTATCTGCAACGCCTAGTTGCGGGGGAAAAAAAAAAGCCTGATTCTAACTGGGGCTTCCAGCCAGTCCAAGTAATCGAAAACGTTGCGCGTCGTCCCGCGCAACTAAAAATCCTCTCCCTACCTGACAGCTTAGAGTTCAGTTTACCAGAGGGACACATTTGTTTAATTACAGATGATGGCTCCCTCACCACCTCTCAAGTAGCGCAATCTTTGACTGAACGCGGTTGGAAAGTAGTAGTATTAAGCTTCCCCCAAGCCATCATCGCCCAACAAGCACCCTTAACGGCTGGTGTAGAACGCATCACTCTCGCAGATATGAGTGAAGAATTACTCCAACACAAATTATCTGCGATCGCAACTAATATTGGTACAATTGGCAGTTTCATTCACATCCATCCACAGGGTGTAGAACAGGACAAAGCGATAGTTAAGCACATCTTCTTTGTAGCGAAACACCTGAAAAAACCCCTCACCGAAACCGCCAACTACACCCGCAGTTCTTTTCTAACAGTAGTGCGCTTAGATGGAGCCTTTGGCTTAGAGCATAACACCAATTATGGAGCGATCGCAGGTGGTTTATTCGGACTCACCAAAACCCTGAAATGGGAATGGCCAAAAGTATTTGCTCGCTCAATTGATTTGAGTCCAGCAATAGATCCGCAAAAGTCGGCTGAACATATTATTGCCGAACTGTGCGACTCGAATCTTTATATCAATGAAGTCGCTTATGGTTCTCAAGGACGGGTTACGTTGAAGGCTTCCGTAGTTAAGTAAAAGTCTCACGCAAAGGCGCAAAGAAGAGCGCACAGAAAAACTCTTTTTACTTTGCGTCCTCTGCGCCTTGGCGGTACCCTTCGGGAAGCCGCTTCGCGTCTACGTTTAAATAAATTCTCAACTTCAAAATAAATATGACCACAGCAACTCAGGTTCGTTCTTCCTCAGTATTTCTCGTCAGTGGCGGTGCAAAAGGAATCACCTCCCTCTGTGTTAAAAAACTCGCACAACAACAACCTTGCACATTTATACTCCTCGGTCGTTCCGAAATATTAGAAAACGAACCAGACTTCGCCAAAGATTGTTTTGAAGATGCTGCATTAAAAAAACGCATCATGGAAAATCTCCTCGCTCAAGGTGAGAAGCCTACACCCATGAGTGTGCAGAAAATATATAACAAAATTGCTTCCAGCCGCGAAATTAAACAGACACTAGCAGAAATCCAAGCCACAGGCGCAAAAGTTGAATATCTGAGTGCTGATGTCACAAATGTTGCTGAATTACAACAAAAATTAGCAGCCACAGTTGCACGTACTGGCGCAATAACTGGCATTATTCACGGTGCTGGTAACTTAGCCGATAAATTAATCGAAAAGAAAACCGACCAAGACTTTGAAAAAGTTTATACAGCTAAAGTTCAAGGCTTAGAAAATCTACTTAATTGCGTTAACCCCAACCAACTAGAACAGTTAGTATTGTTCTCCTCCGTAACTGGATTTTACGGCAACATTGGGCAATCAGATTATGCGATCGCTAACGAAATACTCAACAAATCAGCCCATCTATTCAAACAAAACCATCCCAATTGTCACGTAGTTGCAATCAACTGGGGTGGTTGGGATAGCGGTATGGTGACACCAGAACTCAAAAAAGCCTTCGCTGAACGCGGAATTGATATCATCCCCGTAGATATCGGCGCACAAATGCTAGTCAATGAACTGCATCCCGCCCACCATGACTCCACACAAGTAGTTATCGGTAGCCCCACAATTCGCCCACCTGCACCCTTAGATGCAGAACTCAAAAGCTACCGTATTCGTCGCCGCATCGTATTAGAAGCAAACCCCTTCTTATATGATCATGTCATCGCTGGTTCCCCCGTATTACCAGCAACCTGCGCCATGTCTTGGATGATTAATGCTTGTGAAGAATTGCATCCAGGTTATCGCTATTTAAGTTGTAAAGAATTCAAAGTCCTCAAAGGAATTACCTTCGCAAATTCTAACGTCAGCGAACACATTCTCGAAATCCAAGAACTCGCCAAAAGTGAATCTGAATTTGTCGAATTACAAACCACAATCTTAAGCAAAACACCAGAAGGCAAAACTCATTATCACTTCCGCGCCAATATTAAAATCGTGCGGACAATGCCAGAAGCCCCGATTTACGAATCAATAAACCTCAGCGAAGATAACATTATCACCGCCACAGGTACAGACTTTTATCAAAAAGATAGCTCCTCATTATTCCACGGCCCAGCATTTCAAAAAATCACCAGAGTCATCAACATTACCCCCGAAAAAATCACTGCCGAATGCTATTGGGCTTCAATTTCTGCTCAAACACAAGGGCAATTTCCGATCAATTGGCACAACCCATACTGCAACGATTTAAGCACACAACCTTTATGGTTATGGCTCAACCATTTCCATCAAGAAATTTGCTTACCAGGACAACTAACCCACTCCGAACAATTCCTCGCCTTACCTTGCGATGAAATCTTCTACGTTTCCTGTGAAATCAAAGCCAAAACAGCCACAGGCGTAACCTCCGACTATTACATCCATGACCGCGAAGGTAAAATATACTCTCGCATCCTCGGAGCCAAAGCAGTCATTTGGCCCATGAGAATGATGAATAAATAACCGCCCATAAACGCAGATAACCCTCCTCACACCTTTGCGCTTACCTCAGCGTAACTCTGCGTTTAAAATAGCAATAGTAATCTCTTTCTCCGCGCCTTTGCGTGAAATAAACTCTTAATTTCCACTCCGGGGAACACCGTAAATCCTAAAAATATACCCCAACAAGGACAACAACAGTGGAAAAAATCGCCATCATCGGTATATCTTGCCTTTTTCCCGACGCTAATAATCCTGAACAATTTTGGCAGAATATCACCGAACAAAAAAGCTCAACCTCAGAAGTTACCGTCGCTGAAATTGGCGTAGATCCCACAATATTTTACGACCCAGCTAAAGGCAAACCGGAAAAAATTTACTTCCTCCAAGGTGGATTTATTCGCAATTTTCAATTCGACCCCAGCGAATACAATTTACCCTCAAACTTAGTAAATAGCTTAGATAACACCTTTAAATGGTCACTGTATGCAGCAAAACAAGCAGTGCAAAATAGTGGCTATTTAGGTAATCAACAAGCCCTCGCCAAATGCGGCGTAATTTTAGGAACACTCTCCCTACCGACAAAACTTTCCAATCAATTATTATCCCCCATTTATCGGCGCACAATTGATGGTGCGATCGCCGAACTTCTGCAAGACCAAGATTTCCATTTAGCTGCCATCTCCCCAACCACCAAACCATCGCCACAAAACGCGATGATCTCCGGCTTACCCGCCGCCCTAATAGCTCAATCTCTCTCTTTATCAGGTACTCACTTTTGTATAGATGCCGCTTGTTCCTCTGCCTTTTACTCCATCAAACTAGCATCTCATTACCTACAAACAGGCAAAGCAGATTTAATGCTGGCTGGGGCAATTAGTTGTTCTGATCCTCTATTTTTGAGAATGCTTTTTTCTGGTATTCAAGGATATCCAGAAAACGGTATTAGCCGCCCCTTAGATAAAGCATCACGCGGCTTAATTACCTCTGAAGGTATCGGGATGGTAATTCTTAAACGTTATAGTGATGCTGTCAGAGATGGTGATAATATCCTCGCCACTGTTTGCGGTAATGGACTATCTAATGATGGTAGAGGCAAACATTTATTAAGTCCCAATGTTAAAGGACAAACACTAGCTTACAAACGAGCTTATCAAGAAGCGCAAATCAATCCGAAAGAAATTGATTATCTAGAGTGTCACGCTACAGGCACACTCTTAGGCGATACCACCGAATGTAATTCTGTAGAAAGCTTTTTTGGACAACATCAAGCATCGCCTTTAGTAGGTTCTGCTAAATCCAACGTCGGACATTTGTTAGTAGGTGCTGGCATGGTCGGCTTAACTAAAGCAATTTACAGCATGAATCATGGTGTAATTCCGCCCACGATTAATGTTGATGAACCCATCGGTGCAGAAAATACAGTTATTTCTCCTAAAAATATTGTCAAAACAACAACACCGTGGCCTAACAATAATTCAACTAAACGCGTAGCCTTAAGTGCCTTTGGTTTTGGTGGAACTAACTCACACATTATTTTGGAAAAAACCGCGAAGGACACAAAGTAAAGAGATTTTTGCGTGAGTCTACAAAGTTATCTCTCTTCTCTCTAACTCTGTGTTCTCTGCGCCTCTGTGGTTCGTTATTCCCTCTTCCCTTTGCGTTTTTGCACCTTTGCGTGAGGCAAAAAAAATTTGTTTAGGTACTCAATAATGACACAAGATAATAAAAACAAAATTGCGATTATTGGCATGGATGCCTTCTTCGGCGAATGTAATACCTTAGATACTTTTGAACGCAGTATTTATGATGGCAAACAGCATTTTATACCCCTACCTGAAAAAAGATGGTATGGCATAAATGAACAAAAAGATTTACTGCAAGAATACGGTCTAATTGATGGTAAACCACCTGTTGGGGCATATATCAAAGACTTTGAAATTGATACTTTGGCCTATAAAATTCCTCCCAACGAAGTCGAACAACTCAACCCCCAACAACTCTTAATCTTGAAGGTTGCAGAACGCGCCATTAAAGATGCGAAACTACCGGAAGGTGGAAATGTCGCGGTAATTATTGCGGCTGAAGCAGAATTATCTGTTCATCAGCTACAGCAAAGATGGGATTTGTCTTGGCAAATCAAAGATGGTTTGAATGCAGCAGAAATTACCTTACCAGCAGAAAAGATTGCTCAACTAGAAACCATCGTTAAAGATAGCGTTCACCAACAAGTAGAAATTGGTGAGTACTTAAGCTATATCACCAACATCATGGCGAGTCGCATATCTTCGCTGTGGGACTTTACCGGGCCTGCTTTCACTCTCACATCTGTAGAGACTTCTGCTTTCAAAGCGTTAGAAGTTGCTCAAATGCTATTGATGACTGGTGAAGCTGATGCAGTCGTTGTTGGTGCTGTTGACTTAGCTGGTGGTGTAGAAAATGTTTTGTTACGCCATCAAACAGCCAAGATAAACAGTGGTGTGAATACCCTGAGTTATGACCAAAAAGCCGACGGTTGGACTGTGGGTGAAGGTGCTGGTGCAGTTGTTCTCAAACGCTATGATGTGGCACAAGAGAATGGCGATCGCATTTATGCCACTATTGATGCTGTTAGTATCGGACAATCTCTTGTTAATTCAGCTAACGAAGCCTTTCATAGCGCAGGTGTACAACCTTCTCAGGTGAAGTATGTAGAAGTTTGCGCCAGCGGTATCCCCCAAGAAGACGAAACCGAAATCACTAGTTTATTGCAAGCATATCCATCTGTAGGGAATGGTTTGCACTGTGCTATCGGTAGCGTCAAAGCCAATATCGGACACACTCAAGTAGCTTCGGGAATTGCCAGCTTAATTAAAACAGCATTGTGTCTTTACTACCGCTACATTCCTGGTACTCCCAACTGGTCTGGCGTAAAAACACCTCAACAATGGGAAGGAAGTCCTTTTTATGTGGCGACAGAATCTCGCCCTTGGTTCTTGGGTAAAGATTCTGACCTTCGGATAGCAGCAATTAATGGTGTGGGTTGTGATGGCACTTACGCTCATCTGATTATCTCGGAAGACCCCACCCAAGAAGAACGCCCTAGCCGATATTTGGAACAAATGCCATATCATCTGTTCCCCATTGCAGCTGACGACAAAGACAGTATCTTTGCGGCGCTAAATAGTTTGCAAAAAAGCATTGAAACTAGTTCTTCTTTATCAGAGAGTGCTAGTCAAGCCTTTGCTGCATATAAAGCTAATACTCAGGCACAGTACGCCATAGCTATCAACGGACGGAACAAAAAAGAACTTCTCAAAGAAATCGAATCAGCCCGTAAAGGTGTCAAAACGGCTTTTGATAAAGGTACAGACTGGCAAACACCTGTAGGTAGTTACTTCACACCTAAACCTTTGGGACAAAGTGCTGAAATTGCTTATGTGTATCCAGCGGCGGTGAACTCTTATGTGGGCATGGGTCGGAATCTTTTCCGCCTGTTCCCTAGAATCTTCAACGACCACATGGTGAAGAGTATACATAAGCGGGTAGCGGATGTAGAACTACGAGTGTTTCCGAGAAGTTTGAGTAAATTATCCCTCAGACAGCTAGAAACTCTAGAAAAGCAATTGCTAGATGACTCTTTAGCAATGTTTGAAGCGGAAATGTTCTTTACCAGGCTCCTCACCACAATTATTCGGGATGACTTTCAACTCAAGCCGAAGTATGTATTTGGCTACAGTTTGGGTGAAACTAGTATGATGGTCGCTCAAGGGGTTTGGAGCGATTTCTTTCAAGGTAGTAGTTCCTTTAATTCCTCAGCGTTGTTTGGGAGTAGGTTATCTGGCCCGAAAAATGCTGTCCGCGAGTTTTGGGGCTTACCAAACACAGATAATTCAGATAAAACCTTTTGGGGTAACTTCGTCTTGATGACCAGTCCCGAACAAGTTCAGGCAGCCATCAAGAACGAGCCACAAGTTTATCTAACACAAATTAATACACCGGAAGAAGTGTTAATTGCTGGTGAACCAGCCGCTTGTAAGCGAGTTATCGCCGCCTTGGGTTGTAATTCTTTCGTGGCTCCTTTCGATCACGTTATCCACTGTGAAACGATGCGCTCGGAGCATGGAGAGTTAGTTAAATTAAATACTTTGCCATCCCAGAATCTATCAGGTGTTACCTTCTACTCGGCGGCGGAATATCAACCTATTGTAATTGAGAGTGGTGCGATCGCTGACCACATCGCCACCGGACTTTGTCAACAATTAGATTTCCCCCGCCTAGTCAACCGCCTCCACGACGACGGCGCAAGAATTTTCATCGAAGCTGGTGCGGGTGGTGTCTGTTCCCGCTGGATTGATAAAATCCTCGAAGACAAAGACCACATCACTGTATCCCTCAATCGCCGGGGGATGGATGACCATACTAACATTGTCAAAGCACTAGCAAAACTTCTCAGCCATCGCGTAGCTGTAGATTTATCACCACTCTACAATCTCGCACCAACAACTAAACAAAATAAAGCCACCTTACGCACTATTACAGTCGGTGGTAAATCGATTACAGCGAGTATTTTGACTGAAGAAAATCGCCAACTTTTCCAAGATTTAGCTACGAAAGCAAAAGATATTCAAGCAGAAAATCTGCATTCAAATATACCATTTCCTGATGAAGTTGACATCATCAAATCACTGCAAGATACTCATAAAATCTTAGGCGGTGAAATTCTGACTCAAAATGCCGAAGTTTCCAGGAAAGATATCATTGAACACGGTTTTACAGCAGCAGAAAAATTAGAATCTTCTGAGTTAATCGCCACGCCTAACCAAGCATCTGCTATCAATCATGATTTAGATATATTAATTAGAATGCTGGAGTTAAATACATCTCATTGTCAAAAGCTGAATGCTAATAATGCTCGGATAACGCAAGCACATACAGCTTTTTTACAAGCTCGTCAAGATTTTAGTAAGCAAATGGGTGAAATTATTCAATTGCAATTAGTTTGCGCCGAAGATTTGCTTAAAGAATGAGTTTGAATGCACGTTACCTCATGGTTTAAGGATAAGGCGTGTTAATGCTTTATTCTTAGACCTTTCCTAAACTTTTAAAAATTCACGCAGAGGCGCAGAGACACAGAGGTAAAGAGAATTAAATGCAACATATATAACTCGAAATATCTCTCAAACTCCGCACCTCCGCGTCCACCGAAGTTTCCTCAACGGGGGAACCCCCGCACGCAACTTCTCTCTGCGTGAGATAAAAAATCTGATACTGAACAATCCGAGGGATAACTACTGTGACGACCTTCGATATGCCACTCAGCACCCAAGATAATGGCTTGAGATTTTCTACCTACAACTACAATCAAAATCTTGTTTGGAAAGGTAACTTAGAAAGTATATCTTTTGAGCAGCAAGCTATCAAAGATAAATTACTTGTATTAGATAAACCTTGCTACATTGTGAGAATTGCCGGGAAAGTTGGTGTTACTAATGAAGGGTATTTATATCCTGTTGAAAATGGTACAACTTCACAGGTAGAATTACTAACTTCCATTGCACCACTTTCTCTTCAACAGTTAGGCGACCCCAGTTTTCTCTCTGCTTATGGTGTCAAATATGCCTACATGACTGGCGCAATGGCTGGTGGTATTGCTTCCGAAGAAATGGTGATTGCTTTAGGAAAAGAAAGAATTTTAGGTTCTTTTGGTGCAGGTGGTTTACCTCCAGAAAGAATAGAAGCCGCAATTCAAAAAATTCAGCAAGCTTTACCTAATGGCCCCTATGCTTTCAATTTAATTCACAGTCCTAACGATATGGCAATTGAACGCCGGGCTGTGGATTTATATCTGAAATATGGGGTGAAGGTTGTAGAAGCTTCGGCATTTTTAGATTTAACACCCAATATTGTTTATTATCGACTTGCTGGGTTAAGTTTAAATGATGCCAATCAAATCATCATTAAAAATAAAGTCATCGCTAAAATTTCTCGCCGGGAAGTTGCGAGTAAATTTATGCAGCCAGCACCAGCGAAAATTATTCAAGAATTACTTGAGCAAGGATTAATTACTGAGTTACAAGCTAAATTGGCTGAGAAAGTGCCAATGGCTGATGATATTACTGTAGAAGCTGATTCTGGCGGACATACTGATAATCGTCCTTTAGTTTGTTTGCTCCCTTCACTGATTGCGTTAAGGAATGAAATTCAAGCTCAATATCATTATTCTCAACCAATTAGAATCGGTGCAGCCGGGGGAATTGCTACCCCAGAATCAACCTTAGCAGCTTTGATGATGGGTGCGGCTTATGTAGTTACTGGTTCTATCAATCAAGCTTGTGTTGAATCTGGTGCTTGTGAGCATACCAAAAAACTATTAGCACAAGCAGAAATGGCTGATGTAACTATGGCTCCTGCTGGCGATATGTTTGAAATGGGTGTGAAAGTTCAAGTGCTAAAACGGGGTACGATGTTCCCCATGCGGGCGCAAAAATTGTATGAATTGTACCGCACTTATAACTCAATTGAAGAAATCCCTGCGGCAGAAAGGGAGAAGTTAGAAAAACAAGTTTTTCGGAAAACTATTGCTGAGGCTTGGGAAGGAACGGCTGCTTATTTATCACAGAAAAACCCGGAAAAATTGGGCAAAGCTGTAAATAATCCTAAGCTGAAAATGGCTTTAATTTTCCGTTGGTATTTAGGCTTATCTTCTCGCTGGTCTACTGCTGGTGAAAAAGGTCGAGAAGTTGATTATCAAATTTGGTGCGGCCCGGCGATGGGTGGTTTTAATGACTGGGTGCGTGGTTCTTATTTAGCTGAACCAGAAAACCGCCGAGTTGTCGATGTTGCTGACCATATTATGCAGGGCGCGGCGTTTTCCTATCGCATCCAAAATTTAAAAATTCAAGGTTTGCAAATACCCGATTACTACACTCAATATCGTCCTGAAGTTTGTCAATAATTGAAAGAGGTAACAATGTCTTATAGTGCAGCAGATATTCAAGTATGGATGGTGTCTCACTTGGCTGAGTTAGTGGGTGTAGAAACCGACGAAATTGATATCAATGAAAATCTAGAAAACTATGGTTTAGACTCAGCACAAGCCATGACTCTAGTTAGTAAATTAGAGGAATTGCTAGGTTTTCAACCATCTCCTTTGTTGTTGTGGCATTATCCCAATATTGCATCTTTGTCTCAGCGTTTAGCTGAAGAATTAGAAGAACAATCGGATGTGCAAGATACAGGGAGTGTCAAGCAAACAAGTGGAAATGCGATCGCCGAAATTCCCACTCTCGATTTACAAGCCGAAGTAGTCCTCGACCCGACAATTAATCCTGGTGGCGCTGTTTACACCCCTGTAGACAAACCCAAGAAAATCTTCTTAACAGGTTCCACAGGCTTTTTAGGCGCTTTCATCATCCGGGAACTGCTAGAACAAACCGATGCAGAACTTTACTGTTTAGTACGCGCCAGCAGCCTCGAAGATGGTAAAAACAAGCTGCAAAAGAACCTAGAACAGTATGCAATTGGAGAAACTGAGTTAAATCCCCGCATTATTCCCGTCATTGGTGATTTATCTCAACCACTGTTAGGGCTTGGAGGAGAATTATTCCAAGCTTTAGCCACCAACATTGACACTATTTATCACAGTGCTGCTTTATTAAACTACGTTTATCCTTACTCCGCACTGAAAACCGCTAACGTTTTAGGTACACAAGAAATATTGCGCTTGGCTTGTCAAATCAAAGTCAAGCCTGTACATTATGTTTCCAGTGTGGCTGTCTTTGAATCACCCTATTACGCTGGGAAGGTGGTCAAAGAAGATAATGACTTTAGTCACTGGGAAGGTATTTTCCTCGGTTATTCCCAAACAAAATGGGTAGCTGAGAAATTGGTGAAAATAGCCAGCGATCGCGGTTTACCTGTGACCATCCACAGACCCCCATTAATTGCCGGCGATAGTCAAACAGGTATCGGTAACACCCACGACTTCATCAATTTGATGGTCAAGGGTTGTCTACAAATGGGTAGCTTCCCCGATGTAGAATATATGTTGGATATGTCGCCTGTAGACTATGTAAGTAAAGCGATTGTTTATCTGTCGATGCAGCCAGAGTCAATCGGTAAAGCTTTCCACTTACAACATCCCCACCCTGTGACTTTAAAAGTATTAGTTGATTGGGTAAGTTCTTTTGGTTATCCAGTGCAAATGCTACCCTACGATGAATGGCAAGCAGAGTTAATTAAAAATGCTGCCTCTCCAGATAATCCTTTGTATACTTTGCGACCATTTTTGTTAGAACGCTGGTCGGAAGAACAATTAACAATTCCAGATTTGTATCTGCAAGCGAGAAGACCAACAATTAGCTGTGAAGCGACGGTGAAAGCACTAGCAGGTAGTTCTATTTCCTGTCCGCCAATCGATTCTAAGTTGTTTATAACTTACACAGCTTATTTAATCGAAAGCGGTTTTTTGAGTATTGCTTTGTAACATTTTGCTAAGAATTCAGCACCCAGTAGTCAGAAGTCAGAATTTAGAAGTATCTACAGGATTAGCAAATTAATTCATCAAATATTTCTCTTTATTCTTTAACCCTTCTGACTCCTGAATACTTACATATTTTGGCTGTTATGTATCGTAGCATTACATCAGTTTATGTTGGATATTTACAGTTAGAAATATATTTTAACAGTCAATTAAATTCATGAATAAATGTAATAATTAATCACATAATGGCTGAATAATTAGTGAAAAATACAAAACCCAGTTTGTCCTCCAGACTGGTTTTTTTGTACCTAATACTATATCAATAATACTGCTGTCTATTATCAAATTGATTTACGTTAAATCTTAATGTTAAGGATATCAATTCTTAATATTTTTGCTCACATAAAATTTATATGTTTTTAGTTTTCATTTATAGGTATGGTTCTGATTTAGAAATAATCATAAAAACTCCATGTTAATTTTCAGATATCAGGAACACGGCAGTATATTGAATATTTTTATATAAAGATTGAATAAAAATTGAGTAATTAAATTTAGTCTTGGTAATCTTTAGATGAATTTATTTGAAATAAGTTTGATTCTTGAAGTTGCAAATACTGAAATTGAGTATTTGTATCAAAAGCCGTTAGATCACTGATGTAAATCAAATTAGTCAAAAATTACATTAGTGTCAATATCAAAGTTGGCACAATTTTTGATATTGATCCTAAAGTGATTTAGTTTATGAAAATCTTCTCTGAGACTTTATTTCAACAAGCATTTGACTTTTCGGAACTAGAGCAGACAATAGCTTCTACAATTCGCTTGGCTATACGTAACCCAACTACATGGTATCTGTTCCTGCAATATTATATCTACTTCAATGGCTACGCATCTTCGGTAATTTCTAGACTGGCAAGTTCTGTTGCGATGTCTCGCTATTCATTTACCGATCCTGAAATGTTGGTAGTTGAAGAAGCTGATCGAGGATTCCAAATTTCGGCTGAGATTATGATTGCTGCATCTGATGAAGGAGCTTACAGTATTACACATCGGGAATTAGCTCAATTGATGCTGAGAACAGCAGGAGACTATGCAAAACTTTCCCCTGAAGAACGCAACCAATTTTCTGGGGTTCCAACTTGGTTGGATGAGATTGTAAAAGCTGTAGTGGCTGGCTACCAAGGAACACCTGGGGATGCGATTTCTTTAATTCGCGCCATCGGATTTCATGCGGCTTCGGAAATGTTGGGCGATCGCGAGTATGCACTATTGGATATGATTGTCCGTTATGAAAATCAAGGAGTCGGATTTGACCGCTACCTCAAAGAACAAACTACTCCTGTCTCCATCCGCGGACATCGCTACGATCCCTGGTGTTATGTCGTCATCCACGGTAAACATGAAGGTTCCGGTGCAGAAGCGAGACACTTTGACCATGTTTTAGAAGCTCTGAATATGGTAGTACGTTATCGCCCTGAATCAGAACAACAAATTTTGGAGTGGGTACTTGAAGGTTATCAAGCATTTGTAGACATACAACAGTCTTTATTCAGAGAAATTTATCGTGAATGTCTGCAATTGTTGGAGGATTCACAGACAGGTAACTTAGTTTCTGCATAACTAGCGATCGCTCCAGGGTGCAGATACCAAATAATTTTTTCTTTATGTTGATGTGGACATTTCCTCAAATTGCATCTACTACTTATTCATCAACTGAATAGAAACTAATCATAAATCATGTTTCATTGGCAAGAGGTCATTGGTGTAGTCGCAGGATTTCTCTCGTTCTTAGGCTTTCTACCCTACGTAGTCAGTATCTATCACAGAAAAACTCGTCCGAATAGAGTAACTTGGTGGATTTGGGCAATTGTCGGTTTCATTCTTTGCTGGAGCTATTATTCATCTGGTGCTATTAATACGATATGGGTTCCAGTTTGTTCAGCAATTGGTCATCTAATTATTGCCATACTTGCTATTAAATATGGTGAAGGTGGTTGGAATAGTTTTGATCGATGGTGTTTATTAACTGCTGGTATTAGTCTTGTACTCTGGTGGCAGTTTAGCTCTCCTATCATTGCCCTTGTCATTAATATCGGCATTGATTTTTTAGGTGCGTTACCCACAATGAGAAAATCCTACTATCAGCCACACACAGAAGATTTTTCTACATGGATAATATTTCTATTAGCACATACACTTAACCTTTTTGCTCTCAAAAACTGGTCTTTTGCTCTTTCAGCTTATCCATTATACTTATTTTGCTCAACTGCTACCATCTGTATCTTTCTTATGCTTCCTAAAATCCACAGCCAAATGACATCATCCAAACAAAGTAGAAGCAAAAAAATTAATAAAAACAAGACTTTTTTGTTTTAATCACTCATTGCAGGTAGTTAATAAAAACTCTAGTATTCTCAACTTCAAACTTAATTTATTAACCTTAGATCATATTTATTGATCAAGTAAATATTAAGTAGGGCGTGTTACGGCTATATCAAGATTTAGTAGTTTAAAAGAACTAAATTAGCCATAATGCACCGAGAGATATGCTGTATTAAGCATTGGCACAATACGATAATTTAAGCCTTACTTTATAAATTATTTCTTATAGCTGGCAAAGTATGAATATTTTTATAAACCCATAAAATCAGCTATGTAGTTCATATTTTATTTTTACGAAACTAGGTCTCATATCTTCTTTATTGCCTATTGCCTCACATAAATATCTTCAGTAGTCAAACTATATTTTTATATGTCATTCAAGCTGCTCACTAAACAGATTTATCACGACAGCAAAGCGCAAAAAATCTCATTACGTTTAATTCTTGTTGTTCCTTTTGTACTACAAGTTGTGACGGCCGTAGGTCTGACAGGATATCTATCATTACGTAATGGACAAAAAGCTGTTAATGAATTAGCCAGTCGATTACTGACAGAAGTAAGTGGACGCATAGACCAACACTTGGATAGTTATATGCACGTTCCCCAAAAGGTTGTTCTCCTTACCTCAGATGTGATTGACATGGGCTTGTTAGATTTAGAAAATAAACAACAATTGGGAAATTTTTTTTTGCGGCGACTGAAATCATTTGATATTGGTTATATTCTTTTGGGTTTTCAAACAGGTGATTACATTGCTGCTGGATATCTCTTTGGTGATCATCGCATTACTATTGATGAACTATCTTTTAAAAATAATCATAGCAGTAATCATTTATATAGTTGGGCAACCGACAATCAGGGTCAACGGACTAAGATTATTCAAGATAATGGAGGATTTATTGCTAAAAATGAGGGGTGGTATTCAGAAGCAGCAAAACAAGGTAAATCTGTTTGGAGTCCGGTTTATAACTGGTTAGTACCGCCGTTTAACTTATCTATTGCTGCTAGTCATCCTATTTATGACTCTAATCAAAAACTGCTTGGTGTTATTGCTGCTGAACAACGACTTTCACAGATTAGTGATTTTTTGAGACAGTTGAAAGTTAGCCAAACAGGGAGAACTTTTATTGTTGAACATAATGGTCTATTAATTGCTAGTTCGAGTTATGAAGAACCCTTCACAATCAAAAACCAAAAGCCTCAACGTCTTTCAGTATCAGATAGCAAAGATCCTCTAATTAAAGCAACGGCAAAATATTTGAATGAACATTTTAAAAATTTCGAGGAAATTCATGATTCTCAACAAATTTATTTTTTACTTCAGGGTAAACGTCAATTTGTCCAGATTACTCCTTGGCGGGATGATTGGGGACTTGATTGGCTGATGGTTGTTGTGATTCCTGAAGAAGACTTCATGGCTCAAATTAATGCTAATACTCATACAACAATTCTGCTGTGTTTGTTAGCTTTAGGACTGGCAATTATCTTAGGATTTTATACATCTGAATGGATCACGCAACCAATTCTACAATTGAGTCAAGCTTCCGAAGCGATCGCCAATGGTAAACTAGACCAAAAAGTACAAGAATTTCAGGTTAAAGAACTGAGGATTTTAGCACAATCATTTAATATGATGGCCACACAATTACGAGAATCTTTTACTGAATTATCTAAAACTAATGAAGAATTAGAAATTCGCGTTGAAGACCGCACAAAAGAACTCAGAAAAGCCAAGGAAAATGCTGATAGTGCCAATAAAGCTAAAAGCGAATTTCTCGCCAATATGAGCCATGAGCTACGTACACCACTCAATGGGATTTTAGGTTACGCTCAAATTCTCCAAGGATCAAAAACTCTCACAGAGAAAGAGCGCAAAGGTATCAATGTTATTAACCAGTGTGCATCTCATTTACTAACTCTGATTAATGATATTCTTGACCTTTCTAAAATTGAGGCACGAAAATTAGAACTACATCCTACGCAATTTCATTTTCTTTCTTTTCTTCAGGCTGTTGCTGAAATTTGTCTCATTAAAGCAGAACAAAAAGGTGTAGAGTTTATCCATCAATATGATCAAAATCTGCCAATGGCTATCGAAGCCGACGAAAAACGTCTGCGGCAAGTTTTGATTAATTTGTTAAGTAATGCTATTAAGTTTACAGATGCAGGTAAAGTAATTTTTAAAGTTCAATTAGTAAGGTCTGAAAATAATTTAATCACAAATGATGTAGATACACGATCTGATGTAAACACTTATAAAATTCGCTTTCAAATAGAAGATACTGGTATTGGTATAAAAAGTGAAGAATTAGAAAAAATATTTTTACCATTTGAGCAAGCTGGTAGCATTAAAAAGCAATCGGAAGGCACTGGCTTAGGTTTGTCAATCAGCCATAAGATATTAACTATCATGGGTGGGAATTTGGCAGTAGAAAGCGAAATAGGCAAGGGTAGTATCTTTTGGTTTGAGTTAGACATAGCAAAATCCCAGGAATGGATAAACATATCTAAAAACTCACCAACAAGTAAGATTATTGGTTATCAAGGAAGAAGACAAAAAATATTAATAGTAGATAATGTTGTGGAAAATCGCTCTGTGTTTGTTAGTCTATTGGAGGCATTTAGTTTTGAAGTAGCAGAGATAGGAAATGGACAAAATGCGTTAGCAAAAATTGTTGAATTTCAACCTGATTTAATTATTACTGGTGTTTGTATGCCTGTAATGGATGGATATGAGATGTTATATCATTTGCGAAAATCTACAGCACTTCAAAATATTAAGGTTGTAGTTTCCTCCGCTAGTGTATTTGATGATGATAAACAAAAAAGTTTTGCCGCAGGTGCAGATGACTTTTTGTCCAAACCTGTTCAATTATGTGAATTATTAGAAACTTTACAAAAACATTTAGAGTTGGAATGGATTTATGAAGAAAATAATTTAGATGCGATAGCCTCTGCTCATATAATAGGAAATAACAAACTAGATAAAGCCGAAATTATTCTTCCACCAATTGAGGAATTGAATCATTTAAAAGAATTAGCTTTAAAAGGTCGAATAAAAGCTATTCATAAACATTTAGAAAATATAGAAAAAATGGACGAAAGCTATGTTTTATTTGTGCAATATGTTAATCACTTAGCTCAAGGATTCCAAATGAAAGAAATTAGAAATTTTCTAGAAAAAATTTGTGATATGGATCATAGATAAATATTAATTAATCAATCAAAATTTAAATAATTATCAGGTAACGATTTGTGCAGACTCCAGAAACAAATTTAATCTTGATTGTAGATGATACCCCCACTAACTTAGAGGTACTTTCAGAAGCTCTGACTGATGCTGGTTTTGAAGTTGCAGTCGCAACTAGCGGAGAAAGTGCGATCGAACAAATTGAATACGATCCACCATACCTCATCTTGTTAGATATTATGATGCCCGGAATTGACGGATTTGAAACCTGCTACCGACTGAAGCAAAATCCACAGACAAAAGATATTCCCGTCATTTTTATGACGGCTTTGAGTGATACAGTCGATAAGGTTAAAGGTCTTTCTTTAGGTGCTGTAGATTATATTACCAAGCCGTTTCAGCAAGCCGAGGTATTAGCTCGTGTGCAAATTCATGTGAATTTGCGAAATTTGAATCTAGCACTAGCAGAAAAAAATCTGCGTCTTGAACAAGAAATCAAAGAACGGGCGATCGCTGAAGCAGCTTTACAACAGTTAACGCATAACTTAGAACAAAGGGTTTTGGAACGTACTCAAAAACTTGCGGATGCGCTTTGCACCTTGGAAAAAGCTCAAATTCAGCTTGTGCAATCAGAAAAACTAGCTACACTAGGTCAACTAGTGGCGGGTATAGCCCACGAAATTAATAATCCTGTGAACTTTATCCACGCCAATCTTTATTATGTCAGTCGCTATACCCAGAACTTGCTAGAACTATTAAAGCTTTATCAAAACCAGTTACCCAAAGCTACTCCAGAAATTCTCGCTAAATCCAAGGAAATAGATTTGCAATATTTGCTCGAAGACTTACCTAAAATTCTCTCTTCAATGGAAGTTGGAACTGAGAGAATTTGTGACATTATTAAGTCTTTGCGTAGCTTCTCGCGTCATGATGAAGCGGAAGTAAAAGTTGTAGATGTCCATGAAGGTATAGAAAGTACACTGATGATTCTCCGCCGACATCTTGAGGCAAAACCAGGTCAGCCGAAAATTCAGGTATTCAAAGAATATGGCAACTTACCGAAGGTGGAGTGTTATCCAGGAAAAATGAATCAGGTGTTTATGAATGTTTTGAGTAATGCCATTGATGCTTTAACAGAGGCTATGGACAATTATCCTAGTTATGTGCGATCGCCCATGATTCGGATTATGACTGAGGTGCTGGGAAGCGATCGCATTGCCATTAGAATTGCTGACAATGGACTGGGAATACCAGAAAATATTCAAAAACGAATTTTCGATCCTTTCTTTACAACGAAACCTGCTGGTAAAGGTACAGGGTTAGGAATGTCAATCAGTCATCAGATTATCACTGAACTACATTGCGGTAGTTTGCAGTGCATTTCTCAGCCGGGGAAAGGAGCAGAATTCGTAGTTGAAATCCCTATTCAGCAGCCACAGCTTTGTCACACAGGCGTAGTCAAGCAAAAATTTTTAAGTTCTCCAACGCAACTTGACCGTAAACCGGCTTACCAAGGATTACCAATCATGGTAAAAGCGGACCAGAAATAGGGATGAGTTAGGTTTTTGTCTCCGAGTTCTAGCAAGACAGGTGGTAGAGATAAATCACCATGAGAAGTTTTTAGTTTACCGTTTTCTAGGCGGACTTCTCCTTTGAGCATGGCTATTTGTGCTTGGCGGAGGGCTTCGGCTTTAATGGGGGCTTGTTTCAACTTTTCGTAAAACTCGGTCATTAAGCTAAATGTACCTTCATCGGAGACATACCATAAACTCGCCAATGCAGACTTAGCACCAGCTTGGACAGCAAAGCCAGCAAAACCTAGTTCTGCGTCTTCATCACCCAAGGCTGTACGACAAGCACTTAGTACAACTAGCTCTACAGATGGGTTATTCCAACCTAGTTGGCGCATTTGATCCATTCTTAGTTGGCTATCCCACAATTGAATATAAGAGTTACTGGGCGCACCTTTTCTAAATTCGCCGTGGGTGGCGAGGTGAACAATTCCGTACGGGATGTCTTGTCGTTGCGCTTTGAGATTTTTCAAGGTGAAGGCTTCATTTAAGAAGGCTTTACCAGGCCAAAGCTGCTCAATGGTTTTCAATTCTGTGGGGACTGCTGGTAATGGGTCTAGATTCATGAATTGAGATGCACCCATACCCAAAACTTTAGCTTTTTTAATATCGACATATTTTGTGTCTGTCAGGCTGAGACTCGGCATTAAACCAACGCTATAACGTTCTACCAAATATTGTTGACCATCATAAAGTGCGGCTACGGGCATAGCGCGTAATCCTGTATCCATGAGAAACACTAAATTATTGATTTCTCGTGCTTTGAGGTTAGATTCAATGGGTGCAATTAGCCAATTGTGTAGTTGTTGAGCAGGTTTGATATAGGTGCGACGTAGTGCTGGGTCTGTTACTGCACTGGTTAATTGACGACTAGCTGTAATAACTTGCGATCGCGTCACATTTGTTAATACTTGCCGAATTGGTTCACCTTTAGCTGTCACCACTACCAATTCCAGAACGTCGTTATCTTGACTAATAATCGGTAATTGGGCAGTAGGTTTGATAGTTGCAGGTACAAAGGAAACATAAATTAGGGCAGGTTTAGCACCTGTCGAAGATTCAATGTTAGTGAGAATCTCTTGCGCTTCCTTGATACCCTTAATTGGCTGTTTACCTTCTCCTAAGTATGTTCCCACCTGATCTGTAAATTTTTCATCAATTTGCGAAGAGGGATCTTTGATTACTTTTGGTGGTGGATCTACTATTGTAGGTGGTTTTTCAGGGATTGGATCATCAACATTTGGTTCTGAAACAACAGTTACATTAACTTGTTGCGGATTTGACTGAGAAACGCCATCGCTAGATCTAACTGTGAAAGCCGGAATGACACCTCTAGTATTTGCAGGTGGCGTATATACTAATACTGTACTAGAAGTTAGCACACTGCCGACAGTAACTGGTGTGCCATCTTGAAAAGTTAAAGTACCTGATGAAATGGCATCAAAAATTATAGTCAGGTTATCGTTATTAATATCACTAGTAATGGGATTTAAAGACCCAAATGTAAAAGTTATCGATTGATTGACTGCACCAGAAAACAGTGAATTTGCGGTGATAGTGGGTGGCGTGTTGATGGAAGTAAAATTAGCGCTGTTACCTGCATCTGTAACTGTGCCACCATTGGGTAAAACCGGAAATGAAGTACCAGTTGTTGGCGTATCATTCCTCACAATTCTTCCTGCTGTACCATTAGTAGCAGAATTACCAACAATAAATGGGACGTTATTTGGCCCACCATCATGTTGAATCGTAATTGAGCCTGAAACACCACTATTTAGACTAGTAGTGTTAATTGTATCAGTAGTAAAACCGCCTTCACCATCAGAAATAACACCTGTGCCTCTGACTAAGCCATAGGCTAAAATGTTAACATTCCCGCCTGTAGAAACACCGTCATCATCAGTACCTTGTGTATTAATACTATTAAAAGTAATATTTCTGCCAAACGTTCCACTAGTACCTGCTCTGAGTATGACTGAACCTGCTGTAGTAAAACTAGAAGTATCAATGTCACCAGTAATAATGCTACTGCCGGCAGTTAAATTTACATCACCAGATTGAGCGAAATCAGTGGTATCAATATTACCAGTGGTAATGTTACCACCAGCAGTTAAATCTACGTTGCCTATCGCACCGTTAGTGTTAGAAGTATCAATATCACTAGTGGTAATATTACCTGTGGCGCTAATAATTACAGGCCCACCATACAGACTAAATGAAATGTTACCTGTGACTACATTGCCTGGTAAAGATGGCCCGGTGGTTGTGTTGAGTCCGACTGGTGCAGTACCAAAATTCTGTTCTATTAAGCTACTCAAACCTGCTCTTAAAATCAAAGATGGCTGACTGGCTAAAAGTTGAGCATCTGTGGTACAAGTATTAGTGCTGCAAAAAGTAGCGAGAGCAATATCTTGGTTGGTAATAACAATATTGCCAGTGGTGATAGTACCAAGAGATTCTACTTTTAAAGATGGGCCAGTGTAGTTGCCAAAGGTAACATCTTGGGTAGAACTAACAATTGGGTCAACTAAACTGATAAAATCAGCACCTTTTCCTAGAGCGTTAAGAATAGAAAATTTACCACCGCTGGCAAAGTGCGCGTCTAAAGAAATCTTGCCATCACTAATTAAGGTGAAATTACCACCGCTGATAAAAGGTGTTGTGTCTAAGTGATTAATCGCAAAAATATCAATGCCTTGATTACCTTGAATAGTGAGTTTATTGCCAGCAATAGCCGAGAAATTTTTAGCAACACTATCACGAACTCTCACGGTATCTTTAGCAAGTAAATTTAAGTTGTTAGTGACGGAAAGTTGACTTTCTGGCAACGTTAAATTGTGGTTAGCGGCGAGGGTAATGTTTTTCCCATTGGCTTGAGTTACCACAACATCGCCATTCTCAATCTTCAAGCCAGAACCAGTTAACTGCACCTCACCATTTTCAAGCTGCAACCCGGAGACATTACTAACACCACCACCAGTCAACAATGCTGGTAAAGAATTCCCCGGCAAATTATTATTAGTTGCATTCAGCGGTTGAATTTCTAAGCTCAAAGGATTCCCCGCCATACTCAATTTGAGTAAGCTACTCCCAGGTACAGCAGCAATTGTGACGTTACCACCAGGCGCTGACAAAGTTCCTGTACTTACTACTGTGCCGCCAAATAAACTTAAATTATTCCCTGATGGCACTGCCAAATTACCTTGATTGAATATCGCACTAGCAACGCTGCTATCAAAGGCGAAACTATTAGGTGTGCCGATAAGTTGGTTGTAGTCGTTTGTTCCAACCGCATTTAACCAGTTATTATTACCAAAACCGAGGCGTGTGGCTGTGGTAGCTGTAAATAATGCTGGGACATTTAAACTAGAATTAGCACCAAAGATTATACCGGCTGGATTGATTAAATATAAGTTGGAATTTCCCCCACTAACGCGAATTAAGCCGTTAATTATTGATGCTTCGCCACCTGTGACTCTACCTAAGATGTTTTGAATTGATGGTTGCGATAAGAAGTTGGCTGTTTGGTTGGCATCAAGTCCAAATTTGCTGAAGCTGTGAAACAAATTGGCTTTGTCACTACTGAGACTACCGCCACTAATATTAATATTGTTGCCTTGGTGGTTAATAATTGTGCCTGTACCATCGTTGGTGGGGGTGATGTTCTGGGCTATGGCTGTTGTGGGTAGGAGGCATAATAGCAATGCTATGTTGCTTACTGCTAATGTTTTGATAGATTTTGGAAAAGTTTGTTTCTTAGCTTGGGAAATAGCAGTAAAATTTATTTTGCTGTCAGGAATGAGGGCTTTGTGTTGTAAGTCTGGTTTGTGATGCTGTCTGCGTTGTCTTGCTTTGAGAATTGCTAGTTGGGAGTTTTTGATTTGTTCTTGTTGTCGTTGCCGCGATATAGTTTCGGGATGAGTGCGATAGTAGTATAAAGGTTTGTATATATGCTCTACTTCTGCAACTTCAGAAAGTCTTAGACATAAATCGTAATCTTCTACCACTGCAAGTGACTCATCAATTCCTCCCACTAAATCCAACACTTCTCGACGAATTAGCCGAAAGTGAAATGTCATAAACCGATTTAACAGTGCTTCACGGCTATAGGGTACGAGACAACGATAACCATAGCTGAGGATTGTATTGTTTTCGTCAATATCTAAATAGTCGGTGTAAACCCAGCCAATATTGGGTTTGACATCTAAAACTGCGGCTGTTTCGGCTAGGGCTGTGGGTGCTAGTAAATCATCACTATCTACCCAACCGATATATCTACCACTAGTTTGAGCGATCGCAGCTTTTAAGGCTCTGGTTGCTCCAATATTATCTTGGCATGATATTACCCGCACACGGCGATCGCACTTTTCATACTCACGGGCAATTTCTAGGCTATTATCTGTAGAACCATCATCCCAAATCAGCAGTTCAAAGTCTTGTCGGGTTTGCGATAAAACACTTTCTATAGCTAATCTGAGATAATTCTCCCGATTGTAAACTGTGATGATTAAGGAAATTACTGGCGGCATAAAAATTAGATTTTTTTAATTTATTTATAGAGAGTTTAAAGTTTTCAGTTATCTTTTGGATCTATAGAATATACATTAACTTATTAAGTTGCTTATAATTAAACAAATTTGAATTTTCTCTAAGTTCATGATGTTAATTTTTGCGAATGTTGGCAAAATTAATTCATGAGATATGTGTTTGCTAGAGTAGATGCCAAGTTAAATATTATTAACAAATTTAAAAAAATATGAGATTTTTCCATACTACTGCTAAGTCAAGAGTAAAACAAGCTATTAATAACTGGTTGAGAAAATCAGGCAAATCCAGCAGTATTGTTGGGGGACTAACAGCAATTTTTTTATTAGCAAATTCGTTAGTGCCAACAACTTTATTTGCTCAAGAGAAATTAGAGATTAAAGACTTTGACTATTGGGCAAATTTTTGTCAGTTGTTGGCAGAGGAAAAGAAATATGATGAAGCGATCGCCGCTTGTAATCAAGGAATTGCCATTAAACCCGATGAAATAGAAATTTGGGTAACACGCACAGCAATTTTGCTCAAGCAAGTCAAGTATAGTGAAGCGTTAGTATCAGCTGATCGCACCTTACGTCTCCAGCCAAAATATTCTTTAGCCTTGGCTCAAAGATGTGAAGCATTATTAAGTTTAAATAAATATGCCGAAGCGATCGCTGCCTGTGATTTAGCACTGCGTTCTGATGGCAACTGGGGCAGTACTACAGCAGTGGTAGCATGGTACAATCGTGGTCTAGGAGAAAGTAAATTAGGACAACTAGACGCAGCGATCGCCTCATTTAGTCGCGCCTTAGAAATTACGCCTGAGAATTCTTTAGCGTTAGTCGGTAATTGTCAAGCCTTAGCAAATTTAAACAGGTTGAGCGAAGCGATCGCCGCTTGTGACTCAGCCATTAAAGTAAATCAAAATTGGGGTGATACCACACCAGCAATTGCTTGGTACACTAAGGGTTTGGCACAGAAAAAAAACGGACAATTAGAAGAAGCGATCGCCTCCTTTGATCAAGCAGTGGCGATGAATCCGAAAGATGCAGATATTTGGTTAGAACATGGTAGATCATTAGCAGCGATCGGCAAACCAGAACAAGCCGTAGTTTCATACCAATTTGCCATCAAACTCAGTCCTAATTATGCCTTAGTCTTAGCTAGTCAAAGTGCTAGTTTGAACAAAATAGGTAAATTTTCCGAAGCACAAGCAGCCGCAGAACTTGCACTCCAAGGTGATAGCCGCTGGGGTGATATCAGTCCCGCCTTAGCTTGGGAACAGAGAGGAATCGCCTTAGCTGGATTAGGAAATTACGAAGAAGGATTAGCATCAATCGAAAGAGCGATCGCTCTCAATCCCAACTATGCAGAAGCGTGGAATAATCGTGCAGCTACCCAATGGTATTTAGGCAGATATACTGATGCAATTGCTAGTAGCGATCGCGCCACCGAAATTAATCCGAAATATGCTCAAGCATGGTTTAATAAAGGCAGAATTCTCAAAACCTTAGACCGCTATTCAGCATCACTCACAGCATATAATAAAGCATTAGAAAATGTGGGCAAATTTGCAGATAAATCACTCTTAGCTAATATTTGGGCTAACCGAAGCGTTGTCTTATGGCATTTATCTCGCAATCAAGAAGCCTTAGTGTCTGTAGATAAAGCGATCGGCATTAACCCTAATTTATCGCAAGGATGGTACAACAGAGGCATCGTACTATTTAATTTAGCTAGATATGATGAGGCGATTAATGCTTACAACCAAGCTAGTACTCTGGCTCCAATGGATGCGAATATTTTAGCTGGTAAAGGAGTTGCCTTATTGAAATTGGGCAAATTAGAAGATGCTGTAAAAACTTTTATGGCTACATTAGAACTTGATCCTAAAAACGCATTAGCATTAGCTAATCAAACAATTGCTCAACAAAAATTAAAAGCACAACAAGAACAAAAACTCAAGTCACCAGTAATGCCAGATAGCACTACAATGCGTCACACGATTTTGGATTCTAGATTTTAGATTGACCCCATGCCTAAAGTTAGGGGAACCGTTCCCCAGACAATATTTGTGTCTAAGTCCTGTATGATTACTCTGCATAAAACTAATTTGCCAAATTCAGGCACAGCATTTAAATTTAGCTAATTAATCTTTATTTTGACTTTTATCGTGGATTTATTACTAGTAAATATAACTTTTGATAGATGCTAATGAGCTTAATTTCTGAACTAATAAAACTTATAATTATAAATGTTTGTTTCTTTTGATATATAGCTAGTTAGCAAAAGTAAGTATAAGATTAAATTATCGGCTAGAATCCTACTTAACTTACTATTATCCATGGATAAGCACAGATACATTATCAGTGTTTATCTGCCTTTTTCTAAAAAATTTTCTTCTAAGAAATATAAACAATATTGTATTCAGTATCCAAAATAAGTTTTTGCTGAGATAGTCAATCATCTGAGAGATAAAATGTCAGAATGCTATCGTAAAGGCAAATTTATTTTCTCAAGTTTGAGGAAAGTGCTATGACAACTACATTGGTAGAGGCTAATTCTATCGAGTCATTGTTAGGAAAAGAAGCAGAAGACTTGCTGAATTACAAAGCCAAAGTTTCTCAAGATTTATTGCATTTACCAGGTCCAGACTTTGTAGATCGAATCTGGCTTAATAGCGATCGCAATCCTCAAGTTTTGCGTAATCTGCAACAACTTTATTCTACTGGTCGTCTGGCAAATACGGGCTATCTCTCAATTCTGCCTGTTGATCAAGGTATTGAACACTCGGCTGGTGCATCTTTTGCGCCAAATCCCATATACTTTGACCCAGACAATATTATTAAATTAGCGATCGCCGGTGAATGTAATGCCGTTGCGACAACTTTGGGAGTATTGGGTATTGTCTCACGCAAATATGCTCACAAAATTCCGTTTATTGCCAAAATTAACCATAACGAACTCTTAACCTTTCCCAATCAATTTGATCAAGTATTATTTGCTAGTGTTGAGCAAGCTTGGAATTTAGGTGCAGTAGCCGTAGGCGCAACAATTTACTTTGGTTCTGATCAATCAACCAGACAAATTCAAGAAATTAGTCATGCTTTTACACGCGCCCATGAATTAGGAATGGTGACAATTCTTTGGTGCTATCTACGTAATAATGCTTTCAAACAAGATAAAGATTATCATCTTGCTGCTGACTTAACTGGACAAGCAAATCATTTAGGCGTAACCATTGAAGCCGACATCATTAAACAGAAATTACCTGAATGTAACAATGGTTACGGTGCAGTTGTTAAAGCCACAGGTAAAAGTTATGGCAAAACAGATGAGCGAGTTTATACAGAATTAACTACTGATCACCCCATAGATTTAGCTCGTTATCAAGTGCTAAATTGCTACGCTGGTAGAGCAGGATTAATTAATTCTGGTGGCGCATCTGGCAAAAGTGACTTTGCTGAAGCAGTACGCACTGCTGTTATTAATAAACGGGCTGGTGGTACAGGATTAATTTCTGGGCGTAAAGCTTTTCAGCGTCCATTCGCAGAAGGAGTGAAACTATTTCACACAATTCAAGATGTTTATTTATCACCAGATGTAACTATCGCTTAAAGTTCCGCAATTAGATAACAAATTCACGAAGGTGATCAATATTCACCTTCCTTTTTATATATGCACAATTAGCCTAGAGGAAGACGTTATACCAATTTTTGATGAGGCTGCATATAATTCGATCCCCCCTAACCCCCCCCAGGGCTGTTTCCTTCCCTAAAAGGGCTTAATTTACAAGCGGATCAACCAAAAAATCAGGCAGTTCAAAAATTTTATCTGCCTATGAGAAGAGCGATCGCACTTAAATTTCCTGCTAGAAACAGTAATTTTTCAATTGCCAACTCACTAGAATTTCTGGCTGATACTCTTGACAAAATCTTCATCTGAGCGAATGAAACAACCCGCCGAATGTCGCCATTTACGAGGCTGTGCAACTGGGGAAGCGAAAATAACAAAAGGTGATAATTTCCCGATGGAACGCGTTTGTAAAATTGCGATCGCGGAAGTTAAAAAGTTTTTTCAGCAAACAAGCTCCCTAGAACAAGTGATTTTCGTCTGTTTTGGTCAAACTGCATTCGATTTATACACCAAGACAATGCAAGAATTTGCTGAAACATAGTTAACATTAGATTCGGCGTGTTTACTGTTCGGGAGTGCAAATGTCAAAACAGCGTGGTCAAAAAATCGCACCTACACCCATACCAACCAATATTGGGGTAGTAGATTTAATCAATAATTACTTCACTGCCTATAACTCAGCACGCTTGCGGGAAGCTTGCCAACTACTGAGTAAAGATGTATTTCAAGAAGGCGTGACGGTAGGAGTTAGCCTTTCTGGGGCGATGACACCAGCCGGATTTGGGGTTTCCGCACTAGCACCCCTCATTCGTAACGGTTTCATTGACTGGATGATTAGCACCGGGGCGAATCTTTACCATGATATGCACTATGGGTTAGGTTTTGAGCTATTCGCGGGTAATCCATTTGTGGATGATGTGAAACTGCGGGAAGAAGGGACTATCCGCATTTATGACATTATCTTTGGCTACGATGTGTTGTTAGAAACCGATGCTTTCATCCGTAAAATTTTGCAAGCAGAACCTTTCCAAAAGCGAATGGGAACAGCGGAATTTCATTATCTTTTGGGTAAGTATGTCCGGGAAGTAGAAAAGCAATTAGGAGTACAGCATTCTTGCTTACTGGCGACAGCTTATGAATATGGCGTACCAATTTACACTTCCTCCCCTGGAGATAGTTCTATTGGGATGAACGTTGCAGCTTTGGCGTTAGAAGGTTCGCAATTAATTTTAGATCCTGCCATTGATGTGAACGAGACAGCTGCGATCGCCTACAATGCAAGAGTTGCTGATGGTAAAAGTGCGGCGGTAATTCTAGGTGGTGGTAGTCCCAAAAACTTCTTACTGCAAACTCAACCGCAAATTCATGAAGTATTGGGATTAGAAGAACGGGGACATGATTTCTTTGTCCAGTTTACAGATGCGCGTCCTGATACTGGCGGTTTGTCTGGGGCGACTCCATCTGAGGCGGTCAGCTGGGGTAAAATTGACCCAGAAGAGTTACCCAGCACAATTGTTTGTTACACCGATAGCACGATCGCTTTACCGTTAGTTACAGCTTATGTAATGAATCAATGTTCGCCTCGTCCCTTAAAGCGGTTGTACGATCAGCGGGAAGCAATGTTAAGCACCCTGCAAAAAGATTATCTTGCCGCAAAAACCCAATCATCGGATAAAGTACCTGCTGCAATGGCTGAAGATGCAGCCCAAGGTATCGCAACTTATCCTTGCGGTAGATTAATTCCGAATAGTCCATAATTACAAAGGTAAAAGGTAAAAGGTAAAACTATAAATCTTTTGCCTTTTGCCTTTTGCCTTTTTACTTTTTAGTTTTTCCTAATAAAAGATAAGTTGTCATTTGCTGTTGATGGGGAATTTTTATTTCATGCTGTAGTTTTAGAACAAATTCATCACGTATATATTCGTAAGCAGTAGCGCTAACTTGGATAGTATCGGCTAAAGTTTGAGACTCGATAGATTTAGCAATATTGATTGTGTCCATTAAACCGAGTGCTGCGGTTGTGACGACTCCTGTATGGATACCAATGCAAAGTTTCAGGTTTTGTTGATTTTCTTGGTTAAATGTGGCGATCGCAGTTTGCATATCTAGCGCCATTTGCGCTATGGCTTGGGCATGATCAGAGCGTTTTGCTGGTAATCCCCCAATTACTATATACGCTTCATTAATGGTTTTGATTTTTTCTAAACCGTAGCGATTACAGAGGCGATCGAAATTTGCAAAAATTGGACAGAGTAAATTAACTAGTTGCATCGCACTTCCCAAAGCCGCAATTTCGTTTAAACCGACGATATCTGCACATAAGACAGTCACATTCATGACATCTGCTGCTTTATCCTCTATTAGTGCTTGTAGATTATTAGATGCCGATGCTGGTATTCTTGTTTGCCAAAGTTGTTCTGTTTCTGCTTGCTGCTGCTGTAATGCTGCTTCTAATGCTACTCGGCGTGTAATATTGCGAAAAATCCCACGAGTTGCAACTGGTATTCCATGAGCAAATTTACAGTTTATGTTACCTTCTAAAAAAACTGTTTGCCCATTTTTGGCAATGAAAGCTGCTTTAACTTGATCTAATTTTTCTCCTGACATTAAACGATAAAACATTTGCCGACAATGTTCTTGAGAATCAGGATGTATAATTTCAAATACATTCATTTCCTCAACTTCTGTGGCACTATATCCTAATGTTTGACACCATGTCCGGTTAACATATAAAAACCGCCCATACGCATTAACAGACTGAATTAAATCATTAGCATTTTCACAGATATCTCGATATCGAGATTCACTTTCTAACAAATCATCTTCTGCTTGTTTGCGTTTCATAAATTGCGCGATTTGACTACCCACAGAAACCATCATTTGTAACAAATCTGCATCTTTAGGTTGCACATCGCGGCTAAAAAAAGTCATCACTCCTAAAATTTTATTGTCGTCGAGGATAGGAAAACCAAATGCTGAACGTAATCCGGCGGTTACAGCAGTTGGCGATCGCTGTAAGTCTCCATAGTCTAAAATATTTTTAATCCATAAAGCAGAACGTCTTTCCCAAATTTGGCCAGGTAATCCCACACTCGGTAGATATGTAGTTTGCCATGTCACAGCTTTAAATTCACGCGCGGCTATGAGTCGGCTTGACCAAATTTCTACGCATCTTAATACAGTATGATCACTTTCTTTTAATACATTCGTACTAAGGTATTCATTTGTTGTCCATAATTCCCCTACATCCCACTCTAAATTTTGACAGATTGCCTGTAAAATTTCCGGCATTGCCTGTTTAATACTTTGTGATTCTGAGAGAATGCGGGTAATAGCGTACTGGGCAACATTACGTTGTTCTCGACGCTGGCGACTCGTAATATCTCGACCAATATAGATAATATCTTCTAAAACTTCATTTTTTTTCTGCATTACTGTGCAAGAAAAAGCTACTCGCACTTTTTCTCGCGTTTTTTTACGACAAACAACTTCAAAATGCTGTAAATCTCGGTTGATTTTACTGTAGTGATTAATAATTCTGAGCAATAAAAAATTGTCATCAAATATCAAAGATATTGGTTTATTGATTAATTCTTCTTCAGAAAAATCAAACAACTTTTGCGCTGCCGGATTAACTTTTTTAATTTTTCCTGTATTGGTAGTTATCAATAAGGCATCTGCCATTGAAGTGATAACTGTATCCATGTAATTTTTATATGTTACCAGTGTCATTGACAGCAGACTAGTAGCATTAGTTAATTTTGATAAATCTTGTTTTGATTGAATTTTTTCAGTAACATCTTCAATGAAAATGATTAACTTTCTGTTAGATGATTTTTCTGTAATTTCACCAATAACATATATATTTATATAAATATCCAGTTGATTCTCACCATTTCTTTTAATTGCTACTAATTCAAAACTAGCTTGTTGACCTTGGATGATAGATTTTAATATCTCTTCTTTGCCAATAAATTCAGGAAATCCTAAACGAATATCTTTACCTAAAATCACCTCTTCTGGCTGAAAGGCAAAGCGCTGTACTTGCTCAGATTTATCTACAATACAGAAATGAACATCTAGTTCTAAATATTCAAATTTACGTAAAGTCGAATATTTATTAAAAATCTGCTCGACTACTTCGTATTTCATTATGTTCTTGAGTAAGTAATGCAATTATTTCATATCTCATTCCCTACAGACTCAAGACTAAAGCCTCTAGTCCTAGTATTTACATTTCAGTACCAGTTATAATTCTATCGGTTATTCATCAAAGATTTAACAAATTAAGACACTGTGCGATAGCGATCGCGCAACCAGTTTAACCGCCCTTCTAACCGCTCTAGACTTTCAGGACGTTGTTGCCCAATAATGAAATTCCACATCGCGGTTTGAAAAGTTCGTGCTTCAATAAACAAATCTAATATTTCTTGATCTATCTCTAGACCATAACCATTCAAAGCGACCGCCGCATATTCTCTGTCAGTGCCAAAAACATGACTAGCCGCGATTAAACAGGCAATATCCCAAGCAATGTGACCAATAAATGTATCTTCCCAATCTGTCCATAGTACTCCCCGTGTGGTGTTAAGCACATTAGAAAAATTGGAGTCCCCATGAAGTGGCTGCATCGATAACTGAAGTTGCTGAAATCGACTTTTGAGACGATGATTTACTGCTTGCAACATTTTGGAATCACTGAGGCTGAATGCTGCTTGAGAAATGAGAGTACACAGCAAACTTTCAGACTCATTTAAAGGATCTAAAACTGTCAATTCACTGGCAAAGTCTACTAAAGCTTTATGACAATCTCGTAAAGTCTGTCCAACAATAGTTGCGTCTGGTAGTTCATCTATTTCTTCGACAAATTCCCAAAAACTTAGAACGAATCCATTGTGTTGATGCGGGCCTGGTTGAATCAGGTTGCTTGGACTAACAACAGGTGCGCCTGCTGCGGCTAAATAACTGGCTACAGCAACTTCTTTGGCAAACCAAGCATCACCAAAGCGCACTGTACCCGTTGTAGTTGCTATGCGTGCAACTACAGGGACAGGCTGTAAATGAATTACCAAATTGCTTCTGTCTTGCAGAATCACAGCCTCAGCAAAATTCAGCCCTTGTTGTTTAGCGACTGCACAAGCGGCATTGATCGCATTTTCTAGACGAGACCTTTCAGGTGTACTAGTCATAATAGCGAAAGCAGAAAACTTCTGTTAGCTGAATGCTATTTGAGGATTTCGTCTAGCAAGTTTCTTGCAGGTTGGGCTTTTGTTAGTGCGGCTTGATGGTCACTGTAAGCCTTAACTAGACGTACTAGACCACTTACCCCAGCCTTGAGTAATTCCAACTCCTCACCAGCCAATAGTTCTCCATCCAGCATTCTTTGAACTAAAGGTTTAATATCGCCGACTTCCTGGCGAACTTTTTGCAGTTTTTCGACGCTACTAAGTAAAGATTTCAGCGAGTTCAGGATGTCATCAATATCTTGGACATCTTCCACTGGTTTCGGCGCATCTTGAACCTTGTCTGTATCTTCGGTATTTGAAACTACAGCTGGTTCTTGAGTGGAAGTTTCACCTTTCGCCCCGTTGGATTTTGCCATGAATGTTTCCTCAAGAATTTTTCCCAGTCTATCGTTAAACCCATCATCTAGTGTATGAACTCAATTGGCGAATAATTTTTCAGTACGATTAGGGTGTAGCTGCGATCGCGGCACAAAATGGCTTGTCCTAATTGGCATTTTTTCTGAGTCTATTTGATTTATACTTTTAGATTCGTCTGAAATTATCGAAAAGAGCAGTTTGAAAGTTGTATGTCCAGCCTAAGTCCTGACATGGTACGCGTTTATTTACGAGAGATTGGCCAGTTCCCTTTACTCACCTCAGACCAAGAAATAACTTATGGCAGGCAAGTACAGCAAATGATTGCCATTGAGGGGCAGAAAAAGCAGCTTAGTCAACAATTACATCGGGAACCGAAGTTAGCAGAATTAGCAGATTTTGTCAACAAAAGCGAAACTGAAGTTACTCAAATACTTCAGCTTGGTCAGAGAGCTAAACAAAAAATGGTGACAGCAAACCTCCGGCTGGTGGTTTCCATCGCCAAAAAATATCAGCGTCGCAATCTGGAATTATTAGATTTGATTCAAGAAGGCGCGATCGGTTTACAACGAGGTATAGAAAAGTTTGATCCCAACCGCGGTTATAAGTTATCAACTTACGCCTACTGGTGGATTAGTCAAGCTATCACCAGAGCGATCGCCGAAAAATCCCGTGCTGTCAGGCTACCAATTCATGTGAACGAAAAACTCAATCAAATTAAAAAAGTCCAGCGAGAATTGTTTCAAACCCTTGGTCGTCGTGCCACAGTTACAGAGATTGCTCAAAAATTGGATATACAAGCCAGCCAAATTCGAGAATATCTCAGTGCTGCTAGTGCGACAATTTCTTTAGATTTAAAAGTTGGCGATAACCAAGACACAGAACTCAGTGAACTTTTGAGTGATGATGGCATCTCACCAAATGAACAAATTACCCAAGAAATGCTCCGCCAGGACTTGGATAATTTGTTAGCTTCACTCAAACCAGTGCAACGTGAAGTTTTAATTTTGCGTTTTGGACTGTTAGATAATCAAGAACGCAGTTTGGCTCAGATTGGCGAAAAGCTCAATGTCAGCCGAGAACGAGTTCGTCAAATTCAGCAGCAAGCTATGAATATTTTGCGTCGTCAACAACCAGAAATGGGACAATATTTATCTTCTTGATATGAGTGCTGAGTTCCGAGTGCTGAGTGTTATAAATATAAGGCTTTGAGTAATCAACACTGTCCTAAGCTCAGTAACTACGGCTATATTTATCAGTTATTGTAGAGACGTTGTATACAACGTCTCTACATGGTTTATTGGGTGCAGCTTCATAATTAAATACAGGTATGATACGTTCAGGATGACTAAATGTTAGCACCTGAAAAAACTTAATTTAACCATGTTCTACATCTCTACAGGCGGACTGAGTTAGAGCATTTAGCAAGCAATAAGTTTTGCCTTGATCCCGACATAGACAAGTGTCTAAACGTTGGCAATACATCGCTGTTTCTATCATGAATATGCCATAATTTGCTCAGTGAAGGAATTGCGTAAAGCATGACTGTATGTTTCTGTTTCTTTCACCACCCTGGAAAAATTAGAGACGCGAAATTTCGCGTCTCTACACAAATTACAACCTAGCTAAAACTGGTTGACTATCTGCCGCACTAATAGGATTTGAGTCTGTATCTGTGCAGTAGATTTCGCAGGAGTTATTGGGACTTTCGATTAGTTTGATTTTGTAGAGCTTGGCTCCTAAGTTTTGGATAGGAGATCGCAGTAAATTACTAATATATAGAGCGATATTTTCCGCAGTCGGTACAACGTTGGCAAAATAAGGCACATCTTTATTTAAAAAGGTGTGATCAAATGGTTCTACCACATAATCTGCGATCGCTTGATGCAATGCACCTAAATCAACAATCATCCCAGTGCGCTGATCAATTTCACCTTTCACCGTCACTTCTAAATGATAGTTATGTCCGTGGCCGTTAGTCCGAGCGCATTTACCATAAATCTCAGTATTATCTTCTAAGCTGAGATCAGGATGTGCCAAACGGTGCGCGGCGCTGAAGTGAGTACTGATACTGAGGTAAGCTTCCATTGAGTTTCCCATATAATCTGCCCAAAGTTCAGGATGTTCAAATAACTGTACGCGGACTACAGGCAAGTGGGGTGCTAACCGCCGCCAGATAACCCGTGCAATATTTTCTGTGGTGGGGAGAGTTTCTTGAAATTCTGCCCAGACATCATTGAGATAAGAAAAATCTAGAACGCTGGTAACTTCGCGTTTAATTACTTGTTTGACATCAGACAAATTCAGCACCATACCATACTTATCTAATTCCCCAGCCAGAGAAATAAATAAAACATAGTTATGTCCATGTCCAGGAAATTTTGAGCCAGCACCAAATTTCTCAAAATTCTCAGCTTCACTCAGTTCAGGTAGCCAATAGCGATGACTAGCCGAAAATTGAGCGCGGCGATTTACGATACATTGCATGAGTACACTGGGAGAAAAATTTAAACTTTCTTAATCTTTTGCTCTTTTCAGCATAAACTAATTTCTTTGTCTGTGGTGAGAGGAAGAATATATTACTCGTATAAGTATCTCTCAATACCACTTCATCCAAAAAAATGCTCATAGTCATCATGGCTACCAATCCAAAACCATGTCACTGTGTCTTTTTCCAAAATCCCAAGTGCGCGATACCCTCGCGTTATTCTGACAGACCAAATCGCCTCTTCATTATTGATGCACTTGAAATGTAAAGAAGGATGGAATGGATTTTCTGCCCAAAGCTTGTATGCTTTTCTCGCACTCTGTCTAATTTCTTTGGTCAACTCTCGATATCTTGTCCAAAAAGAGGGAAGAACTGCTGACCTCATAACTGGTCATAGTCCATCACACTTGCTTTTCCCTCGGCAATTTCTTGTTTAGCTTGTTTAGCAGCAGCGATTAATTTTGATTGAGTTCCTTTAAAAGCTCTATTCCATCTAATTTCATCTTGCAATTCATCAATGTACTCTCGCAGATGTTCTGCAATGCGGTCTTGTACCTCAATCGGTAAAGATTCCATCATTTTGACTACAGTAGTAATTGCTGTTGATGACATAATGTATGGTTTTTATGCAATGCTTTGATTTTACGCTAACACTAATCGGTGGTTGATGATTTTGCTAATTGTTCTCTTACCCATTGGCGCACATAAAGAATTAAACTAGTTTCACCGTGCAGTATAGTTTTATTTTGAGGTAATGTTTCAGCTAAAGTTGTATTAGCAGCGATCGCAATATTCATCCTTTTCTCCTTGAGCTATAAATATAAAATTTACTGATTTACTGCCACTTGGGCTTCGTAGTGTAAGCTTGTTGCTATGCGAAACATTTCTTGCCCTGTGTGCAGATAGCGATCGTCATAGCTCATAGGAAAGTAGGCAAATTCTTCTATACCATCTGCTACTTGATTAATGCTGTAATAGATATGCGCAGCAGTTCTCGCTAAACTAGGGGGATTGGGCAGTGAACGAAAGATAACTTGAGCTTGTTTAATCTCGTCTCGACAAATATCTAAATATTCTTGAAATGCTTCTAATAATTGATCATCAAAAGGATCGGCGGCTAATTGCTCAATTTGCTCTTCGAGAGAATTAAGAATTTCTTCAACTATGCGGTTAACTGGTTGATAAATTAAACGTAGCCATTCTTCAATTTGTTCATCAACATTTTTACCGGATTTGCGATTGGCTTGGTAATGTTTTTGTGCTGATGCTGCCCGTTGTTGGCGATTTTGCGATTCATCATACAATTTTTGGTCATAGTCAAGGCGATTTTGAGAGTCACCCAAGACTTCATAAGCCGCGTTAATGCGGATAATTTCATCCTTATTTGCTGTTTTTTGATTGCTGTCAGGATGAAATAATTTTACCAAGCGGCGATAAGCTTGTTTAATCTCCGCTTGGCTGGCATCACGATTAATTTTGAGAGTTTCGTAGTGGTTATCAGTGTGCTTGGAGTTAACCATTAGTCTAAGTAATTGTTAGCTGACGCTGGTAGGAATTTTTGCTTCCAGGTCTTGGAACAACGGTGTACTTAAATACCTTTCGCCAAAACTGGGCTGAATCATCACAATTAAGCGTCCCTCGTTTTCTGGACGTTGGGCAATTTTAATAGCAGCACATAAAGCCGCACCGCTGGAAATTCCAGATAATAGCCCTTCCTCTCTGGCTAAACGTCGTCCATAGTCGATCGCTTCTTCATCGCTGACGGTAATTACTTCATCAATAAACTTCATCTTCAAAACTTGCGGAATAAACCCTGCACCAATCCCTTGGATTTTGTGCGCTCCTGGTTGTCCGCCCGATAAGACTGGGCTATTGGCTGGTTCAACGGCGATCGCCTGAAAACTTGGTTTACGTGCTTTGAGAACTTCTGCTACACCACTAATCGTACCACCTGTACCCACTCCGGCCACAATCATATCTACTTGACCATCAGTATCTTCCCAGATTTCCTCGGCGGTAGTTTCTCGATGGATTTTCGCATTCGCTGGGTTGCGAAACTGCTGCAACATATATGAGTATGGTGTAGTATTAACTATCTCTTGAGCGCGGCGAATTGCGCCACCCATACCTTCAATTCCGGGGGTGAGTTCTAATTCTGCCCCATAAGCTCGTAACATTGCCCGTCGTTCGCCACTCATGGTATCGGGCATAGTCAAAATTAATCGATAACCCTTAGCGGCTGCTACCATTGCTAAGGCAATGCCTGTATTTCCCGATGTTGGTTCTACTAATACTGTCTTTCCCGGAGCAATCAACCCCTCCGCTTCCGCAGCATTAATCATACTAATCCCAATTCGGTCTTTCACTGATGCCGATGGGTTCATACTTTCCAACTTCACTAATATTTGCGCCACACATCCTTCTGCTTGGGGAATACGGTTTAATTGTACTAAGGGTGTACGACCAATAATTTCTGTGATGTTACGAGCAATTCGCATAATATTTCTTGGTTATTAGTCAATAGTCAATAGTCAATAGTCCAAACCATTGACCACTGACTAATAACTAAATGTAATACATAATGTCTAACTGCTTGCGGGCATCTCTTTTTTCGCAAAGATTCTGTATTGTGTAATTTTGCAAAACAGAATTTGCTGCGAGACAAGCTTCTTGCCAGATTTCATCGACAACCGCACTATCTACGCTTTTGAGACTGTTTGTTTCTTCACTCACCCGCACATCTAGGCCTTCTAAACATTCTAAAACTTCATATATTGTAATTTTCCACGGTTCTTTCGACAATAAATAGCCACCTTTAGAGCCGCGTTGACTTTTGATGATACCCCCACGTCTCAAAGTTGCTAGTAGTTGTTCTAAATAGCGATCGGGTATGTTTTGTGTAGCCGCGATTTGCCGAATTTGCATCGGTTCGCCGTTTTCGTAATGAGTTGCCATTTCTATTAGGGCTAGAATTGCGTACTCTGATTTACACGATAGTTCCACAGGTGTTAATTAAGGCTGAAGTATGAAGTGTGAAGTATGAAGTATGAAATTGAAATCTAAATACTTCACACTTTTCTAGTATACTCCGGTTCATTGCTGGGGTTTTTGGATTTAGGATGATGATATGAGAGATGCGATCGCAATGCTGAATAATTAAAATACCTACCCAAACTCGCAACATAGATAATGCTGCACAAGTCTAAATTATTAGCTACAAGCTCCGCAACTAAGTATCTGGGAATGTGAGGAATGTCAAATCTTGTAAAGCGCAAAACTCGCCAACTCAAACGCCAATCTTTCGGTTTAGTGTTGGTAATTGTGGCTTGGAGTCTGGTTATGGGTTGGCTATTTACTTCTGCAACTAGCGTTTACAGTGCTACTCCAACCTCAGAAATAGGAACAGTTGATGTTATCCCGGCTCAGTATGAGCTAGGACAAGAATTATATATAGAAAATTGTGCTAAGTGTCATATTCCCATCCCACCACAAGTTTTACCCACCCAAACCTGGAAAAATCTCTTAGAAGACACCCAGCACTATGGTGTGCAACTCCAGCCATTAATCGATCCACCCCGGATTCTTGTGTGGCGGTATCTTGTTAATTTCTCCCGTACCCAACGCCAAGACGAAGAAACACCCTATCGCGTTGATAAATCTCGTTTATTCAAAGCCTTGCACCCAAAAGTTGATTTACCGCGCCCAGTACAAATTAATAGCTGTGTTAGCTGTCATCCTGGCGCAGAACAATATAATTTTCGTCGCCTTTCTCCAGAAGCGGAAAATTCTCAGTAATTATGTGAGGCTCAGATCCCCGACTTCTTTAAGAAGTCGGGGATCTAAATTTCCTACTTATTATGCAACGGAGTCCAATTACCAGAAGGAACAAACGCCGCCCAAAAATAGGGATGCTCATGTTCCTTCAGCAAATCTAGCTGTGCAGAACGCAACGCTTCATGTCTCCCTTTACCTGCTTGCAAATTCTGGTAATACTTCACCATTAAATCCTTCGTCGCCGCATCATCAACTTGCCATAGACTTAAAACTTGACTTTGCGAACCAGCAATTACCAAAGCCCGACGCAAACCATAAACACCATCGCCAACCTTGATATCACCCTTACCAGTGTCACAAGCTGACAACACAACTAATTGATTAGAATTCAAATCTAAACCAGCAATTTCCAATGCCGTCAACACACCATCATCATTATTATTTGTTGCTTGTTTACGTTTATTAAACCCAGCCAACGCTAAACCAGAACGCAACAAAGGATTTTCCACTTCTAAAATCTTCGGTTGGCGTGGTGTTAATTCTAAATCTCGTGAGGCGTTGAGATTTTGTTCTTTATCAGCGATGAAGAAACCGTGAGTCGCCAGGTGTAAAATACTGGGGCTTTGTAGTTGTTTGACTGCGGTTTCTGTGGCATCTTTACCTAACAGTAATTTGGCATTAGGTAAAACCTTTTTAATTGCTTCAGCTTCCTCTTCAGTATTAGCTAACGGCTCAAATATCAAGGTTGCTAAATCACCAGAACGCCGATTTTGGGAACTGCGTGAACCAGATGTTTTTGCAGAAGCAACAGTTTGTTTTTGGTTATCGTAGTCAATATCTGCCAACACCACAGGTGCGGAACCGTTGTTATTATTTGACCCAAAGCGTAATAAATCCCGTCCACTTGTGAGGTAAGAAAAAGCGTAACGCTGAATCAGAAACTTATCTTGCTCATCTTTTAATGCTTCAAAAGGAATTAATGTTAATTGCCCATCGGGTGAAATTAAAATATGATTTGCATCACCCAATAAAGGGCGGATGGGTGCAATTAATTTTTCATCTAAACTGCGGGCGAGTTTTTTGAATGTTCTTTCTGTGGCTAAATTTGCTCGGAAATCAATAGCTAACTTATCAATTTCTGCGGCTTCACCCAAATCAAGCCATTTAGGTTCGCCAGATGAGCGCAACACCGCCACCGCATAACGTGGTTTACCTAACTTTTGAGCATCCGTTTTGGCTTTGACGTTGAATGATTCATATTGGACAATCTCTACTAATGCTGCATCTTTGGGGACTTTGGCTTGAATGGTTGCTAACTCTATTGGTTGTGTTTGCTGACGGAATTCAGCACTTTTAGAACTGATAGCTGCTTCTATTTTTTCTTTTTCTGCTTCCAGTTGTTCTAACTGAGTTTTTGGGTTAGCAGTTTGTTTTTCTGGTTGAGAATATATTAATGCTGAGAGTTGCTGTTGTACTTGCAGCCATTGAGTGAATAATTTTTGAGTTTCTGGGTTTTTGTCAAGTTGAGCGCGTAAGATTTGGATGCTGTCGGCTACGGCATCTAATACCAAACCTTTGCGACGGAGTACAGTAGTCAGAGCCAGAGATGCGGCAGATGAATTATTGCGAGCTTCCTGCAAGGACAGTGAAATACTACGATAAGTTGCACCTGCAAAAGTTCTAAGGTAACTCTGTTTTCTTTGTTCAGAGCCAACAGCAAAAATCAGATTAAGATTTTGCCCTTCAACTTCTAGCCCACGGCGTAAGAAATCGGTAGTACTGGTAATATCACCCTTTGCCAAATACAGTAGAGCCAAATTATTCAAGCTTTGGGCGACATCGGGATGTTCTTTCCCCAACACCTTCTCTCGGATAGCCAGAGAACGAAGAGACAATGGTTCTGCTTGTTGATAATTTCCCTGTGTATAGTACAGTCCAGCCAAATTATTCAAGCTAGTGGCGACCGAGGGATGTTCTTTCCCCAGCACCTTCTCTAAGATAGCCAGAGAACGAAGATACAATGGTTCTGCTTGTTGATAATTTCCCTGTGCATTGTACAGTTCAGCCAAATTATTCAAGCTAGTGGCGACCGAGGGATGTTCTTTCCCCAGCACCTTCTCTAAGATAGCCAGAGAACGAAGATACAATGGTTCTGCTTGTTGATAATTTCCCTGTGCATTGTACAGTTCAGCCAAATTATTCAAGCTAGTGGCGACCGAGGGATGTTCTTTCCCCAGCACCTTCTCTAAGATAGCCAGAGAACGAAGATACAATGGTTCTGCTTGTTGATAATTTCCCTGTGCATTGTACAGTTCAGCCAAATTATTCAAGCTAGTGGCGAAATCGGGATTTTCTGTCCCCAGCACTTTCTCATAGATAGCCAGAGAACGAAGATACAATGGTTCTGCTTGTTGATAATTTCCCTGTGTATAGTACAGTAGAGCCAAATTATTCAAGCTAGTAGCGACATCAGGATGAACTTTCCCCAACAGTTTCTCTCGGATAGCTAAAGCGCGTTCTGCTAAGGAGATGGCGCTACTGTATTTACCTTCTTGATATAACTTGAATGCTTGCTGATTTAGTTCCTCCGCTTCTTTTAAAGCTGCTTGTTGCTCGGCTGAATATGCGGGGGTTTGTTGTTGCGCTATCCCCTCAATTGGCATACTTAAAACTAACCCTGTTGTCATTGCACCCGCTACCATCCAAGGTGCAAGACACATACCCGCAGCATTAATCGCACTGAGTAATTTTTTCACACTCAACTCACAAGCTTGTATTAAGTCAGTTATCAGTTATCAGGGAACAGTTATCAGGGTTTTAGTTGGGGATTTGACTCTTGTTGACTACCACTTTTTAGAAGTGAGGGACTTCAAAATATATTGCTGATTACTGTTGACTGTTCACTGATGACTGTTAAGTAAATCATGCCGGACTCAGCACTTTCCGCAAAGCACTTGTGAAAAAACTCAAAAACTCCCCTCTTACCCTTTGCGTCTTTGCGCCTTTGCGTGAGACAAAACCACATCCCACAACACCCAACGCAGAAAATTTCCTGACACTTCCACCTCAAAGGCTCAACATTCACCCTTTGAACTTCAACGTTCAAGCAAAAAGGCTGAAATTTCACCCTCAGAGGCTCAACCTTCACCCTTTGAACCTCAACGTTCGAGCAAAAAGCCTGAAACTTCACCTTCAGAACTCGAACGTTTACTCTTTGAACCTCAACGTTCGAGTAAAAAGGCTGAAACTTCACCCTCAGAGGCTCAACCTTCACTCTTTGAACTTCAACGTTCGAGCAAAAAGGCTGAAACATTACTTTCAAAACTCGAACATTTGACTAAATACAAAAATCTGTGGATGTTGGGTTGCGCTGTCGCTCCAAGCAACCTACTATTTTCTGCGGTTATTGACTAGGTGTAAAATTTATCTTCACCTACACCCTTATACCCTTACACCCAGCAAGCTGATTACCAGACACGATATCATGGGGGCGATCGCTAATATACTATGGTCGGGGTTCACTGCTTCAGTTTCGGGCGAAATGATAGTATTAATAGAGTTTCAAAATCAAACGTACAATAAAAGCAAATCTTTTAGTAGATTTATTTGATCTACGTTTTTGAGTGAATTTTCATTTCCTACCCATCTGCAACCAAAAAGGCTGGGTTAGGTTAAATTCTTATAATCAATACCAAAGTCATATTTCCCATCCCCCTTGATTTAGTTCCATAACCGCCATGTTAAAACTCTTGTTGGGCGATCCCAACGCTCGTAAGCTAAAAAAATACCAACCTTATATCACGGAAATTAATCTCTTAGAGGAAGAAATTAAAGCTCTCTCTGATGATGATTTAAAAGGTAAAACAGGAGAATTCCAACAGCGTCTCGCCAAAGGTGAAACTCTGGATGACATTCTACCTGAAGCCTTTGCCGTGGTGAGAGAAGCAGGACGGCGAGTCTTAGGATTGCGGCACTTTGATGTCCAGATGTTAGGCGGTATTATCCTACACACTGGGCAAATCGCGGAAATGAAAACTGGGGAAGGTAAAACCCTGGTAGCCACCTTACCGAGTTATTTAAATGCGCTCTCAGGTAAAGGCGTACATGTCGTTACTGTGAACGATTACCTAGCTCGCCGGGACGCGGAGTGGATGGGACAGGTGCATCGCTTCTTAGGGTTGAGTGTGGGACTAATTCAGTCGACCATGAATCCCAGTGAACGCCAGAAGAATTATGAATGTGATATTACCTACGTTACCAATAGTGAAGTAGGCTTTGACTACCTGCGCGACAACATGGCTACATCAATGGCTGATGTTGTACAACGCCCCTTTAACTATTGTGTAATTGACGAAGTAGACTCAATTCTGATTGATGAGGCGCGGACACCGCTGATTATTTCTGGTCAGGTAGAAAGACCAACAGAAAAATACTTACAAGCAGAAGAAATCGCCTTCACTCTCAAAAAAGAAGAACATTACGAAGTAGATGAAAAAGCCCGTAACGTTTTGTTGACAGATGAAGGTTTTGCGGAAGCAGAAGAACTTTTGGGCGTGACAGATTTATTTGACCCCGAAGATCCTTGGGCGCATTTTGTCTTTAATGCACTGAAAGCCAAAGAACTGTTCTTAAAGGATGTCAACTATATTGTTCGCAATGGCGAAGTAGTCATCGTTGATGAATTTACCGGACGGGTGTTACCAGGACGGCGCTGGAGTGATGGTCTACACCAAGCCATTGAAGCCAAAGAACACGTAGAAATTCAGCCAGAAACTCAAACTTTAGCGACAATTACTTACCAAAATCTGTTCTTGCTGTATCCCAAACTAGGCGGGATGACGGGAACTGCTAAGACAGAAGAAGCTGAGTTTGAAAAAATTTACAAACTAGAAGTCAGTATAATTCCCACCAACAGAATCAGAAGACGGCAAGATTTATCGGATCTGGTGTTTAAAACAGAGGCGGGTAAATGGCAGGCGATCGCCAGAGAATGTGCCGAAATGCACGAACTTGGTCGCCCTGTATTAGTGGGAACCACTAGTGTAGAAAAATCAGAACTTCTCAGCAATCTGCTCAAACAAGCTGGTATTCCCCACGAATTGCTCAACGCTCGACCCGAAAACGTAGAACGAGAAGCCGAAATTGTCGCTCAGGCAGGGCGCAGAGGTGCTGTCACCATTGCAACCAACATGGCTGGTAGAGGTACAGACATCATCCTTGGTGGTAACTCTGAATACATGGCGCGGTTGAAGTTACGGGAATATTTTATGCCGCGCATCGTCCAACCAGAAGACGAAGATGTCTTCGGTATCCAAAGGGCCAGCGGTAGTATGCCCACAGGACATGGTGGCGGTCAAGGCTTTACACCAGGGAAAAAAGTTAAAACTTGGAAAGCTTCACCAGAAATCTTCCCCACCCAGCTATCAAAAGAAACCGAAAAACTACTCAAAGAAGCAGTAGATTTTGCTGTGCGGGAATATGGCGATCGCAGTTTACCAGAATTAGAAGCAGAAGATAAAGTGGCTGTAGCTGCCGAAAAAGCACCCACCACAGACGCAGTAATTCAGCGATTGCGGGAAGCATATAATCGTGTCAAACACGAATATGAAGAGTTTACCGACAGCGAACATAATAACGTGATCGAAATCGGTGGTTTACACGTAATTGGCACAGAACGCCACGAATCACGCCGCATTGATAACCAGTTGCGGGGACGCGCCGGACGACAAGGCGACCCTGGTTCCACCAGATTCTTCCTCAGTTTAGAGGATAACTTATTGCGGATCTTTGGAGGCGATCGCGTCGCTGGCTTAATGAACGCCTTCCAAGTTGAAGAAGATATGCCCATCGAGTCGGGAATGCTAACCCGCAGCTTAGAAGGCGCACAGAAAAAAGTTGAAACCTACTATTACGACATTCGGAAACAGGTTTTTGAATACGACGAGGTAATGAACAACCAACGTCGCGCCATCTACGCCGAACGCCGTCGGGTATTAGAAGGTCAAGACTTGAAAGAACAAGTTATTAAATATGCAGAAAAAACGATGGACGACATCGTTGACTATTACATCAACGCCGATCTACCTTCCGAAGAGTGGGAGTTAGAAAAGCTGGTGGAGAAAGTCAAAGAATTCGTTTATCTGCTATCTGATATGCAGGCGAGTCAGTTAGAAGATATGTCTGTCACTGAAATTAAAGCATTTCTCCACGAACAGGTGAGAATTGCCTACGACATGAAAGAAGCGCAAATTGACCAAGTTCAACCAGGGTTAATGCGCCAAGCCGAACGCTTCTTTATTTTGCAGCGGATTGATACTCTGTGGCGCGAACACCTGCAACAAATGGACGCTTTACGTGAGTCTGTAGGTTTACGTGGTTATGGTCAAAAAGACCCGCTAATTGAATATAAGAGCGAAGGTTATGAACTATTCCTCGATATGATGGTCAACATCCGCCGAGATGTAGTTTACTCCTTGTTCATGTTCCAACCGCAACCACAGCCAGTGGTGCAAACATCATCGGAGATGGTGTAGCGGAGTAATTAAATATCTCACGCAAAGGCAAGGCAGCGCGTTGGGCGGCTCTGCCGACTTGAAGCGACTGCCGCGCAAAGACGCAAAGTTTTTTGAGTGTCTTTGCGTTTTAATTTCAGTAGGGTGTGTTGTAGCGCAACGCACCACCCAAATCCAAAATCCAAAATCTAAAATCTAAAATGGAATGAGTTACGATAGCTATTTTAATCATTTGAGATGAAAAGAATAGAAGTCGAACAAAGAAGTATTTTGATTGGTTTAGCAGGTAGTCACGGCTATGGATTAAATCGTCCTGACTCAGATTTGGATTTTCGGGGAGTATTTATTGCACCCAAAAGATATTATTTGGGATTTGACAATATCGAACAAAAAGATGCTGGTTGGGATGAACCAGGGATATTTCCGTTTATTGATGGGAATAAAGATACAGTTATCTATGAGTTAAGAAAAATTCTGCAATTATTAGCAGGGGCAAATCCTAATATTTTAGAATTGCTGTGGTTGAATAAATATCCTGTATTAACTGAAGTTGGACAACATTTAATTAAACACAGAAATTTATTTTTGACTAAGAAAGTTAAGCACACTTATTCAGGTTATGCTTTTGCTCAAATCAAAAAGATGGAAACTCATCGTAAGTGGTTGTTAAATCCACCGCAAAAGAAACCACTACCCGCTGATTATGGTATAGAAAATGAAGAAACACTCAGCAAAGATGAGTTAAACGCTTTTTTAGAGTATCTTTATGTATTAATTAAAGGAAGAATTGAATTTTTAGAAGAAGCAGAGCAATTATATAAATTGCTCACAGCAGATATTGATTTTAAAGGTGTATTGAAACAATATACTTTACCTACTGAAACTTTAGAATATACCGAAAATTTAACTCATGGTCGCAAAGACTTTATTCGGTTGCTGCAAAAAAGTCAAAGCTATCAAATTGCTTTACGAGAGTGGAAAGCATATTTATCTTGGCAAAAAAATCGTAATCCAGCTAGAGCCGAAATGGAAAGACAGTCTGGGTATGACCTGAAACATGGAATGCACTGCATTAGATTACTCCGCAGTGGTTTGGAAATATTGCAGCAAGGAGAAGTAATTGTTGATAGAAGAATTGCTGGCGATGTTGATGATTTAAAAGCCATTCTCCAGGGAAAATATAGTTATGAACAGGTAATGCAGATGGCAGAAGATTTAGTTGCCCAAATGGATGCCGTTTATGAAACATCATATTTGCCTCATAAACCTGACTTAGAAAAAATTAATGAGTTGTGTATAGAACTCGTAGAAATGCAAGGATGGAGTTAGTTATTTGTCATTGGTTGATTAACTGTCTGGCACTGTGCTATCGACCATTGACTAACTTACAGAAAATCCACAAAACCGTAGAGACTAATTACAAGTAATAATAAGGCAGTAAAGCGAGAAATTTTGGCTTGGGGTGAAGGTGCGATCGCTTCTCGGACTAACATAGAAATAGCTGCTCCAATGGCATAACTCAGGCATAAGAGCATATAAGGTAATTCTTGTGTAACTCCCCAAATACCGAGCAGTAATATTGTCAGAACTAACATGACAAACTCAATAAAATGGGCGGGTTGATGTTGGCTAGACAAAAACAGACTGTTTAACCAAAAATGCCAAAATCTCATACTCAATAAATCAGATGAATTTCAGGGCGCATAGTCTTGCGCCCCTACTTTTTACTTTCAGAGAAAATTAGCGCACACCCGTTTTAATTTGTCCTGTGCCGTTTTTCTTTGCTAAATCTTCTTCTGGCAACTCTACACCAAAAACACGAGCAAAAACTTTTTCCACTTTATAGCCAGAATCAATGGACTCAAGAGGGTCTTTCCGCAACCTGTGACGCAAGCACAAAGTAATTACCCGTCGGATATCATCAAGGGTGACTTCGGTACGTCCTTCATAGGCGGCTAATGCTTTAGCGGCGCGGTTGGTCACAATATCACCCCGCAAACCATCCACATCTAACTCAGAACAAACTTCCGAAATTTTCACCCGCAGATCATAGTCAATTTTGACTTCTGGTAACAGAGTTTGGGCATTGACAACTTTCTGCTGGAGTGATTCTTGCTCTGTTTTGTGCTGTTCCAGAAATACTGGCGGATTTTGGTCAAATTCCGAGCGTTGTTCGACAATTTGCACCCGCAAGGCTGGTTCTTTCACCGTGTGAATTTCGGCGTGCATTCCAAAACGGTCGAGTAACTGGGGACGCAATTCGCCTTCTTCCGGGTTCCCCGAACCAACAAGGACAAACCGCGCTGGGTGGCGGATAGAAATTCCTTCCCGTTCTACAGTGTTCCAGCCACTAGCAGCGGAATCGAGTAACACATCTACAAGGTGATCATCAAGCAAGTTGACTTCATCCACGTAAAGAATGCCTCGGTTAGCTTTAGCCAGTAGTCCTGGTTCAAAGGCTTTCACACCCTCAGACAAAGCTTTCTCAATGTCGATAGTGCCACATACCCGGTCTTCTGTAGCTCCCAATGGCAGGTCTACCATCTGAACTTTCCTGTGGTCTACGGGAATATCCGCACCTTGTTGTAGTTGTTGGCGGACTTCATCGCTCATCAGATCAGGGTCGCTGGGGTGACTATTGAAGGGGTCATTAGCAACTACAGGGATTTCTGGCAACAAATCCGCTAACGCCCGGATAGTTGTTGTCTTGCCGGTGCCGCGATCGCCCATAATCATGACACCACCGATTTTGGGGTCAATCACGTTCAAAAGCAGCGCCAGTTTCATTTCTTCCTGGCCTACAATTGCCGTAAATGGAAATACCACGCGACGCGCACTTGCCGTGGATTGAGCAGTTGGAGTCACTAAATTACCTTAACAATATTTTTTTATTACAGTTCTTTATTGTGCCACAGTTGGGGGCGGGGGAATAGAGAACAAGGGAAGAGGGAATCCATGAAATCACTCCGCGTACCTCCGCGTTACCCTTCGCGTACCTCTGCGTTTAAAACTATAGAATAGAAAAACAGTATATCTAACACCAAGCTAATTAAGCACAATTCCCATGACCATTTCTAAACGCCGCTATCACATTACTACCTTCGGTTGTCAAATGAATAAAGCCGACTCAGAGCGCATGGCTGGCATTTTAGAAGACATGGGCTTTGAGTTTTCCGAAGATCCGAATCATGCAGATGTAATTCTCTACAACACCTGCACCATTCGAGATAACGCAGAGCAGAAAGTATATTCTTACCTCGGTAGACAAGCCAAGCGCAAACACGAAAAAGCAGATTTAACCTTAGTTGTGGCTGGTTGTGTTGCTCAACAAGAAGGTGAAGCATTATTGCGCCGTGTCCCCGAATTAGATTTAGTTATGGGGCCACAACACGCCAACCGTCTCAAAGATTTGCTGGAATCAGTATTTGAAGGCAATCAAGTTGTCGCTACTGAAGCAGTCCATATTATGGAAGATATCACCCAACCGCGACGAGATAGCAAAGTGACGGCGTGGGTGAATGTAATTTATGGCTGTAATGAACGCTGTACTTATTGCGTAGTTCCCAACGTGCGTGGTGTAGAACAGTCCCGCACACCCGAAGCCATTCGTGCAGAAATGGTAGAATTAGGCCGACAAGGTTATAAAGAAATAACTTTGCTCGGTCAAAATATTGACGCTTACGGTAGAGATTTACCCGGAGTAACACCAGAAGGACGACATCTGCACACCTTTACAGATTTGCTGTATTACGTCCATGATGTACCGGGAGTAGAACGCTTACGATTTGCTACCAGTCACCCCCGTTATTTCACAGAAAGATTAATTAAAGCTTGTGCAGAATTGCCTAAAGTTTGCGAACACTTCCATATTCCCTTTCAATCTGGGGATAACGAACTTTTAAAAGCGATGTCACGAGGTTATACCCACGAAAAATATCGGCGAATTATCGATACGATTCGCAAGTATATGCCAGATGCTTCAATTAGTGGCGATGCCATTGTTGGTTTCCCCGGTGAGACAGAAGCACAGTTTGAAAATACCTTGAAACTAGTTGAAGATATTGGTTTTGACCTATTGAACACCGCGGCCTATTCACCCCGTCCAGGTACACCCGCCGCGTTATGGGAAAATCAACTGAGCGAAGAAGTCAAAAGCGATCGCCTACAAAGATTAAACCATTTAGTGAACATCAAAGCAGCCGCGCGATCGCAGCGTTATTTTGGTCGCATCGAAGAAGTATTAGTCGAAGACCAAAATTCCAAAGATCCAACCCAAGTCATGGGACGCACACGCGGCAATCGTCTGACATTTTTTACAGGCGATATTAATGAACTCAAAGGGCAATTGGTGAAAGTCAAAATCACCGAAGTTCGCGCTTTTAGTTTGACTGGTGAACCAATAGAAGTGCGGCAAGTGATATCAGTCTAATTTTGAACCTAGCAATTAAGCTCAAGGATAAAACTGCTCATGTCTCTTGAGATACACAACTATATTTGGAGTGGAAAACGTCTAGTACAAATTGAAACTCAATCTCATCATATTGATGGCATACTTGATGTTATTCAAAATGTACGAAAGAGTTCAAATTTAGACTGGGAAGACATATATTCAGCCAATTATAAATGTGAAGAGGATAGTACAACTACCTTTTATGAAGGTGAGAGTGCAGAAGCTGGCAATCCAGGTGTATGGACTTATGTAGTCTATGACTGTAATGAGGCAGAAGAAGAGGTTATACGCAATCTCAGCGTTGATGTTCTAGCTACGCTATTCAAAGTAAAACAAAAAATCGAAGATAGAAAAACTAGCAAATTGAATACAATTCCAAATGCCGAAAATGCGGTAGTTGATATTCGCAAGCTTCTTGATTACTGCCTCAATACTGAACATAGTACAGGAAAACACAAAGCTAGACTATTTTCCTCGATTTTGGGTATAAGTGCTGATGATGCTGAAGAGTTGCGTCAAATTCTTCTAGAAGTTGTGAAAACTTATGAAGTCCAATTAGGACGATGTGATGAATTCGGACAGCGATATACTTTAGACTTTTCACTTGAATGGAAAGGTAGAATCGCATTAATTCGTAGTGGCTGGATTATTGAGAATGAGTCTAATATTCCCAAGCTAACAACCTGTTATCCTCTTTAATATTATGAGGTAAAATCATGACCAACAATTCATTTCAGTTATTTGATGTAGTTGCCCTAATAGTTGACCTTCCAGAGTACAGCCTATGCCGGGGACAAGTTGGTACTGTGGTCGAAGTGTTGGCGGATGGTGCAGCATTTGAAGTTGAATTTAGTGATCGTGATGGACGTGTTTACGAATCTGTTGGTTTACGTCCAGAAAAAATGATGGTGCTTTATTTTGAACCATTATCTCCTGATCAAATCCCTGAAATGGCTTCAGTTTAAATAACATCATAAGATTATGAGTAGAACACCTTTTGAAAATTAAATATTCTAGTCCAAACTAATCAGCCAACTGCTATATGCCAAAAATTACCCTAGAAGTATCAGAAGAATTATCTCAACAACTAGCACAAGTTGGCGATCGCTTACCGGAATTACTGGCTTTAAGTTTGCAACAACCAGCAATCCCCGCAGAAATTTATCGATATATTCTCGACTTTCTAGCCAGCAATCCCACAGCCGAACAAATTGCTCAATTTCAACCGACACCACAAATGCAAGAGCGATTACGTACTTTGGTAACACGCTCTAAAGCTGGGGAACTCACACCTGTTGAATTAAAAGAACTAGATGAGTACGAGAAGATTGAGCATTTGATAGTGATGATTAAAACGGGTAATTTAGCTTATTTAGGCAGCCAATCGTGAGCTTAAGTGATGTTCCAGTTGCGCTGCGTCGTTTAGTCGAAGAACGATCTAATCACAAGTCTGAGTATTGCTTGCTACCGACTAAAGTCGCGTTCTTCCCCCATGAAATCGACCATATTATTGCTGAAAAGCATGATGGTAAAACAGATGCAGAAAACTTAGCACTTACTTGCTGGCGTTGTAATCGTCACAAAGGTACTGATTTAGGCTCTTTTGATCCACAAACAGGTGTTTTCAGTTTTTTATTTAACCCTCGTACTCAACAGTGGTCTGAACACTTCAGTTTTTCAGAACTAACTATCGTGGGATTGACGGATGTAGGACGTACTACTGTTCATTTATTGCAAATGAATAACGAAGAAAGAATTGCAGAAAGAAAGAGATTACCATAATTTGCTAATTTTAATTCCAGTGAGGTGCATTTCCCTATCAACTTGTACTGCACTCAAACAAAAAATGCTGTAGCGATCGCCAGTAATTCCCCCACCATTAATCAACGCTTCATTTATTCCAGTATTTCACAAGCGATCGCTCGACGCTCATCACATCACCCAGGCGCACCAACAAACTCACTAACAGGGTTTGCACCACTCGCGGAATACCGACAAGAACTATATCGGCTTTTTTCAGCAACAAGGCAAAGTACAGCAAATTAGTTGGCATTCCTTCGTGATTCACTTTGCCATCAATTGCTAAACCATACATTGACCGGATAAACTGCTCAAATCCAGCAGCAGGTTTATTTTCACTAGTAAAGGCTACCCAATCATCAGAAGGATTATGGAAACTGTGATGCACACCTGCGGGAACGTGTAGACTTTCTCCTGCATACAGCGTCCGCCGATTTCCCTTGTGTCCAAACTCCATTTCTAGACAACCCTGGAGAACAGTAAAGGTTTCGCTCATTTCGGTGTGGTAGTGTAGCGGACTACCTTTAGCTTTTGGCGGTAAATCAAAGCGAATTTTGCTATATGCTGCACCCGTTTCTAAAATAGTCATGCGATCGCCTAATTAATATATTACAATTGTATTTTAAATAATACAAATATTGTATGAGTGAAGATTTTTCATTACGGAGTTGTGATCTAGATAAACTCAACTCTATGACTAAATATCCCAGCATTCCGACTTATCACTCACTTGGAGACAAAGGCGCATTGTTGGAAGAAACCGTCATTTTTGACAGTGAAGTAATTTTGACGGAAAAAGTCGATGGCACAAACTCGCGGATAATTTTGCTACCTGATGGGAACTTTGTTTTAGGCAGTCGAGAAGAGCTTTTATTTGCCAAAGGGGACTTGATTGGGAATCCTGCACTGGGAATAGTCAATTCACTCAAAGATGTTGCTAATTCTTTACCGCCATCTCAGGATTGTATCACTGTGGTTTATCTTGAATTGTACGGTGGTAAGATTACCTCTGCGAGTAAACAATATACTGCCGAACAAAGAGTTGGCTGGCGGCTATTTGATATTGCTGTTCTCACAGAGATTGATACCTTATTTGCCAAGTCTACCAAGCAACTGTCTGCGTGGCGAAACAATGGGGGTCAACTGTTTTTGGATGAAGAACAACTGAGTAAAACAGCCAAAGATTACGGACTTGAACTTACGCCGCGACTGGCAAAAGTGCCAGCTTTACCAACTAGCATCAAAGAAGCACACGAGTTGCTTCTGGCAATTTTACCGGAAACTAATGTAGCCTTAGATGCAGGTGCGAAGGGTCGATCCGAGGGTATTGTAGCAAGAACCATTTCGCGGAGTGCGATCGCTAAATTACGTTTTGAAGATTACGAACGCCATACTAAACGCCGCAATTAGTAGGAATAGTCATTCTATGATGAGAGACTATTTGTCAAGCTTATACTGAAATCAAGGTTTTTCGGCGAGTAAGACTAGCTGATCCAATTGATACTGCATTTTACTCACAACCAATTCGTAGCATTCATCTACATAAGTGCGATCGCTTGCGGCTTTCCTACCATAGCGTTCAAATACAATCGGCGGGCAAACCTGTGTATGAATAGATACAGGGAACGGAATATTGGGCAGTGGGCCAACGGCTAATCCCCAAGGCCAACCTAAATAAATGGGAAACACCACCGGATCAATATTTAATAGCCAAGGCATTCCCCATTCATGAAATTGGTTGAGAATTTTGTAGATATCCGCCAAGACAATCAAGGTGTCATGCGCTCCCGCAGAAATTACTGGTACAATCGGCACGTTTTCCCGCAGTGCCAGTTTAATAAATCCTTGTCTGCCAGCAAAATAAATTTTATTTCTTAAATGATGGGGTCGAAACACATCTTCTGCTCCACCGGGGTAAACCAGGACACTTGCACCAGAATACAAAGCAGAGTATGCCATTTTGGGATGAGCGATGATAGCTCCCATTTTGGCAGCCAGTTGTGCCAGAGGTGGTGCAACTTCCCAAACTCTGGGGTGCATCAAACCATATATGGGTTGTTCCACACCAAAACGTTGAAACCAGTCGTACATCATCATTGCCATATCGGGGGCTGCGAGTCCGCCATTATGAGAACCCACAAACAATACTTTTTGCTGAGGTGAGATATGATGCCAACCGCTAGTTTGCACCCGAAAATAGTGACGATATAACAAGCCCAAGAGAGGCATCATGGATTTAATGAACTTTGGATCTCGTTCATCCAAAGACCAACCGAGTTTTTTTTCCAAGGGATGTTGCTTTTTTAACATTCAAAAATCTTAACAGTATTTATAAAAGTCTTACTAAGCCTTTTACAGAGGCAATAGGTGGTAGAAAATTTACTCACTGTTCCCTGTTCCCGTTGAATAGGCTTTGTTTGTCCTGATAAAACAAACATACCTAAATATGCGGCAATTTTGGCTCATCCTTAACTGGAGAATATTTGTAAAGCAAAGGAAAATATAGCAACTCCAACAGGTTGTGATACGCTATCTGCGATAGGAGTCTAGAGGTACCAAAAATGACTAAGCTCAGGGTGGGATTGCTATTTGGCGGACGTTCTGGAGAACATGAAGTGTCAATTAGTTCGGCAAGAGCGATCGCTAAAGCTTTAAGTGCAGAACAAAATGCTAATAAATACGAAATCCTGCCTTTCTACATTCACAAAGATGGACGTTGGTTAGCTGGGGATGCACCGCAAAAAGTGTTAGCTTCTGGTAAACCTTTGCTGGAGTCCGAAAATTCCTCAAATTCCCAAACTCAAACCCTAGAACGTTGGCAATCTCCTTCCCAGGTTGCAGAAGTGGATGTATGGTTTCCCATTCTCCACGGCCCCAACGGGGAAGATGGTACAATTCAAGGTTTGCTGACGTTAATGCAAGTCCCCTTTGTGGGTTCTGGGGTGTTAGGTTCGGCACTAGGAATGGATAAAATTGCTATGAAAATGGCATTTGAGCAAGCCGGATTACCCCAAGTTAAATATAAAGCGTTAACAAGAGCGCAAGTTTGGTCAAATCCCTGCGTATTCCCTAAACTGGGCGATGAAATTGAGGCAACATTAGGCTATCCCTGTTTTGTCAAACCTGCTAACTTAGGTTCATCAGTAGGTATTGCCAAAGTGCGATCGCGCTCAGAATTAGAAACTGCACTAGACCAAGCCGCCAGCTACGACCGCCGTATCATTGTTGAAGCAGGAGTGGTCGCCAGAGAAGTAGAATGTGCCGTATTAGGTAATGATCAACCCCAAGCCTCAGTGGTTGGTGAAATTACCTTTGACAGCGATTTTTACGACTACGAAACTAAATATACCGAAGGTAGAGCCGATTTACTAATTCCCTCACCGCTTCCAGAGGATATCAGCCGTCAAATTCAAGATATGGCATTACAAGCCTTTGCCGCCGTTGATGCAGCAGGATTAGCCAGAGTAGATTTTTTCTATGTAGAAGCGACTGGAGAAATATTAATTAACGAAATTAATACCTTACCTGGCTTTACTGCTACTAGTATGTATCCTCAACTTTGGTCTCATAGCGGTGTTGCTTTTCCTGACTTGGTGGATAGATTAATACAATTGGCTTTAGAAAGACATTCTGTAAAAAGTGCTGAGTGCTGAGTGCTGTAAAGCCCTGCGGGCATGGCTGCGCTTAGAGCGGTATCGGGGCGTTCAGCCCGTGTTGAGTACTGAGTTGAGTGAGCAAATTGTGAATACTAGTTGGGGATAAATTTATTAGAAGTACTGATTTTTAAAGAAAAGATGAGATTTAGTTGCTAATTAAGTTAGACAGGAGCAGCTTTATGCCAAAATCTGGCTATAGATACTTGATAACTTACTTCTTAAGTATAATCATGTCTCTGAACGGCTATAAATCTCAAATTGATCATGGAAAATAGTAAAAATGTCAACCATGAGCCAACCCAACTGATAGAACCCAATCTCAAATCGACAAAGACTAAATTGGGTTCAAACGGTCGCTCAAACATTTTGATTGCTCTATTGGCACAACATCCTCTGGTGTTGTTGACTGGAATTTTTACAATGATTATGGGTACAGCTACTGTGGCATTTTACAGCCTCAGTCACGTTGGCAGTGTAAAACAGGCAGATACAGAGTCAATGTCGGTGATCATCGAAGAACCAATTACACCTGAACGTAGCAATCCCACACCTTTATGGATGGTAATGGCGATCGCATTCAGTTGTGGTAGTGGCTGCTATGTCATTTTTCGGTTGCTTAACCCAACTCCATTACACAACATCCCAAAACGTGTCTACAGCCGTCAAAAAGCTTTAAAATCACTCCCACAAACAATATGGGAGCCACAAGTATCCCAGAATCTGCCAGTGTTTGTGCCTTTACAACCACTTTCCGTAAAAAGCAAAACTTTGGTTGAATTTCTACCACCAGCACACCAATATCGCCTAGATAAAGGCAAAGAATCACTAGCCGACTTGATGGATATTCGCAAAGAAAACTCTTTGCCGGCACTTTTACAAAAGTATTAATCTTGCCATAATACAAAAGCTTTTGAAATAAAATATTTGATGATAGGGGTACAGCAATGCTGTACCCCTATCATATTGAGCCGATTTAATTCCTTAACTATAATTTGGGTTTCTAGCATTTTTTCCCACTGTAGTTAAAAACCTGCCAAAATGGCAACACAACACAAATTAACTGAGCTAAATTTATCAAAGATAAACGACTTCAAGGGTTTTGTTATCAGGGGCTACCGAGCAAATCAAACATCAAATTAATTGTTGATTTTCATAGAGATTTAATATCAAAGTTATAAATAATTAATTGGAGAAAAATTTATTCATTAATTAGGCTTCACATTTGCTACAACCGGGATTCAATATGTATAAATATTGCTATTTCCGTACAACTTAGCCCCCTAAATAAAAGGGCAATGTTTGTACATATTCCTGGACTCTACAGTAGCAAATGTTGAGTGGGAGAATTAGGCGCTTGATATGCCTACTCCCACTCTTTTTTTATGGCAACACAAGTCAGGAATCAGTCTTCTATCCCCTGCTATATAACAATACTTCGGACAAAATTAAGCCGCAATAACGCCGTAAGATCGGAGGTTTTGGTAATGAGGATGGGATTTAATTACAATTGACGAGAGTCCTAATCAGGACTTACGCACAGGCTACGGAAAATCGAACCACAGAGATGCAGAGGTCACGGATAAATGAGAGTTTGAGAGGTGTTTTGCGTAAGTCCTACTAATGTTGAAATAAAGGTGTCGAGCAAATGGTCATTGAATGCCCGTCGTTTGACACTCGCCATTGAAAAGACTGAGGGTGTTTTACCCAACTGCGGTAGTCTATCCGCGTTAGGTCTTGGCAAACAGTCAATCCTTTCATCTGAGGTTTGCGAAAAATCCCCATTTTTGTCAGTAAGCTTTGTACAATTTCCATACAGCCACCGATCCGGTGCTTGTTTGTTCTAATCAGCACCTTAATGGGTCGATAGCTTTCTTGTCGACTCCCTGAACTCAAAATTGTCCAGAGTATTGAAATATCTGAGCTGGATTATGTGTTTTTAAAATCTCGCACTACACTTACTACCGAATGTGTCAAGACTGGTATGATTCTAGAAATAATTAGCTGAACTAAATAGTTAATATTTAGTCAGTGGTTATACTATTACAGGAGGAAATCTCTTTGTCTCGACGTTATTTATTTACCTCCGAGTCAGTCACTGAAGGTCATCCAGATAAAATCTGCGATCAAATCTCAGATACAATCCTGGATACCTTATTGACACTAGATCCTAGTAGTCGTGTAGCAGCGGAAGTAGTAGTTAATACTGGTTTAGTGCTAATTACTGGTGAAATCACCACTAAAGCTAACGTCAATTATGTGAATCTGGCTCGCAAAAAAATTGCTGAAATTGGGTATGTTGACGCAGATAACGGCTTTTCTGCTAACAGTACCAGCATTATCGTTGCTTTAGATGAACAATCGCCAGATATTGCCCAAGGTGTAAACGTCGCTCAAGAAACTCGCCAACAGGATAGTGATGAACTATTCGATACAATCGGCGCAGGCGACCAAGGTATCATGTTTGGCTTTGCTTGCAACGAAACCCCTGAACTGATGCCTTTACCTATCAGTTTGGCACACCGTATTGCTCGCCGACTGGCAGCAGTTCGTAAAACAGGTGAGTTGTCATACCTGCGTCCCGACGGTAAAACCCAAGTAACTGTAGTCTACGAAGATGGTAAACCTGTAGGCATTGATACTATCCTAATTTCTACGCAGCACACAGCGACCATTGGGGAAATCACTGATGAGGCAGCAGTGCAAGCTAAAATTAAGCAAGACCTCTGGACGGCAGTAGTCGAACCTGTTTTTAGCGATATTAATATCAAGCCTGATCAAGAAACCCGCTTTTTAGTTAATCCCACTGGCAAATTCGTCATTGGTGGGCCGCAAGGTGACTCTGGTTTAACAGGTAGGAAAATCATTGTTGATACCTACGGCGGTTATTCCCGTCATGGTGGTGGTGCTTTTTCTGGCAAAGACCCCACAAAAGTAGATCGTTCTGCGGCTTATGCAGCTCGCTATGTAGCCAAAAACATTGTAGCTGCTGAGTTGGCAGAAAAATGTGAAGTTCAACTGAGTTATGCGATCGGTGTAGCCAGACCAGTTAGTATTCTCCTAGAAACCTTTGGGACTGGCAAAGTAGATGATGAAATTTTGTTGGAATTAGTCAAAGAAAACTTTGAACTACGTCCAGCAGGAATTATTCATGCTTTCAACTTACGTAAGTTACCAAGTGAACGAGGCGGACGTTTTTATCAGGACGTCGCGGCTTACGGGCATTTAGGACGGAATGACTTAGATTTGCCTTGGGAACAAACCGATAAGGCAGAATTGTTGAAGCAAGCCGTTGACAAGTTGCGTTCAACTGCGATCGCCTAGTACTCTAATAGGATAAAAATTTCCGTATTTGTCCGACAGGGAGGAAAAAACAGCGAATACTCCCTTTATATATTTAAACTTCTTCTGCTTGGATGTTGCTGAATTAGCAACCAGGCAGAGGTTTTTTATTGGCCAAGACTGTGATAGTTAAAAATTTGTTTGGGAATCTTACTAATTGATGCTAAGATGCGATATGAATTAGCCTATCTGGAACTTAGGTATTTGTATCACCCAAGGCAATAGCAAAATCTAGTAGTAGTGTAGCCAATAGTTCAAAAGATGACTACTATTAATCAGGTTTCATAAACAGTAACGATAAGTATAAAATTCCGGAATAAGCTTTACTCTAGAAAAGTATTGATTATATATAAACACAGAGTTTTATGATTATCTAGTGTTTTTGTATACATTCATATCAAAATCACCCAAATCCAATAAAGTCATGACAATTATTTAAAGAAGAATTATTTACGCTGCTTCTTACAAAAAATTGTGTAGGTGTTAATCACCAGTTAATTTAATTTTAAAGATGGAATTGATGTGGCGATTTTTGCGGAAGGGCGAGGAGATTTGAGGAATGCAAACTCACAAGCCTAACCCAATTGACAGTAATTCAGAAAGCAAAAAAGTGCCAGCCGAAAATTCATCAACCGAAGAACTCCCAACAATCGAATTTCCCTCCAGTGGGAAACTCAAAGCAAGTTCTTGGCGGATACATCAAAAAATTGGCTATGGCTACTTTGTAGCTATAGGTATTGGCTTTTTTGGCTCACTTACTGGTTTGGTGATTGCCAACTATTATCGAGGACGAGAAATTAGGCAGTTTAATCAAGCGCAAGAACAACGCCAACTACTAACTAACTATAAAAATGCAGTAGTGGGAGCGCAATTACATAGTTCTAATTTAGTTGCAGTATTAGAAGATTCTAAACAACTGCGAACTAAAAAAACGGAATTTTTAAAGAACGTGAGTAAAGCTGGAGATTTAGAGCAGAAAATTGACAGCTTTATTGAAAGAAAGCCTATGCAATTAGCCGCTACAAGTGCTAATTTACAGGCTTTATTAGAAGATTATACGATTAATTTAAAATCCTACGTTGACCAAATAGAAGATGTCTTAAAAGAAATCGAACGGCAGCCTTTACAACCACAGCAAATTGCTGTATTTCGAGAGCCGTTGTTAAAGATAATGCGTGGTGAAACCGCCATGCAGTTAGATAATCTTTCCGAAAAGTTAACTAATATTCTGCAAACTGCCGAAAATCAAGAGCAAGACAGGCAAATAGACGTAGAGCAGGCGAAAGGAGTTGAGAGATTAATTGTGATGGTGAGTATGCTGGTATCAGTAGCGATCGCTGCTATTATCGCCTGGCGAACCAGTCGCGCGATCGCCGAACCAGTAATTACTGTCACCCAAGTCGCTGAACAAGTCGCCCGCAAATCTAATTTTGATTTACGCGCCCCTGTCACCACCGAAGATGAAATTGGCTTGTTAGCAAAATCCCTCAATCGGTTGATTGAGCGCGTGTCGGAACGCACCAAACAACTAGAACAGGCCAAAGAATTAGCCGAAGCCGCCAGCAAAGCTAAAAGTGTATTCTTAGCTAACGTCAGTCACGAATTACGTACACCCTTGAATGCTGTCATTGGACTTAGCCAACTCCTGCAAGATGATGCTACAGACTTAAACTTATCGGGAGACTTTATTACTGATTTAGAAACAATCAATTCCGCTGGTAGACACTTATTAGAATTGATTAACGACATCCTCGACTTGTCAAAAATTGAAGCGGGGAAAATGACTCTTTATCCAGAGACATTTGAAATTGGTAATCTGATTAATAATCTTGTCTTGACTATTAAGCCTTCCATTGAGAAAAATGGCAACATCTTGGAAATAGACTATGACGAACAGCTAGGAACAATGTATGCTGATCAGACAAGAATGCGACAAGTACTCTTAAACTTGCTGAGTAATGCTGCTAAATTTACGACTAATGGCAAAGTCACACTAACTGTTAAAAGTGAAAAACCTAATTCACCTTCAGACTCCCCCTTGGGCATGATTTCGTTTATGGTGGTTGATACAGGTATTGGTATGACTCATCAGCAACAGCAACAGTTATTTCAACCTTTCACCCAAGGGGATAATTCCACCACCAAGAAATATGGTGGTACTGGCTTAGGTTTAGCCATTAGCAAGCATTTTTGCCAGATGATGGGCGGCGAGATTTTTGTTAAAAGTCAGCCAGGAGTAGGCTCGTCTTTTACTGTACGCCTACCTTTGACTGTAAGGGAATGAGATATTTTTAGTGAAAAACTGATGATGCGGTTCGCCCGTTTAGAGACAAGTAACACTCATGGCGATCGCAAATATCCTCCAATTTATTTACTTCAAATTCAGCCAGTAGGTGCTGATAAATATGATTTTGTACCAATTCCACGGTAGTTTTATTTAATATTTTTTCTAGAGCGATCGCCTTTATTAAACCAGCCTAAAATTTTGATTAGAGTTTCCTAGATTATCTGTTTGATAAATTATTTTCCATCCACTTCCTAAAATTACGCATAGCTTGACTTCTCCCGCTAGTCAAACACTGCTGAACATACTCATTAACTAATTCAATAATCGGTATATTAGGAAAGTTAGGGCTAGATTGAGATTGAATATATTTTCCATCTTGGAGTACAAAAATTTCTAAACCTTGTTTTGTATATCGCCAAAGTTCAGGAACTCCTAAAATTTCATAGTTATTAAATTGAGTCCGTGAGGTAATATCAACTTCAATTGCTAAATCTGGTGGTGGATCTATATTTAAATCAATTCTATTTTTACCAATCACAGCAGCTTGATTTTGAATATAAAAAGAGGTATCTGGTTCTACTGCTTGCCGCATTCGCTCATTTTTAAGTGTTGTAGAACCAAATGGTTCAAAATCAATCTGGAGTTTGTCTAATAAAATTTTGACTAAATCACCAATTAACTCTTTATCTTTTTCATGCTCAGGGAGAGGAACCATAATTTCTAACCAACCATTACTATAAGAGATACGTGCGGCACGTTTATCTCCCATTTCTTCTAAAATATTTTCTAACTGCTGCCAACTAATATCTTTAAGCAACATTTGTTGTCCCGGTTTGACGATAATTTGTTGCAGTTTTAAAAGCATATCGCCTCTGACTTAAATTTAATTATCATTATAAGGAATGAGAGTGCGATCGCACTTCAAACACATCATAATTAAAGGCGATCATATTCTGATATTTTCACCGCACTAACCAATCTACAATTTGTGCTTCAGTAAGATCGGGAACTTCCAGACGCTGCTTTAATTTATACAGCAATTTTTCTGGCAGTTTAGTATGAGCAGGGCGAGATCGCCTGCCTCACTTTACCATCCCGATTTCCGCTAAAATCTAGTTCGGAGGACTGTGAATCAGGAGACTAGGGTTGCCTACACTTGGAGTTAACATCGACCATATTGCCACCATCCGACAAGCGCGGCGGACAGTGGAACCAGACCCCGTGGCGGCGGCTGTACTAGCTGAATTAGGGGGTGCAGATGGAATTACGGTACATTTGCGAGAAGACAGGCGGCATATTCAAGACCGAGATGTACGTTTGTTACGGCAAACAGTGAGAACCCATCTTAATCTAGAAATGGCCGCTACAGATGAAATGGTAGCGATCGCTCTTGACATTAAACCAGATTATGTAACGTTAGTACCGGAAAAACGCGAAGAAGTCACAACAGAAGGCGGACTGGATATAGTTGGGCAAATTGCTAGAATAGGAGAAATTGTCGATAAACTGCAAAGCGCTGGCATTCCTGTCAGTTTGTTTATCGATGCTGAATCAGCACAAATCGAAGCCTCTGTCAAAATACAAGCAAAATTCATTGAACTGCACACTGGCCAGTATGCTGAAGCAAAAGATGAAACCAATCGCCAGCAAAAACTAGCAATATTAGCTCAAGGGTGCAAACAAGCAATCAACTTTGGATTGCGCGTGAATGCTGGTCATGGACTTACTTACTGGAATGTTTCTCCTGTCGCCGCGCTTCCAGGAATGGAAGAACTAAACATCGGTCATACTATCATCAGTCGGGCAGCTTTAGTTGGCATAGAAAGAGCAGTCAGAGAGATGAAACAAGCCATACTGAAGTATGAAGTATGAAATGAATGTTTCAGCTTTAAACTTCAATATCAAGAGGGGTTGTAACTGCGAAATCCAGAAAAAATGATGAAATGTGAAGCGTGAAGTATGAAATAAGTTTTTTCAGCCTTTGAGCTTCAGCTTTCAGACTTTGTTGATTAAAATCTCAACTAAGACTTTTATGACCTCACCAGAATCTCACGACCTACCGCTTTGGGTACAAGATAGGGATAAAGTTATCGCCGCCAGCACGGATGTTGAGTGGCGCTATCAAACACCTCCTGATTATTCTCGTTCCAAAGAAAATCTTGCCAAAGAAAGTGTATGTCATCATGTTGAAGGATCGTTAGAAGCGATCGTGCAAAACTTGGTAAGAACCTTCGAGATGGAGGTATCATTCAAATCTAATCCACAGCAGTGGTTATCAGTTGTGAGTGACAAGTTTCGTGTAAGTACCAATGGCGGAAAAGAGTACACAGCCGCAGAGTTAGGCAACCAAGGTACTTACAATTTGTTTATGGCTGATTCTGAACATTACAAAGCTTCAGAAGAAAGCTTTGAATCATCAGCTAAAATCTTCCACACAACATTTCCCCAAGGTTTCCCTTGGGAAGTGCTGGAAGTGTACTCAGGGCCACCAAACGTGTCATTCAAGTGGCGGCACTGGGGACATTTTAGAGCTGCATACAAAGGTTATGCACCCACTGGAGAGACAATTGAAATTATCGGTATGAGTGTTGCTCGTGTCACCGACGATTTAAAGATTATTTCCGTAGAACACTATTTTGACAACACGCTGTTTTTAGACAAACTGACAGCTGGTGGTCAACAAACAAATAGTGAAATTAAAGGAAGTAGTTGTCCCTTCAGTTCTTGGTTCTCAAAATTTCGTAAGAGTTAGTTAAATCAGGATACAGAGTTAATTCTGTATCCTGATTTAACCCATTATTAACCAAAGGATGAAAATGCAAACATATTATTACGTTTTAGCCAGCCAGCGCTTTCTAGTTCAAGAAGAACCCCTAGAGGAAGTGCTTAAAGAACGCACTCGTCATTATCATGAAAATGAAAAACAAATTGATTTTTGGTTAGTTGAACAACCAGCCTTTTTAGAAGCGCCAGAAATGTTAGAAGTTAAAGCTAATTGTCCCAAACCAGCAGCCGCAATTATATCTACAAATCCCCAATTTATTACCTGGCTGAAACTGCGATTAGAATACGTGATTACAGGAGAATTTAATGCACCTTCAGTAACGATTCCAGAGCCTTTGGCATCTCTTGCTAGTGTTTCTTAGTCAACTAAAGTATGAAGTATGAAGTGAGAAATAAAATTGGCTTGACCAGAAGAACTTGGTATGTAAATATTTTTCATACTTCATACTTTCTAGTGACGAACTACTAAAATAGATAGAATTTTTTAAAAAATCCAGCTTATGCGTCCCAATTTTGTGCAGAGATTTGAGACTATATCTAGTGTATTGGTAATAGCGATCGCAGGTTTAATCAATACTACAATTTCTGTGAACGCCCAACAAAAAATCCCTGTCTGCCAACCGCCCAAACCCGGAGAATATTTATTACTAGTAATTACTCCCACAGCAGAATATCAAAGACAATTGCGGAATGCTTTACCTAACGAGATTTCCACTACTACCTGCCAATATCTCACTGACACAGTAACGCGAATAGGTGGTTTTAACACTATTGAAAATGCAAATCGTTGGGCAAGATATATCAACAATATTGTCGGGTTATCTGCCATCATTACGACAAAGCCTGCCGAGGTGACTCAACAACCAGCAACAGTCCCTACAGTTAGCTATAATCCTCAACCATTAGGACAAGGTTACGCGGTACTAGTAGACTACTACAACCGTCCAGAACTAGCGAATAGCGTGCAACAAGTTGTAGGAGGTAACGTCGGTTTCGCTTCTTATGGACAGCGCCCTTACTTGTTAGCAACGCATACAACCAACCAACAACAGGCATACAATACGCTGCAAAAACTTAACGAGCGTGGCTTTTTCGCCATCCTCGTCGATAGTCGCAAAGTCGTGTTGCTACGTTCAGCCGTCAAAGTACAGTAGCCAGTTGAAAAAGGCAAAAGTTAAAAGAAAGAATGTTTATCTTGTAAGGTTTTCACACTTAACACTTCATACTTTTAATAAGCCGCCCTTGCCAACCAGTAAATAGTGATCCCTAAAGCTGAACCAGCTATTACTTGTACTGGTGTGTGTCCCAGTAATTCCTTGAGGCGGTCTTGGCTAAATTCGTGCTTTTCATCAAATAATTCAGCAATCATTTGATTGAGTATGCGAGCTTGTTTACCCGCAGCTTGACGAACTCCAGCTGCATCATACATCACGATAATGGCAAAAACTGTGGCCAAGGCAAATTCCGGCGATGCCCAACCAACAGTTTGTCCAATACCAGCTGCTAGGGCTGTGACTAGAGCCGAATGAGCGCTGGGCATACCTCCAGTCGTAACTAAAACACGCACATTCAGTTTTTGATTTTTGACTACCTCAATAACCAGTTTCAATGCTTGAGCAATAAAACAAGCTATCAGCGCTACCACCAGCACCCGGTTGTCTAAAATATCGGCTATGTCCTGCATGGTGTTTTGGTTCAGTTAGTTAAAATTAGCAGTAATTATTTTGTAAGTAAAAATTAGACGCAACCAAAAATTCCAAATCTCAAAAGGAACTACAGCAAAGTGCTGAGTATAAACTCAGTATTTCCAGGAGTTCCAGCTATCAACATAGTTCTAATCTATGCTTTGACTGCTTTAATTCCAAATATTGTTTGAGGTTTTTGGAGTAGCCTATGATTCAAGGCTATGAATCTAAACTTTTGCAAAATATTTACTGAGAAGTAGCTTAACCTCCAGTAATGCTGATTCACCACAAGGTAATGGCTCCAAAATTTAGAATCCAATTGGTGTGTCCTAGTTATTGCGATTAACAATAAAGTGAGCTACGGCTTTGAGTGGTTGTGCCAGACTACCATAAGGTTCTAATTCTGCACAAGCTGACTCAATTAGCTGTTGAGCTTTAGCGCGTGATTCCTCAATTCCCCACAGACTAGGGTAGGTGACTTTTTTAGCTAACAGGTCTTTACCAGCTGTTTTACCTAGTTGTTCTTGAGTTGCAGTCACATCCAAAATATCATCAATAATTTGGAATGCCAGACCGATGTTTTGTGAGTAGCGAGTCAGTCGTTGTACATCTTCTGACGATGCACCTGCCAAGATACCACCACAAACCACACAAGCTTCCAGCAGGGCCGCAGTTTTATGGTTGTGAATAAAATTCAGGGTTTCGAGAGAAATATCAGATTTACCTTCTGACTCCAAATCTACTACTTGCCCACCGACTAAACCTGCTGCGCCTAGCGCTCTGCCTAAGCGGGCAATTACCTGTAAAACTTTGTCTCTGGGAACATTCTCTGGTGTTTGAGTGGCAACTAGTTCAAAAGCAAAGGCGAGTAATCCATCTCCAGCCAAAATGGCAATATCATCGCCATAGACTTTGTGATTCGTCAATCTACCACGACGATAATCATCATTGTCCATTGCTGGTAGGTCATCGTGAATTAATGACATGGTGTGAATCATTTCTACGGCACAAGCTGTAGGCATAGCCATTTCGATAGTACCGCCCATCATTTCACAGGTAGCAAGGCAGAGAATGGGACGCACACGCTTCCCTCCAGCGAGGAGAGAGTAGCGCATTGATTCATAAATCGTTTCTGGATATATGACTGGCATACATGTATCCAGAGCAGTATCACAAAGCTTTTGGCGCTCTTTGAGATAGGCGACAAGGTTAAAGGTTGCTGTTTGGGGCATCTTCTGAAGGTTATCAGCTGCTACCATTCTTATAATTCCTTCAATTTTTGGCTTTTGGCTGTTTGTCTTATACGTCACAATTTTACGGGGCTTTGGTGCTGAAAAGTTATGCGGGATGAATCGGGAGTAAAAAATTCATAACTTATAACTTTTAACTAGCTTGTAGCGCGTAAATAACTGGTAAAGGTGTTTTGCAATAGTATGGCAACGGTCATAGGGCCAACACCACCGGGAACGGGGGTGAAATATTCTGCCACACCAGCAATTGATGCCAAATCGACATCACCGACTAAGCGACTATTGCCATTGGCATCAGTGACGCGGTTCATCCCCACATCTACCACGATCGCACCCTGTTTTACCATGTCAGCGGTAATGAGTCCTGGACAACCGACTGCGGCGATGAGTATATCGGCATTCTTGGTGATGTTAGCAAGATTATGCGATCGCGAGTGGGCAACTGTGACAGTAGCATCTGCTTCTAGTAGCATCAAGGCCATTGGCTTGCCTACTAAAATGCTGCGTCCTACAACCACCGCGTTTTTTCCCCGCAGCGGAATATTATATTCTGCCAGCAAGTGCATCACTCCCGCAGGAGTGCAACTACGTAACCCGCTTTCTCCTCGTACCAGTCGTCCTAAATTCACTGGGTGCAGTCCATCTGCATCTTTATCTGGATGTATTTGATGTAACAGAGACACAGCATCCAAATGGTCAGGTAAGGGTAGCTGCACCAGAATTCCATCTACCTTTTCATCCTGGTTGAGTTCGGCAATTACCGCCGCTAATTCTTGTTGGCTAGTATTTTGAGGAAAATGCTTACCAAAAGAGGCAATACCCACCTTGGCACAGGCTTTTTCTTTGTTGCGGACATAAGCAGCAGAGGCGGGGTTATCGCCAACCATCAACACTGCTAAACCGGGAGGACGGCCAACTTTGGCTTGTAATTGGTGAATTTGTGTTTTTAGCTGCTGGTATATTTTTGCGGCTAAGGCTTTACCATCAAGAAGTTTGGCAGTTGTTGTTTCCATGAGAATCCTCAGAAGATTCGCCTCTAATCCCAAATTTTAGTTGTCTGTAGTGAAGTTAACAGCGGGGAAAATTCTTGTTTGTTGATTAGCTGTTGCATATCTCCTACCACAAGACTGTACTTGTTCATCTTCTCAGATCCCTTGTCGAATCTTACGGATAAAACAATGAAATCTTAGGGAGTGGGGAACAGAGAACAGGGGAAGGTTAAAAGTCAATAGGTAATAGTAGAACAGTAGACAAGTTTTTTAGTTCTCCATTTTCTATTCTCGATGAAACTCATGCACAAATCGTCAAATTATTACCGCATCATCTGCAATTGTCTACTAGTGGTGGGACTGGCTAGTTGTTCTGCTTGGAGACTTCCAGAAATCAAAGGTGGTAATTTCGTCTTTGGTAGCAATGTTACACCAATTGAAAAAATTCCCCCTAAACCAGACAAACCAACTACGGTTTATATTCAAGGTAAGGTAGAAAAGCAAGTACCACTGATGAAGCAGTGGGCATATCAAATTAATGATTCCACTGGCAAAATCTGGGTAATTACTAATCAAAAAAATTTGCAACCGGGAACTCAAGTAGTTTTAAAAGGTAAAGTGAGCTACAAAAGTATTCCCATCGCTGGGCAAGATTTTGGTGAAGTATACATAACAGAAGAGTAATTTTTAAGTATAAATTTTATGACTAACCAACTACCAGAAGTAGCGATCGCTATTCTTTACCAAGACAATAAGTATCTCATGCAGCTGCGAGATAATATCCCCAATATTCCGGCTGCTGGTTGCTGGGGTTTTTTTGGCGGACATATTGAACCCGGCGAAACCCCAGAAGTAGCGGTCAAACGAGAAATTCTCGAAGAAATTGGATATGATTTGCCAACATTTGCCAAATTTGGCTATTACCCCGATGAAAAAGTTATCCGCCATGTTTTTCAGGCTCCCTTGTTAGTGGACATAAATCAACTGGAACTGAATGAAGGCTGGGATATGGGACTTTTAACACCAGAAGATATTCGCAGTGGTAGTTGTTACTCAGCCGTGGCTGGCGAAGTCCGACCATTGGGGTCGATGCACCAAAAAATTATGCTGGATTTTATCAATCAACAAAGTGCTGACAAGTGACAGGTGATAGAAAATTATCTGTAACCTATAACCCTAGCCCCTTGAAAGAAATTAATCTAATGCCACAATAAACTAAATAATTGTGGTGGAGTCACTCTCATGCAATCAGCAAACAAACTACCACGATGGTTAAGTTATGGCTTGGCGTTTCCGCTAATCATTCTCAACGGTTGGTTATTAATCCAGGTCGTCAAGTATTTTCAACCCTTGGTGAGTGTAGTGGCGATCGCTATCCTACTAGCTTTTGTCTTAAACTACCCCATCCAGTTCTTTCACAGACGCGGTGTACCACGGAACTTGGCTATTATTGGAGTCTTGCTGTTAGCTGTGGTGATTTTAGCGGGTGTGGGTGTCACCTTAGTGCCAGTTATCTTGCAACAGCTAAATGAACTAGCTAATATTCTCCCTTCTTGGATAGATTCTGGCTTACAACAATTAGAAGCTTTTCAAAATTGGGCAGCTACCCAACAACTCCCTTTAAATTTAAGGGGTTTAGCTCTCCAACTTTTAGAAAGATTATCTAATCAATTCCAATCTTTTACAGGCAGAATTCTCGGTTTTGCCTTTGACACTATTGGAGTTGTAGTTAATATCTTAATTGCCGCTGTTTTGACTATTTACTTAATCTTAAATGGTGAAAATTTGTGGAATGGAATTTATCATTGGTTTCCTGAACATATCGGCACAAAAGTTAGGCAATTACTCCGAGAAGATTTTCAGAATTATTTTATTGGTCAGGCAACACTAGGGGCTATTTTAGCTGTATTAGTGACATTAGCATTTGTCGCATTACGAATTCCCCTTGCTTTATTGTTTGGAATTGCGATTGGCTTTTTCTCATTATTTCCCTTTGGTACAGGGATAGGAATTGGACTAGTTAGCTTATTAGTAGCTTTAGAAAATTTCTGGTTAGGTATGGAAGTTTTGGGTGTAGCAGTAGCTCTTGATCAAATCAATTCTAATATTGTCGCGCCTAGAATTTTAGGGAATTTAACTGGCTTAAATCCCGTGTGGGTTGTGATTTCCTTGCTTATAGGTGCAAAATTAGGTGGTGTTTTAGGATTATTAATTGCGATTCCACTTGCTAGTTTTATTAAGGACATTGCTGATAGTTGGCGAGCCGGAGAACTTACCCAAACGATTGTTACTAGTAAGGATAGTGTAAAAGTTGCACCAATGGAAATAAATCAAGAAAATTACGTCAGCAAAAGTTAATCATAAACAACCTCAATATTCAGATCCCCGACTTCTTTAAAAAGTCGGGGATTTTAGTTTTCTAACATAATAGTTTCTTAACTTTTAGATAACGCAATATTTACTTATAGGCTAGAGAGAATATGCTAAATACCTATTTTGGTTTATTGATAGCTAGTGCAACAAGGCAAAAGTAAAGAATAGTGATATCACAAGCCTTTTAGCAATTCTAGATGGTCTGTTTATTTATGCCGACCTATACTAGTTTGATGTATTTTTTTACAGACATTTTCAACACAATGCAATTTTATGGAATCTCATCAGCCATCAAAGGTAAATCGTCGCCAATTTTTACTACGTTCAGCGGTGACAGCCGGTGGAATTATTGGCACAAATCTTGTCTCTAAATCACACGTTTTTGGTCAAGCACCAGCCATTATTACTTCCGAAAAAATGCGCCCTGGTATACCTTTTGGTGTATCTAGTGGCGATATAAGCGAAAATAACGTTGTGATTTGGAGTCGGAGCGATCGCCCCGCCAGAATGATCGTAGAATATTCTACTAGCGAATCGTTCCGCAATTTGCGGCGCATCCCTGGGCCTGTAGCTTTAGAAACTAGCGACTTTACCGCCAGACTCAACTTGAGAAATCTCCCTCAAAATCAACAGATATTTTATCGAGTAATTTTTCAAGATTTAAATTATCGTAACGTTTATAGCGCACCAGTTAGAGGTTCTTTCCGCACTCCACCTAAATATGGGCGAGATATCTGCTTTGTTTGGGGTGGTGACACTGCAGGTCAAGGATGGGGGATAAATCCTGACTTTGGTGGGATGAAAATCTATGAAACCATGCGCCAACTTCAGCCGGACTTTTTCATCCATTCTGGCGATAATATCTATGCTGATGGCCCCATTGAATCACAAGTAACCCTCGATGATGGCACAATTTGGCGAAACATCACCACACCAGAAAAATCTAAAGTAGCTGAAACTTTAGCAGAGTTTCGGGGTAATTATAAATACAACTTGATGGATGAAAACATCAAATGTTTCAATGCTGAAGTGCCAATTTTATCGCAGTGGGACGACCACGAAGTTACAAATAACTGGTATCCCGGTGAAATACTTACTAATGTAGGTGGCGATGCTCGCTACACAGTCAAAGATGTTAACTTGTTAGCAGAAAGGGCAAGACAGGCATTTTTAGAATATATGCCTATTCAGTATGATAATGACCCAGAAAGAACGAGAATTTATCGTTCTTTTGAGTATGGGTCATTGCTAGATATTTTCATGCTGGATGAGCGCACTTATAGAGGGGCAAATTCTCCCAATAATCAGCCAAAACAAAGTCCAGCAACAGATTTTTTAAGTAAAAGACAAGTGCAATGGCTAAAACGACAATTACTTTCATCCAAAGCAACTTGGAAAGTAATTGCCAGTGATATGCCTTTAGGACTGATAGTGAGAGATGGTGCGACTGACTTTGAAGCTTGGGCCAATGGTGATGGCCCCGCTTTAGGCAGAGAATTAGAATTAGCAGACTTACTGCGGTTTATCAAAAATAAAAATATCAAAAATGTGGTGTGGTTCACGGCGGATGTTCATTACGCCGCCGCCCACTACTACGACCCCAATAAAGCCCAGTTCCAAGACTTTAAACCTTTCTGGGAATTTGTCGCCGGGCCGTTGAATGCAGGTACATTTGGGCCAAATCAATTAGAAAATACCTTCGGCCCACAGTTAGTATTTCAAAGCTTACCTGCGGGTACAAGAGCAAATCGTCCCCCAAGTGAAGGGTTGCAATTTTTTGGCGCAGTCCAAATTAATGCTTATACCAAGGTAATGACAGTTTCACTACGTAATTTAGCAGGACAAGTTGTTTACAGCGTAGATTTGCCACCAGAAAAATATTAACCGTAGCGTGGGCAAACTTGCCCACCTATATTTTAAAATTGACATCAAGCAAATCAAACTTTCTTTTATCAGGAAGTCACAATGGTACAGACCCCATCTAAACCTATAAATTTGGCGGAGTTTCTCAAGCTACCAGAAACTGAACCTGCTAGTGAATATATTGATGGGCAAATTATTCAAAAGCCAATGCCACAAGGTAAACACAGTACAATTCAAACTGAGTTCTCTACTACTGTCAACATAGTTCTGAAACCACAAAAGATTGCAAGAGCATTTTCAGAATTACGTTGCTCATTTGGTGGGCGTTCAATAATTCCAGATGTTTCTGTATTTACTTGGGAGAGAATTCCCCGCGACGAAAAAGGCGAGATTGCTAATACCTTTTTAATAGTTCCTAACTGGACAATTGAGATTTTGTCACCTGATCAAAACCAAACAAAAGTCACAAAAAATATTTTGCATTGCCTCAATTTTGGTACTCAAATGGGTTGGTTAATTGACCCGGATGAGCAAACTGTCTTTGTTTATCTACCCAAGCAACAACCAGAGGTTTTTGACCTAGCAGAACAAAAACCTCTGGTTCCGTCTTTTGCTAATGAGCTAAATCTACATTTAGGAACTTTGTTTGGCTGGTTATTAGAATAAAGAGGATGGTGATGCGTGGTATGAAAAAACAATCAAAATAGACAAATTAATATAAAATTATCCGAACTAAACATGGTAAAAATAACAAGCATCGAAATTAACACGTCAAAAATCAAAATATCTAACGGTGAGTTACAAATTGATGCTTATTTAGCTGAACCAGCACAAGCAGGAGTTTTTGGCGCTGTTATAGTTTTTCCCGAAATTTTTGGAGTTAATAGTAATATTCGGGATATTACCGAACTCATAGCAAAGCAAGGATATGTAACAGTAGCACCTGCAATGTATCAAAGAACTGCTCCAGGTTTTGAGATTGACTATAGCCCTAATGATGTTGGATATAGCCCAGAAGCTTATCAGCTTGGGTTGCAATACTATCAACAAGTAAAGTATCAAGAAATTTTCAGCGATATTCAAGCCACGATCGCCTATCTTAAAACTTTACCCCATGTTAACGATCGCAAAATTGGCGCTATTGGTTTTTGCTTTGGCGGTCATGTAGCTTATATGGCTGCAACTTTACCCGATATCAAAGCTACGGCTTCGTTTTATGGTGGTGGGATTACCACTTCTAGTTATGGTGAAGAAACTCCCACGATTAATCGCACCTCCGAAATTAAAGGTACTATTTATACATTTTTTGGTAACAGAGATACATTAATTTCCCAAACAGAAAACGAGCAAATTGAGGCAGAACTCAAGAAACATCAAATCAATCATCGTGTATTTCGATACGATGCAGGACATGGATTTTTCCACGGATTCTTTAAAGATAAGTATCCATTAATAGAACAGCACCCCAGTTACAATCCCGAAGCGGCTCTTGATGCTTGGCAACATGTTTTGGAACTGTTGCAAAACCATTTAAACTGAGTTTTATGGTAAGCGATCGCCATCATCAGTGTAGTAGTACGGCAAGTCTAAAATGTTTGCTTGATTAATTATGCAAAATGCGATTGCTTCGTTCCTCGCAATGACAGAATTAGCATTTCCATTTTTTGAACCTAGCAAATTAAGCTTGCCACGTTAGTAGTTAGTAGGTTGGGTGCAGCGAAGCGTAACCCAACATTTGATTATGTCTGAATCTCTGGAGCGATCGCCCCGCACACTCCATGTATGATGATCATAGTGAGCGATGCTTGCGGCGGGCTACGCCAACGCATTTATGGGAAATAGCGATAGATATCTTTACGGTGGAGAACTCGCACAAAAGTAATCGTATCTTCGGCAACTGTGAAACCAATGCGGTAATCTCCCACTCGAAGACGATATGCACTATCAGCGTCCTTTAGTTTTTTGATATTGCTGATTTCATCTAAACCAGAGTAGCCAGGAATCTCATCAAACACAAGAGACTTGACTGACTCGAAAACTGGAGTACTTTTTAGCGCCTTGAGGTCTTTAATAAAACTGGGCATATACTCACAATTCATGGTTTTTCCAGTTCTTCTAGAGCCTCATTTATACTTAAAGGTGTTTCACCACTAACTGCTTGCATCGCTCGATAAAGTCCCTCATCTTCAATAGCGTCTAATAAACGCTGATATTCCTGAAACTCCAAGACTACTTTGAGAACTTGTCCTTGTTTATCTGTAATTAACTCCTGAACAAAGGGATATTCTTCAGCTTTCATAAGTCATGGCATAACAAAATAATTACCTTCTACTATAGAGCGTAGATGCTTGCGGCTTTTAGCTAAATCTCGCCCCTCAGCATACATTTATCATGAGTTTTAGAGGAGGCGATGCCTGCGGCAAGCTACGCCAACCCCATAAAACCCAAACATTTGAGCTTTGAACAAGAATCGCTAGGGTTGAAACGAGGACGTTTTAGTTTCAAACGAGAACCGTCAGCTTTTAAACGAGAACGTTTTTGTTTTAAACGAAAATTGTCAAGGTTAAAATGAAAACGTTTTAGTTTCAAACGAGAACCGTCAGCCTTTAAACAAGAACGTTTTAATTGAAAACGAAAATTGTCAGCTTTTAAACGAGAAATTTCTAGATTGGAACTCAAACAATGTTGTTTATTTCTTCAACGTTCGCCTTCCAAGCTACATTGATTATGAGTTAGGCAAGGAGCGATCGCCTATTTACAGCAAATGCGTTGGCGTAGCCCGCCGCAGGCATCGCCAAAACCTGTTCATTCTCTCCCCATATATCTTTATCTTCCCCTCATCCCCCACACCCCTAATTCCCCCCTACACCCGACACCCTCACACCCCTACACCCCTACTTCCCACACACCCTTGGCGCATCATCATGACTAATCAAATAACCCTTCAGCCAACTGCAACCCTGCGCCAGTAAATCATCAAGATCCAAATTCCACAGTTTGATTGTCTTGTCAACACTGGCGGAGGCTAAGGTTTTACCGTCCGGGCTGAACACCACACTCCTGACCCAATCGCCATGACCTTCTAAGGTGGAGATAACTTTCCCTGTCTCCCGATTCCACAGTTTGATTGTCTTGTCAACACTGGCAGAGGCTAAGGTTTTACCGTCCGGGCTGAACACCACACTAATGACCGAATCGCCATGACCTTCTAAGGTGGAGATAACTTTCCCTGTCTCCCGATTCCACAGTTTGATTGTCTTGTCACCACTGGCAGAGGCTAAGGTTTTACCGTCCGGGCTGAACACCACACTCCTGACCCAATCGCCATGACCTTCTAAGGTGGAGATAACTTTCCCTGTCTCCCGATTCCACAGTTTGATTGTCTTGTCACCACTGGCAGAGGCTAGGGTTTTACCGTCCGGGCTGAACACCACACTAATGACCGAATCGCCATGACCTTCTAAGGTGGAGATAACTTTCCCTGTCTCCCGATTCCACAGTTTGATTGTCTTGTCAACACTGGCAGAGGCTAGGGTTTTACCGTCCGGGCTGAACACCACACTAATGACCGAATCGCCATGACCTTCTAAGGTGGAGATAACTTTCCCTGTCTCCCGATTCCACAGTTTGATTGTCTTGTCAACACTGGCAGAGGCTAAGGTTTTACCGTCCGGGCTGAACACCACACTAATGACCGAATCGCCATGACCTTCTAAGGTGGAGATAACTTTCCCTGTCTCCCGATTCCACAGTTTGATTGTCTTGTCAACACTGGCGGAGGCTAAGGTTTTACCGTCCGGGCTGAACACCACACTCCTGACCCAATCGCTATGACCTTCTAAGGTGGAGATAACTTTCCCTGTCTCCCGATTCCACAGTTTGATTGTCTTGTCAACACTGGCGGAGGCTAAGGTTTTACCGTCCGGGCTGAACACCACACTACTGACCCAATCGCTATGACCTTCTAAACGATTTATTTCTCGAATATCTAGCAGAATAGTCTGTAAACTAAACAATGGGCTATATGCAGGGTAATCTGCTAAAGATTTTTTATCCTTAACTAAAGTTTTGAGTTCTTCCCCACTCCGCACTGCTAATAGCAATCCCTCAATTTCTCTAGCAGTTCTAAACTCCCGCAGGGCATTTGTGCCTTCTTGCTCCAGTTGCGTAGCTGTCAGGGCAGTTTCACGCTCTCTTTTGGCTATATCTAAACCAGCAATGGCATCTTGACGCTGCTTTTCTGCTGCTGCACGCTGCTGTTGAGCAGTTAGGGCTTGTTTTCGTGCTTTATACTTCTGGTCAGTTGCTTGTTGTGCCTGTGTCCGTGCTTGTTGGTACTGTGCATTAGCTTTATCTAATGTTTGCTGTGCTAGTTTTACCTTGTTCTCAGCAACCGTTAAACTCTTCTCTGCTAAAGATTTTTGTTTTAATATCTGTTCTTTTTCTGTCTTGGTTAGTTCGGTTGCTGCTTGAGCTTTTTTTAAATCTTCCTTAGCAGCATTCGCTTCTTTTGTAGCTGTTTCCTTTGCTATAACAGCATTCTTAGATAATTCAAGACTATATTGAGTGACAATAAAAGATGCGATTGCCCCCACCACAGCAAAACCTAGCACCAAAGAACCAATACGAATCCTTTGATAAGCTTTGCGGTTCGCCTCTGCTAAAACCTGCTTTGCTTGTTCCTCTGTTTCCAGGCTTTTTTGCAGTTCGCGCTTCTCTAAATCCTGACTAGCATCCAAAAACCGATCATCTACATCAGTTAAACTTTTGCCAATTCGCCAAGCTAAAGCCTCTTTCAAAGCCTTTCCCCGCAACAACCGCGATTCATCTTGATAATCAGCAGCCTTCCAAGCATTAAAAGCATCAGAATAAGGACGCAAATTCGCCAACAACTGCTCACACCACAGCGAGTTAAACACCTCTGCATAGATGCGGTTATAAACTCGCAACTTTCCCTCGCGCCTCACCACCAACCCACTCAACCGCAGTTCTATTTGTTCTGCACTGTCATCAGTGGCAATTTCTCCCTGCTGCAAAATCTGTTGATACAACCCCAACAACCGCCCAGTCCGCACCTCACCACTGCGAGTAATTCTATATAAAATCGTCTTCAAATGTTCCGGCTCATCTTGCCCTTCCCAATTCTCAATAATCTGCTTTCTGACTACACTTTCCACCCACTCTGCAATTTCAGATTTTGGATTTTGGATTTTAGATTCTTCTCCACACTCTGCAACCAACAACTTACAAACCTTCTGCGTCAAAAACGGCTGTCCCCCCGTCCACCCCAACACCGCCGCCATAACATCTTGGGGATTTCCCACATCTGCTAAACCCCGCGCCAAGGGTTCCGCCTCATCTAAATTAAACCCTGTTAAATCAATGGCGCGACCAATATTAAAAGGCGTGCGTCCCTTATCTTGAATCAAATCCGAAGGCGTAGACACACCAATTAAAGCAAAAGTAACGCGGTTATATTCTGGTTTATCAGCCCGGCGGTTATAACAATCTCGAATGACTGCAAAAAAATCATCCAAATTAAATGCCAGACTTAAAATACTATCAATTTCATCAATAAAAATAACAATCTTGTCTGAAATTTTTGCTAATAAAACCGTTTCAATAAACTTACTAAAATGCTGCACTGGTGAAAGTAAATTGTTCTCATTCCACCAATTTTCTAAATCAAAATCAGTATAAAGATTAAAATATCCCACTAACGTATCTATTACCCCGGCATACCATTGTTCTGGCGTAATATCATCCGTCCCAATTGCTGTAATATCCACCGCCGCACAAGCAAACCCCTCATCTTGCAACCGCCGCATCACCCGCACCCGCAAGCTAGATTTCCCCATTTGCCGCGAATTCAGCACATAACAAAATTCTCCAGCCTGCAAGCCTGCATACAAATCATCGTCAGCTTGTCGCTTAACATAAGTTGGCGCATCTTGGGGTAAACTACCCCCGACTTGGTACTGGTATGGAATCATAGGGTGTAGGGATGTGTGTATTCAAATATTTTGTTTGATCCCCCCTAACCCCCCTTAAAAAGGGGGAAATATAGAATCAAAGTCTCCTTTTTTAAGAGAGATTTAGGAAGAAATACTCTTAAAGTCCGTCTTTTTAAGGGGGATTTAGAGGGATCTAAAAGTATGGGAAACAACACAAACAATTTTTCAGTTATCCTCTAATGAATTTGTCAAACAATTACGAATTATTTTGTTGGGCTAAATTAGCCAGATGTTTTAAAACTTTCACCACAGTATAAAGGTCTTCATCACGATTGAGAGAAAGTGTGTAAGATAATGCGTATTTTGGTAAATCCTGTTTTGTTAACTTAATAAATTGAAATTCTCGACCATTGCTCACAAAACCAAATGTTGGTTTACTCTTGTCAAGATTACCCAGCATATAAGCTAATGCTTGAGGGATAGCTACTTCTAAAGAATATTGCGCCCTTTTCGCTTCAATTACCAGCACCCAAAACGGCGGATGAAATACCAAAATATCAATCCGTCCTCTCACAATTGTGCCTTCATCCTCAGAAGAAATTTCCACTTCTTGTTCTGACGCAATATAAAAAGGCGGTTGATAAAAACCTGCTAAACGCAATAATGGCGACAAAACCACCATTTTGACGACAGGTTCTAAAACTGGATATTTTGATAAATGCAAATACTCGGCTTTCACTTCATTGAGTAATTGCTGTTCCAATTCACTCAATGGTGGTAAATCCTGTCGCCACTCCGAGAAAAATTCTGCGTCATCGGCAAGTTGTAGCCCAAATTCATCAATGATTTGCGCTAAAGATATATCTTTGCCTTGAATAACTTGAACCATTTATGTATACCTTCACTGATAACTGATAACTGATAACTGATTCATAGTTTTAAGCGATCGCTAAAATATTTCCGGTATAAATTACACAAGGGCATAACTTTATTTCCTTGAAACTTCACTAACCCCATACTCCGCAGTTTAAATGCTGCTGTTGTCCCTACATCTACCGCTACATCAGCCATGAGTACTTGTTTGAAGGCTGTTAACAATTGTTCGTCCTCCTGCAAATTCAACAAATGACGACGCAAATGATCACTATATGCACCAGATTCTGTAGGCGCTGTTTGTTCTAGTTCTTGCCAAGTCATTCTCCCCCGCGCCATTTGATACAAAGCCATCCGCACTAAATAAGGATGTCCACCAACTAAGCCAATTAACTCCTCAACTTGTGAGTTAGTCCAACGCAGTCTATGACGTTGTACCAAATCTTTGACTTGTGCTTGATTTAATTCTGGCAATTCTACAGGTAAACCCACATTAAAGGGTGACTGATTAATATTCAGGGGAATATACACTTCTTTAGAATGGACAATTACTAATCTCAGCTTTTGCCAAATTGCATCATTTTTAGCACGTTCATGCCAAGCCCGCAGCAAGCCGAAAAAATCTGTAGCAATTGAGGGATGTTTAAAAATTTCGTCTACTTCATCTAAACCCAAGACAATGGGCGAGTCTATTTCTTTCAGCAAATACCGTTGAAAGTAGTTAGAACACTTGTTTTTACTCCCTAAAACCCCGCGCCAATACTCGCCTAACTTGTCTGGGAAACCCAAATTATCGGTAATGCTGGCGCAAAACCACTGCAAAAACATATCAAAACTATCAAGAAATTCCGCATCGGCTGACTGAAAGTTTAAATACGCTGTTTGACAACCTTGTTTGCTGCCATAATCAAGAATCCGTGACATTAACGAACTTTTGCCCATTTGGCGCGGTGCTTTAATTCTAATTAACGCCCCAGCGTTGAGAACTTCTGTGTAACAGTCAGTTTCTACAGGAGGGCGATCGATGTAAAATGCAGATCCTAAAGGTACTTGCCCTTCAGGATTTTCTGGGGATACTGCTGATGCGACAGTTGTTTCTTTAACTGAGTATTGCCGACTTTTGAGAACGGGAGTGGAAGATTCAGGAATGCTTTTTAAGTCAATCGCATTGCAGCCAAACTCATAAGCATCTTGGTATGATCTATCAGCGCCGAGTGCGTCATAAAAACCCACCGCAAACTCTCTGGCTGCTTCATCACCAATTTCTTGATTCATCCCGACTACACAATCAATATGCTGAAAAATCGCCTCAGCTTGGACTTCGCTATAGCAGGCGTTCAACAACACACACTCAATTTTGTCTTTAAATAAACTAAATAACTTAGTTAAAGCCTCTGTACTAACTAATTGACCTTGTCCAGCATCATTTTCCAAGACTAAACCCTGATCACCTGTACCGTGTCCTGAAAAATGGACAATCTCAGGTTCATAATCTAACAGCGATCGCCGCAAGTCTTCGGGATGCACAGCCCAACTCGAAATAATTTCAAACTTATCTCGACTCTTGGCACGTTTCAATCCTGCCTGAATTTCCCTGACTTCTTGATCTAAACGTAATGGTCTACCGTTGCTAGGATGGGCTGATAGTATCAGGATTTTTTTCACAGAGGAAATCAGCGTAAATGAACCCAGGCTTTTTACCTAAAATTAGTTTACTACAGTCAATATCCTCTGAATAGCTCATAATATAGAGCGATACAAATCAGCCTAAATCTTATATAGCAAAGTGCTGAGTATAAAACCCACCTGTGTGGGTTTCCCATCCTTGATTTTCTCTTAGTCCGCGCAGGCTGATTTTGTTGGTGTAGTAGCGAATTCTATTCGCCCAAAACGTAGTAAAAATGAAGTAATTTTTGATGGTAAATCAAGCTTACGACAAAGAATATCCGGTTGTATTTTTGACAAACTGCAAAACTTTTTGATAAGAATCTGGATTATTTGAGGGGTTAATAATAATTGGGATAGTGCCATCTGGCAACCAAAAAGTTATCCTCCCATTGGGTTCTTGACAAAAAGAACTGATGCAATGGAGGTTAACGACATATTCATTTTTGCCATCAATAATTTTCACCCAGTGACCGCTGTCTAGTTCTACATCAGTCACTTGTTCGAGATATTTGAGAACTTTTTGATAGTCTTCTAAGTTATTTTGAGGATTAATTACAATTGGAATCGCACTATCGGGCAACCAAAAGGTAACTCTGCCATTTTTTTCATAGCAAAAGGCATTTACACGGTCAAAATTAATCACATATTCTTTCCTCTCGTAAAAGATTTTCATCCAGTACGGCACAACATCTCCTTAAGTCCAATGTGGAAAAATGATGCTAACCCTGTATAACAAAATATGTCAGTCCTAAGTCAATGTTGGTTTGGGTGAATTTCAAGCTCAAGTTTGAGTTTGAATAAGTTAAGAAACTTCTACAGGTGTTTGAAGATTAGAATTGGGATAGTTAAGAGCGATCGCAGCCTGCATAAATCCTTGAAATAAAGGATGGGGATTGCTAGGACGCGATTGAAATTCTGGATGAAATTGGCAAGCGATAAAGAACGGGTGTTGCGGAAATTCGACAATTTCCACTAAGCGGCCATCGGGTGAAGTACCACTGATGACATAGCCAGATTCCAACAATAGCGGACGATAAGTATTATTGAATTCGTATCTATGTCGATGCCGTTCATAAATCATTTCATCTTGATAAAGCTTCGCAGCCAAGGTATTGGGCAGAATTCGGCAAGGATATACACCCAAGCGCATTGTTCCGCCTAAATCAACTACGTCCTGTTGTTCTGGCAAGAGGTTAATGACTGGATTAGTTGTCTCAGGGTCAAATTCAGCACTATTAGCATCTGACAAACCACTGATGTTTCTAGCCCATTCAATGACAGCACATTGCATTCCCAAGCATAAACCCAAAAAGGGAATATGGCGATCACGGGCATATTTGATAGCAGCAATTTTACCATCTACTCCCCTCGTCCCAAAACCACCGGGTACAAGTACACCGTCTACGCCTTCGAGATAATTTTCGACAGCTTCAGTTTCCAAGACTTCGGAATTTATCCACCGCAAGCGCATATCAGCGTGAGTAGCAATTGCTGCATGACGTAATGCTTCCACTACTGATAAATAAGCATCACTTAAGCGCACATATTTACCAACAATGGCAATCTCCAAAGTCCGCTTAGGACTGTAAAGCCTGTCCACCATTGTTTGCCATTGCGTTAAATTGGGTGGGCGTTGTTCCATTTGCAGCAAGGCGAGTGCTTGCTCTGCCAACCCTTCCCGTTCTAAAATCAGCGGTACTTCATAGATACTCAAAGCATCTTGGGAAGTAATCACACATTTTTCCGGTACATCACAGAACTCAGACAGTTTATGTTTTAATCCTTTGGGTATCGGGCGATCGCTCCGACAAACTAAAATATCTGGTTGAATGCCAATAGATCTGAGTTCCTTAACAGAATGCTGCGTTGGCTTAGTTTTCATTTCCCCAGCCGAAGCAATGTAAGGCAACAAAGTGACGTGCATATACAAAACATTCTGCCGTCCCACTTGCTTACGTAACTGGCGAATTGCTTCCATAAACGGCAGTGATTCAATATCTCCCACCGTACCACCAATCTCCGTAATTAGTACATCAGGATTGGTGTCTTTGGCAACTAACAAAATTCTGTCTTTAATTTCGTTAGTAATGTGCGGAATTACTTGAACTGTGCCACCATTATAGTCACCGCGTCGTTCTCTATTTATTACCGCCTGATAAATTGAGCCTGTAGTCACACTATTCAGACGTGACATTAAGGTATCGGTGAAGCGTTCGTAATGACCCAAATCTAAATCTGTCTCAGCCCCATCTTGGGTAACAAACACTTCCCCATGCTGAAAGGGACTCATTGTACCTGGGTCGATATTAATATAGGGGTCTAGTTTTAAAATCGACACCGAATAATCGCGTGATTTGAGTAAACGCCCCAGACTTGCTGCTACAATTCCTTTGCCGATACTGGAAACTACACCTCCAGTGACGAAGATAAATTTAGTCATAGTAATTTTGTATTTCTCTCTTGCGCCTTCTCAAAATACATCCCGTAATTGTGCCACAGGCACTGTCATGAAATCTTCTGTGATTTGCTGTGAAAAGAATTTTCGGATTAGTCGTTTTCAGTTTAATTACTACCTCCTCTGTCGCATTGGCAGATTCATCTCTTATTGTTGTTTTTCCACCACCTAACTACCAAACCAGTACGGAAAAAATATTTTTTCTGGGTACAGCACCAACTAATGGACAAGTCCTAATTAATGGTCAGGTCGTTAAGCGTAGTCAGTCCGGTCATTTTTCGCCTAGTTTGCCTTTACAGTTGGGAGAAAATGTTTTTACAGTAAGTCACAAAAATCAAACCATTCAGATTAAAGTAACTAGGCTTAGAACTACGCCTGTTGTCCCGCAGGGGTTAGAATTTGCTCCAGGTTCTCTGACTCCAACAGTAGACATTGCCAGACTACCAGGGGAACTAATTTGTTTTAGTGCAGTTGCACCATCTAATGCTAACGTCTCCGTAAACCTCGCTAATCAAACTGTTGCCCTAGCGCCACAACCCCAACAAGTGCAACTACCAAGTAATTTGGCAGCCCTGACCGGCAGAAACCAACCTACAACACAGTCGATTGCTGGCAAGTATGCAGGTTGCACGACGGTGCAACAACCTGATTCTCAATCCTTCAGCCTAATTTACGGTAACAACATCATTTCTGGTGCTGTTGTCCCAGATGCCAATCAAGAGATAGATTTAGGTCAACCTCAGTTTAAACTGACGCTGAATGGTAAGACAATTACTCAACCAGGAACTGGCAAAATAGCAATTCTCTCTCCTGCACAGTTACCCGTTGCCGAGGTGATAGTAGATGCAGGCGTAGCCCGCACCGGGCCTAGTACTGATTACTCCCGGCTTACACCCCTGCCTAAAGGAACACAGGCTACTGTTACAGGCAAAGAGGGTGAGTGGTTGCGTTTGGATTATGGTGCTTGGATTAATAGTAAGGAAACTCGGATCATACCAGGGGCAGTTCCGCCACAGGCAATTATTCGCAGTGTCGGATATCGTCGGCTTTCTGGTGCAACAGAGATGGTTTTTCCCTTACAATTTCCTGTGCCAGTGAGTGTGCAGCAAAGTGATCAAACTTTCACTTTGACACTTTACAACACCACTGCCCAAACAGACACTATTCGTTTGGATGATGACCCGGTAATTTCTCGCCTAGATTGGCAGCAGCTGGCTCCAGGACAGGTGCAATACACCTTTAACCTCAAAAAAGCCCAACAGTGGGGATATCAGCTGAGATATGAAGGCACGACCCTGGTTTTAGCTTTGCGCCATCCGCCTGCCATTGAAAATCGGAGACGAAAGCCTTTATCTGGTATCAAGATTCTACTTGATCCGGGGCATGGAGGTAAAGAATCTGGTGCAGCTGGGCCGACAGGATATCTGGAAAAAGATGTGAATTTGGCGGTATCGAAGTTGCTGCGCGAGAATTTGGTAGAACTTGGAGCAACAGTCGTGATGACAAGAGACTCTGACAAAGATGTTTCTTTACCAGAGCGTCAAGCAATTATCAGTCAAGAAAAACCAGCGATCGCACTTTCCATTCATTACAACTCTTTACCTGATGATGGCGATGCGGAAAATACCAAGGGAGTTGGGATGTTTTGGTATCATCCCCAAGCCCATAATCTAGCGGTATTCATGCAGAACTATTTAGTAAAAAAACTCAATCGACCTGCTTACGGTGTGTTTTGGAATAACCTCGCCCTCACCCGCCCGGCCGCTGCACCATCAATACTAATGGAGTTGGGTTTTATGAGTAACCCTAATGAATTTGAATGGGTCACAAATCCCCAGGAACAGCAAAAGTTAGCCAAAGTTTTAGCTGAGGGGATTGTTGAGTGGTTTAACAGCGTTAAGTAGTAATTTTTGTTTAATTTTAGGACTTACGCAACGCTGATAATGTCATTGCGAACGAAACGAAGTGTAGGGAAGCAATCCCCGCGTCAGGGCGGATTACTTCCCTATGGGAACGCTATCGCTCGTAATGATGGATTAAAAGTTCCCCGTTCCCGCCCTGTAAGGGCTTGGTCAACTTTGCTCCCTCAAATTTTATCCTCTACTCATAATCTTGTCCCAGCCACCAAAGTCGCAGCTAAACGAGCAAAACCCGCCTGTGCGGGTTCCAAAACCTTGATGTTGTGTTAGTCCGCGCAGGCGGACTTAGTTTGTATAGCCACGAATTCTATTCGTTGGCGCTTGCTGCAAGATGTGTGTCTACCCCTACACCCTGATAAAGAGCCTCAAAACTCAAACAAGAGTGTTTATTTTGACTTCCGCCTTGCGGAACTAGTCCCAATCTGGCATTTGTGCGCCTTCTTCACCACCAACACCAATACCAGTGTTGAAAATCTCTGCATCAGTAATATTCAGATTATCCATTGATGCACCATATACGTTTGAGTCGATAATCTGAGCGCGGCTAAAATTAACACCGTTAAGATTGGCTTTTTTGAAATTAACGTTGGTAACAAAAGTTGCAGCTAGGTTAGCGCCTTTGAGATTAGCGTTGGTGAAATCTGCTCCTTCTAGGTTAGCGCCTGCAAGATTAGCTTGAGAAAGGTTAGCACCACGCAAATCTGCGCCAATTAAATGAGCGCCACTGAGGTCAACTCCGACTAGATTACACCGCTGACATTCCCCAGTAGATATAAGTCTTTGTAAATCTTGCGAATTACCTGCTTTCACAGAGCTTGCAAAAATGAGGGGAGTTGCTGCTAAGGCTACAGCTGCAAATAGCTTAAGTTTCATAAATCTTTCCCCTTTTTGTTGAAGTAACATCCGTTCTTTTCCTCACGATTCTATTATCTCACTAAATTTATAGACGATGTTGATTTAACTCACAAAATGCAGGTGATATTTAATAGTTTTGTAGACAGCACAAAAAGAGTATTGAGGCTGGTTTTGGGCTGTTTGTAGGGAAAAACTCTCCAGAGAATGGCCTATTTTCATCTTGTTAAATCTTTTTAAGAAATTCAAGTATTTATTTTTATTTGTCATTAGTTCTTAACCAGAATTTTTTTCTGACTAATCAATACTAAGTAATTGCGTCAAAAGTAGACTAGGTTACAGTAAATTCACTTATATATTGATTAACTAACTGAGGTTCTTCTTGCTGTACCCAATGCCCACAATTAGGAATATACTGAATTTGCAAGTTGCTAACATAGACATCTGTGCCATAAGTAAGTTCTTTGCCAAGGGCTGTATCATTTTCGCCCCAAATCAACAGTGTAGGTACATCTAAAATTCCCCAATTTTTGTTGGGTAAAAAGTGGGAAAATATGTTGCGGTAGTAGTTAAGCATTGCAGTTAAAGCACCAGATTTAGCCGCAGCTTTTTTATAAGCTTCTAGGTCAGATGCAGTGAACGCATTTTTATTAACAGCTGTGCCTTGAATAGCCTGGGCAATTGGTTGATAGTCAAAAGCTTGTAACAAGAATTCGGGAATAACTGGCAGTTGAAATAAGAACATATACCAGCTACGCATTAACTGTTGAGGAGTTGATAATCCTTGAGCAAATTTAGCTGGATGCGGTAAGTTAAGTATGATTAGTTTCTCTAACATTTCTGGGTGGGCATAAGCAAAACACCAAGCGATCGCACCTCCCCAATCATGCCCCAATAAAACGCATTTTTCGTGACCTAAACCTTTAATTACTCCCTCAACGTCTTTGATAAATTCATCCATAATATAAGCTGATTGCTCTTGTGGTTTTTCACTATCGTTATAACCACGCAAATCCAGCGCAACCACTTGAAAATTTTCAGCAAATTCTGGTATTTGATGCCGCCAAGAATACCAAAATTCAGGAAACCCATGTAACATCAGCATTAAAGGGCCTGTTCCTTGGGTGACATAGTGTAGCTTGACACCGTTAGTCGTTATATACTTGTGTTCCCAAGAATTTTTTATTTCCGACATCTGTTGTATTTAATCTAGAAGTAGCCTAACTTTTGTAGAATTATGTACCACCTGCCTAGAGCAAACATCTATTAAAGGGCAGTTTTTGAGGTAGTAGTAATGTCAGAGAATTTTTATATGAAGTATGAAGTGGACATTTCATCCTTCATACTCCCCTAAAAGCTATGAAACCAATTGAGATTCGCGGTGTCTGGCTGACAACTACAGATAGCAAAGTTTTTCGGTCAAAGCAACGTATTGCACAAGCAATGGACTTGTTGGCGGAGACAGGATTTAATGTGGTGTTCCCTGTGGTTTGGAATAAAGCCGTGACTATGTACCCTAGTCAAACTATGAAGCAAACTTTCGGGGTGGAGATTGACCCAATGTCTGTTGGTCGTGACCCTTTAGCGGAAGTAATAGCTGAGGCGCGACGAGTAGGGTTAAAAGTTATCCCTTGGTTTGAATATGGCTTTGCAAGTTCTTATAACTTGAATGGCGGAATGCTATTACAGCAAAAACCAGAATGGGCGGCGCGTGATTGTCAGGGGAATTTGTTACAGAAAAATGGCTTTGAGTGGATGAATGCTTTTCATCCCCAGGTGCAAGATTTTATGTTGAACTTGGTTTTGGAAGTGGTGAAAAACTATGATGTGGATGGGATTCAAGGAGACGATCGCTTTCCGGCTTTACCATCAGAAGGAGGGTATGATCCCTTAACTACTGCCCGTTATCAACAGCAATTTGGCCATCTTCCACCCAAAAACTATCAAGATAGACAATGGTTACAGTGGCGTGCTGATATTTTGACCGATTTTTTAGCACGTTTATATGGTGAAGTCAAAAGAATTAATTCTCGGTTGTTAGTGTCGATGGCACCCAATATTGATGATTGGGGATTGCGAGAATATCTGCAAGACTCGGCTACATGGTTGAAGCTGGGTATTGTGGATATCATTCACCCGCAGATATATCGCCGTGACTTTCATAGTTATAAAGCGATCGCCAACCAACTGGCAAGGTGTCAGTTTACTGATGCAACTCTGCCCAAATTAGCACCGGGAATTTTGATCAAGCTTGGTAGTTACTCCATCAGCCCAGAATATCTTGTGCAGGCGATCGCCTACAACCGCCGACTAGGAATTTCTGGCGAAGTCTGCTTTTTTTACGAAGGTTTGCGAGAAAATAACAATGCTCTTGCTCAAGTTTTGCAAAATGGACTGTATGCTAAACCTGCGGCGTTTCCGACTTTGGCTGATTTACAGCAAACCAGCAAGAGTAATTCTCTGTCTTTTTGGCAGAGAATCAAGAGATTCTGGAAAAATCTTCTTTAGAGGACAGGGAGTATGGCAGATATTTTACAGATAAAACAGGTAATTGAAATTCTCAAACAAGATTTACCGACACTCTTTGAAAAAGATATTTCATACAACATATATACACAGGATATTTATTTTCAAGACCCGGTAAATAAGTTTAAATATAAATTCAACTATCGCATCATTTTTTGGACATTGCGATTTCACGCCCAATTATTTTTTAGCCAAATTGCTTTTGATTTACATGAAGTTTATCAATCAGCAGAAAACACTATTTTAGCTAAATGGACAGTGCGTGGTGTGTTACGTGTACCTTGGCAAGCTAAGATATTTTTTAATGGTTATTCAACTTACAAATTCAACTCAGATAATTTGATATATGAACATATTGATACCTGGGATAGAAAGCCAGGAGAGATTTTAAAGCAATTTATCCAAAAAGGATAAATTTTGTTAATTACGAATTAAGCATTGCAAATAATGGAAAGAAGAGTATTTCTTGGTCTCAACACAGTCAAACTTCAGCATCCCTTTGATCAAAAAGCATTAGCTAATTTAAATAAAATGCCAGGGTTGCCGTTATTGTTAAAAAAGGTGAATGAGTATGGCATTGACCGTTTACTCAGAATGCAAATTATTGGCGGTGAATTTCGCGTAACATCGCAAAATTTCCCGAAATTAGATGATGCGTTTACAGAAAGTTGCCAAATTCTTGATCTAACACCAAAGCCAGAACTTTACTTATTTCGTGGTACAGGACATATTCAAACTAATGCTGTTGGTGTGGAAAAGTCAATGGTCAGTGCGAATTTAGAAGCGATGGAATGGTATTCACACGACGAATTATTGTTTGCGTTTGGGTGTGAAATTGCCCGCATTAAAGGTCAATATATTGCTTATCAGCAAATGGCAAATGTTATGCCACTGTTGAAAAATATCATTAACAGTACAACTTTTGGTTTGGGAGGCTTGGCAGCTAGTGGAATAGAAGTAGCTTTAGCTAATTGGATGATGATGTCAAAATTCACTGGCGATCGCGTGGGTTTATTAGCGTGTCAAGATATTAGTGTTGCCATCACCGCACTAATGAAATTGGCAGGTTTACCATCCGAATATGTAAATGCAGATACCATTGCTGATTTTCAAACTCAGGCGCGAGAATTTTCAACTATCAGCCTTGATAACTTGGATCAATTCACGAAGATTTTAAGTTTTATGGAATACCGCTTTCCTTGGTCTGTGATGCGAGCTTGTGAATTGTTGAAGTGGGTTGATTCTGGAGAGTATGACAAGTTTATGCAAGCAGAAAATTTAGATCAAATAGAAAGTTCTTCAGAATCTGTTGCTGGAGATTCTGAAGATTGGCAATTTATGTCTTCTTGGTAAGGATCAAAAAATATCATCTAAATTTTTAATCTTCAGCAGAGTAAGAATTTAGTTTTAAACTAAGAATAAAAGAAAATTGTTAGAAAAATTACAATTGCCGCTTTAATGTAACACAACTGTATGGAAGAGAGATAACATGATGTTTGTTAGCTCTTAGCATCTATCTTAGAGATATTTGTAGCCAAATATCTCTAGTAGTAGATTAAACTGAAACAATGACAAACCCCGAAAATTCCAGGGTGAATATATGTTTGTTGTGCGTTTGAACCCAGAACTAACTTATCTCATCTATAAAATCTGAAGGTGGAGTAAAAGGTGACTAGTATTGATAATCACGTCTTCTCTTTTTCAGGAGAAGTATTAATTCCTCAAGCTCCTCCTGAATACAAATCGGGGTTTATCGGCATTATTGGTCGTCCAAATGTCGGTAAATCTACTTTGATGAATCAATTAGTAGGTCAAAAAATTGCTATTACATCACCAGTAGCCCAAACGACACGTAACCGTTTGCGCGGAATTTTAACAACGACAGAAGCACAGATAATTTTCGTCGATACACCGGGAATTCATAAACCCCATCATCAATTGGGGGAAGTATTGGTACGGAATGCCAAACTGGCCATTGAATCAGTAGATGTGGTGCTGTTTGTAGTTGATAGTACAGCAGCTTGTGGTGCTGGCGATCGCTATATTGCGGAGTTACTCACTAACAGCCACACACCCGTAATTGTGGGACTAAATAAAACCGACCAACAACCAGAGAATTCCCAGTTTATCGATGAAAGCTACCAGCAGCTAGGTGAAGCTAATCAATGGCCGACAGTCAAATTTTCCGCCAAGACTAGTATAGGATTACCCGAACTGCAACAATTACTCATTGATAATTTAGAAACTGGCCCCTTATACTATCCCCCTGACTTGGTAACAGACCAACCAGAACGTTTTATTATGGGCGAGTTAATTCGGGAACAAATTTTGTTATTAACCCGTGAAGAAGTGCCGCATTCTGTGGCGATCGCTATTGATAAAGTAGAAGAAACAGCAACTATTACTCGTGTCCTGGCTACCATTCACGTCGAGCGTGATTCCCAAAAAGGTATTTTAATTGGTAAAGGCGGCTCAATGCTCAAAGCCATTGGCAGTACAGCCCGCGAACAAATCCAAAAACTCATCTCTGGCAAAGTATACCTGGAACTTTTCGTCAAAGTCCAGCCAAAATGGCGACAATCTCGCTTAAGTTTGGCAGAGTTTGGCTATCGCGTGGAAGAATAGAGAAAAGTCAAAAGTCAAAAGTTATTGGACTTTTGACACTTGACTCTTGGTTCTTGACTATATGAAAAAATGTCTACCAATTCTAGCCATCCTTTAAATCTACCGACTGATACACCTGTGTTACGGGTGTTGATTGTGGAAGATGACCCAATGATGCAACTGGGACTAGAACAGTCATTGATGGCGCAACCTCATTTAGAAATTGTCGGTCAAGCAGAAGATGGTTATTTAGGGGTACAAGCAGCCTTAAAATTAAAGCCAGATTTGGTAGTGATGGATATTGGTTTACCTCGTCTAGATGGAATCGCAGCCACACAGCAAATTAAAGCCGCATTACCAGAAACCCATGTCGTCATGTTGACATCTCACACCACCGAGACTGAAGTGATTGCCGCATTATCAAGTGGTGCTGATGCTTATTGTATCAAAGGTGCGAGTGTAGAAAGACTGTTAAAGGCGATCGCAGCTGCTGTTGATGGTGCGACTTATTTAGATCCGCAAATCGCGAGGCGGGTAATTGACAACCTCAAACCTCCCACAACGCCGGGAAACACCGCTAACTTATCCACAAGAGAGTTAGAAGTTTTAAAACTGATGGTAGACGGTTTGAGTAACCCAGAAATCGCCGAAAGACTTTATCTGAGTCCCAACACCGTCAAAACCCATGTACGCGGGATTATGAACAAACTAGCAGTTGATGATCGCGTTCAAGCAGCTGTAGTTGCACTGCGATCAGGTTTAGTCTGAGTCACAATGAACTTTCTAGTGGAGTTTGATTCACAAACCGCTGCTGTTTTAAAGGAATCACAATCTCAAATTCTGTACCATCACCTGGAGATGAGATACAGTCAATAGTTCCGTGATGATTTTCGGTCACAATTTGATAACTAATGGACATTCCCATTCCGGTACCTTTACCAATTGGTTTTGTGGTAAAGAAGGGATCAAAAATACGTTTTTTAATATCTTCTAGGATACCTAGACCATTATCAGCAATTTTAATCGCAATTTGATTTGAATTAATTATTTCTGTACTAATCCGAATCCTGCTGGGAGATGCTTGAATTTCCTGGGTAGTCCGTTGTTCGTCTCGTTCTTCTAAGGTATCAATAGCGTTAGTTAAAATATTCATGAATACTTGATTGAGTTGACCTGCATAACACTCAACAAGAGGTAATTGTCCATATTCTTTAATAATTTTAATACCTGGATAATCAGGTTTGGCTTTGAGACGATTTTCTAAAATTAATAAAGTACTATCAATTCCTTCATGAATATCAACTGCTTTATATTCAGCTTCATCAAGGCGAGAAAAATTTCGTAGAGACAGAACAATTTGCCTGATGCGATCGGCTCCTATTTTCATAGAAGATAATAACTTCGGTAAATCTGTCATTAAAAATTCTAAGTCTATATCCGTAATTTCTTCTCGAATTACATCAACAGGATAAGGATAGTGTTCTTGATAGAGATTAATTAGATTAAGGATGTCATGAATATAATTATTTGCCGGAGTAATATTGCCATAAATAAAGTTAACAGGATTATTGATTTCATGAGCCACTCCTGCTACTAACTGTCCCAAAGAAGACATTTTTTCACTTTGGATCATTTGGGTTTGAGTGCGTTGTAATTCTTTCAGTGTTGCTTCTAATTGTTGAGTTTGTTGTCTCAGTGCTGCTTCGGCGTTTTTGCGATCGCGTGATTCAATTACCAGTCGCACAAAGTCAGTAATCGAGCCAATAAAACTTTCTTCTTCTAGTGTCCACTGACGCTGAGTTCCCAAATGTTCACAACAAACTACACCAATTACTTCCCCTCTAGACCAAATTCTCGCATCAAGCATCGCACCAATGCCCAATGGGGTTGTATAATTTGCCGAAAATTCTGAAGTGCGAGGATCAGTATACACATCAGCAACAGCAATTATTTGTTCTTCCTTCAGAGCTTGAAAATACTTAGGAAAATCGCAGATAAATAATTCTAAACCATGACTGTGACAATTTTGCTTTTGTTCATATAGGTCAACACATTGAATGCCCAATCGTTTATCTGTGTATAACCAAACACTAACCCGCGCCACATCAAGACCTAAACTAGCCACTTCCGTGATATATTGAATGGCAATTTGAAAATCATCATGTTGTAGTTTTTCACTTTGCACAAGCTGCTGTAGAGAATTACTATGTCTGCGAAAGCGCTTCTCTGTTTCTTGGCGTTCATTAATTTCTTGTTCTAATTTATTTATGGTCTGAAGCAGCAAAGTAGTCTCAATCTTATCTTTAGAACCAATCAGCCGAATTGAACCAACTAGAAATGAATTACCAACCTCGTCCAATAATAGGCTTTTCTTCGTAGATATGATGTGTGTTTCACCTCGACAATCTGTCACTAATTCCTCATTTTCATCAGTTAAGCCTGTGGTGAACACCAGTTCATCTCTGTTCCAAAAAACATCTGCTTCTGTTTTATAAAATAAATCATAGTCAGACTTCCCAATTAGTGCTGTCCGTTCATGGCCGATTAGCTGACAGAAAGCATCATTGACGAACACCCAAATGTGTTGCCGATCTTTTACAAAGATGGGATCTGTAATGCTGTTAAGAATACTCAACGGAAAAGCCTGAGAAGATTGTTGCTGTACAAAGTGGAAAAACGCCATCTTGCTAAGTCCTGCAAGTAATGACTTTCTTCTAAGCATCTCATCCAAATCAAAGATGAGTAGCGCAAAAGATTGCCTAAATTTTCCCTTAGTATGCCCAATATGCGTTTAAATTCTAAATGACTGAGGCAATAAAATGGAAAATCACTGGTTTTAGAGTCATTTCTGGAATTTTTAGTGATTATGTACCCGTTCCCATAACCCCATTAATATTTGCTACAACAACAAACACATCCAACGCCCGAATAATTTTGTTGGGGTTTGTAATTGCTACCCCTAGCGCTTGGGAAATTGATTTGGCGACCAAAGTGCCTAAAGTTGAGCCAGCCCCCAAAAGAGTTAAAAGTTGCACAGGGCGTTAGATTATTCTGCAAACACTTTAGAGTAAAATTAATCCTTTAGATAGAGGAGGGCAAAGCCGATGACACGAGTCATCATTGTGCGTCACGGTCAAAGTAGCTACAACGCTGAACGGCGTATTCAAGGACGCACGGATGCGTCAACGTTAACAGAAAAAGGTCGTCAAGATGCCAGTAAAGTAGGCAAAGCCCTCAGTAATATTTCGTTCAATGCAATTTATTGCAGTCCTCTGCAACGAGCCAAACTCACAGCCGAGATTATTCACAGTGAGTTAGTCAATAATCCAGAGTCTACTACTGTTCAGACTTCTGATAAGTTATTGGAAATTGATTTACCTTTGTGGGAGAGAATACTCACGGCTGATGTGGAACAGAAGTTTGCTGAAGACTATCGGATTTGGCACGAACGCCCTGATGAATTGGTTATGCTAGTTGACGGTGCTGAGGGAACTAGAGAACATTTTCCGGTTCTGGCTTTGTACGCACAAGCAAGGCAATTTTGGCAAGAAATTTTGCCGCAACATCAAGGTAAAACTATTCTCATAGTTGGGCATAACGGGATTAACCGCGCCTTAATTAGCACAGCACTGGGTATTCCTCCCAGCCGTTACCATGCTATCCAGCAATCTAACTGTGCTGTCACTGTACTGAATTTTGCTGGGGGATTGGATGAACCAGTCCAACTAGAATCGATGAATCAGACGCAACATACAGGAGAAAGTTTACCATCCTTGCGTCCCAGTCATCAGGGAGTGCGGTTGTTGTTGGTGCGTCACGGCGAAACAGAGTGGAACCGTCAAACCAGATTTCAAGGACAAATTGATGTTCCTTTGAATGACAATGGGAGAAATCAAGCCCAAAAAGCCTGGGAATTTCTCAAAGATGTCGCCATTGACTTTGCTGTGAGTAGTTCAATGCTACGTCCTCAAGAAACGGCCGAAATTATATTGCGTCAACATCCCAATATTCAGTTAGATTTGCAAGATGGTTTAAGAGAAATTAGTCATGGACTTTGGGAAGGGAAGTTAGAAGCAGAAATTGAACAAGAATTTCCTGGGGAATTGCACCGTTGGCGAACAATACCCGCTGAGGTACAAATGCCAGAGGGAGAAAATTTACAACAAGTTTGGGAACGTAGCGTTGCTGCGTGGCAATCTATTGTGCAAACGGCATTAGATAATAAACTCAAAACTGGATTAGTAGTGGCTCACGATGCTACTAATAAAACCTTGCTTTGTCATATTCTGGGCTTAACAGCCGAAAACTTCTGGAATTTCCGCCAAGGTAATGGCGCAGTGAGCGTGATTGACTACCCCAACGGACTGGATGGTTTTCCCGTTTTACAAGCAATGAATATCACGGCTCATTTGGGTGGTGGTGTTCTCGATCAAACAGCAGCTGGAGCATTATAAAACAGGGAGGAGTGAAGAGTAAGAAGTAAGGAACTAATTATGTGTAACTCATAACTCTTAACTCCCTGGCTCGTCACTCCTAACTTATGATTTTTATGACTGAACTTTTACAACAAGTCCGAGTAATTGACCCGGTTTCTGGCACTGACCAAATAGCCGATGTCTTAATTGCTGATGGTCAGATTCAAGCTGTAGCGGCACAAATTTCTGATACTAGTGCTGATACTCAAGTGAGAAATTGTCAGGGATTAGTTCTAGGAAATGGGTTGGTCGATTTATATAGTCACTCTGGCGAACCAGGGTTTGAAGAACGGGAAACTTTTTCATCTCTGTTGCAAGCTGCTGCGGCTGGTGGCTTTACGAGAATTGGGATTTTACCTGATACATCTCCATCTATTGATCATCCGGCGCTTGTAGCACAGTTACAAAAGCAAAGAAGCGCTTCTCCCATACTGAATATCTGGGGTGCAATTACCTTAGATGTGGCGGGAAAGCAGATGACGGAATTGGCTGATTTGGCAGCTGCGGGAGTTGTTGGTTTTACTGATAGTCATCCGTTGGATAATTTGGGTTTGGTGCGGCGAGTGCTGGAATATGTGCAGCCGTTGAATAAACCTGTGGCTTTTTGGCCTTGCGATCGCCAGCTTACATCCAATGGTGTCATGAGGGAAGGGGCAAATGCACTGCGTTTTGGTTTACCACCAGTCCCCGCTAGTGCCGAAACAACGGCGATCGCTTCTTTGTTAGAATTAGTTGCTGCTACTGGTAATCAACAAGTTCATATTATGCGTGTTTCTACAGCGCGGAGTGTGGAATTAATCGCCGAGGCTAAGGCTGCTGGTTTACCCATCACCGCCAGTACTACTTGGATGCACTTGTTATTAGATACCGCAGCTATTCAAAGTTATGATACCAGTTTGCATTTAGACCCGCCTTTAGGTAATCCTAGCGATGTCAAGGCTTTGCGTGCAGGTGTCCGCACTGGGGTAATTGATGCGATCGCGATCGACCATGCAGCTTATACTTATGAAGAAAAAGTCCAAGCTTTTGCGGAAGCACCAACTGGGGCAATTGGGTTTGAGTTAGCCTTGCCTTTACTATGGCAAAATCTGGTCGCAACTGGGGAATTTACTGCATTAGAATTATGGCAAGCATTAAGTGCTAATCCGGCGAAATGTTTGGGACAGAAATTAAGTACAGTGACTCCTCATCAACCAGCTGAGTTAACTTTATTTGATCCCACCCAAATTTGGAAAGTCGCCAGGAAAAATCTACATACACTTTCTAGTAATACACCTTGGTTTGGCAAAGAATTACAAGGTCGTGTTTTGCAAACTTGGTGTTAGATATGAATCATAAACCCCGACTAGATTTTAAATTTTAAATTTTGGATTGAAGATTCAAAGTTTAAAAAGGTAACAGGTTCCACCGAATTTATTCGGGTAATAAATCTAAAATCCAAAATTGTGTGACAGGTTCCCCGATTGTCTGTGGAGACTGGGTGTGGGGATGAAAGGCTTTTAGATACATACACCCATACAAAACCCTTGATTTTTCGTTTTTATACGTAAGTCCTATATTCATCTCTGCAATGTCCGGTTGCGGTTATGAGAGATGAACACCATGCCAGCTTGTGAGCCACACCTACCGCAAGATATATCACAATTACCAACCCAAAAAAGTTCTCAATTACAGGTTCATTAGCCAGAGGGGAATGTATTGCTTGATAAAAGTAAGCGATCGCTAGAAGGAGTCCCAGATTACAATGCTGTCGTAAGGCTGGAAAAACGCAAGTAAATCATATTCCAGAATATTAATATGCTAGGAGCGATCGCAGGTGACATCATTGGTTCGGTATATGAAGTTAACAATATCAAAACCAAGGATTTTCCTTTATTCGACAGGCAATGTCGTTTCACCGACGATACTGTGCTAACGGTGGCAGTGGCAGAACTAATTCTGGATGGTGGTAACTTACTAGATAGCAATCAATACATCGAGCAATTTAAATCTTATTTCCGCCGCTATCCCTACGCTGGTTATGGCAGTACTTTTAGAACTTGGGCAAACTCTAGTAGCAGTGAGCCATACAATAGTTGGGGTAATGGTTCGGCTATGCGCGTCAGTCCCATTGCATTTGCCTTGAATGACTTAGATACTGTACTGCAAGCAGCTAAAAGCTGTGCCGAAGTTACCCACAATCATCCTGAAGGTATCAAAGGCGCTCAAGCCACAGCAGCAGCCATATTTCTGTCTCGCACAGGCTATGATAAACCTACAATCAAAGCTTATATTCAAACTAATTTTGGCTACGATTTAGAAATTACCCTCGACGAAATTAGACCAACTTACAAATTTGATGTTTCTTGTCAAGGTTCCGTCCCCCCAGCAATTATCGCCTTTTTAGAATCTACAGATTACGAAGATGCAATTCGCAATGCAATTTCTGTAGGTGGAGACAGTGATACCATTGCTTGTATTACAGGTGGTATTGCCCAAGCATATTATCAAGGCTTACCAAAAGCGATCGCCGAACAAACACTATCTCATTTAAATGAACATTTATACACAATTACTGAGAAATTTATGTTGCAGTACTGTGCCTAAAATTGGTCAATCAATAATTATTGAGTCTGCTTTAATTCTTATCAAGCATTCCCTAATATCAAAAATATCTGGCGCGACTATGTAAAAGTCAGTGATTCCTTCGCTGATATTATCGAAACAATGATATGCGATCGCTACACTTCGTGCCATCCATCCGCAACTGAAGCATTGCAAACACTGACTACAACTCAAGAATTACCATTCTCTGTTGTATTATCTCCATCATTCAACTTCAACCCACCAGTAGAATCACAATTAAGTTTAGAACCAGAGCTAGAAACAGTTTTCTTACCTCTAGAACAATTTGAATTTGAAATAGCGAATATTTCTGAAAAAAGATGGGTTGGTTCTAAACCGACTTATGAAGTTAACCGTCATTCTGACTCGGCTCAAAAGCAATTTTCCGGCGTTTGCAAGAACTAGACAAGCAAACCCAACAAATCTACACAAGCGAATTTGCCATTAACTCACAACAGACAACGACAAAAACTGTTAACTTAGTAAAATTTTTAGCTAAGTTAACAGCGATCGCCCAAGATTGGACGGAAAACAATGTATTAGGTGGAAAGGTGTAGCTTTACACCACTACACCCTTATACTCAGTCTGTCTTAACAGACTACCTTTGTGCGTAAGTCTTGGAGAAATAAACTACAAGCTAGGCGGCAAAATCACATTGTCGATCGCATGAATTACACCGTTACTGCCTTGAATATCTGCCTGAGTGACTTTACCATCATTCACTACTACCCCATTGCTGTCAACTTTTACAGAAATAGGATCTCCTTGCAAGCTGGTTACTTGACCAGATGTCAAATCCGAGGACAACACTTTGCCCGGTACGACATGATAAGTCAATATCTTCACCAGAACTTCTTTATTTTCTGGCTTCAACAAGTCGTTTAAAGCTTCTGGGGGAAGTTTGGCAAAGGCTGCATCCGTCGGGGCAAAAATTGTGAAAGGCCCTGCACCTTGTAAGGTTTCAATTAATCCGGCGGCTTTTAAAGCTGCGGTGAGAGTTTTAAAGGAACTGTTCGATTCAGCTAATGCTACAACAGTTTTGTTTTGATTGCTTGTCCCGCTAGTTGGCGGTTTAGCTGGCGGTTCCTCTGGTGCTGGTGGTGGAGTTATGGGAGTCGGTGCAGTTTCGCTAGGTGCAGACTGACTACCTCGGTTATAGGGAGGCTCATTAAAAATGCTAGGGCGAGGATTTAGCCCTCTGTTTGGTTTTTTTTGAGCTACTACATTTGCGTTACGCGCGTTGTTTTTATCTGTGGCGATCGCTGGCTCAACAGGTGTATAACCGGCATTGGACTGAACCCGTTGACTCCGCTTGTAAGGAGCTTCGCTAAAAATGCTAGGACTAGGATTAAGCACTTCTTTAGCTTGTGATGGTAAAGTAACAAGGAGACTCACCCCTAATACTCCCGCCATACTTGCTAAATTAGTCAATAACTTGCTGTAATTCCCCTTCATAAATTTTGTTTGTTTTGATTTAACACAGTTTACATAAAGACTTATATCACTTTGCTACACAAAAAATCTAATCTGAAAGGTAAGATATTTAATATAAATTTCCGTTTTTCTTACGGTTAAACAATTATTCAATCAATGTATTAATAGCAGAATTCCTGAAAATAAAAGTATAAAAATTACCTGGACAAATTTAGCATAAAACAACTTTAAATACAAGAAGTAGACCTGAATCTGGCAATGCTAATTGATGCAGTGACGAAAACTCACTGCCAAATTGTTCTTAACCATAATAGTAAGTCAATTGTTCAGGGTTCATCTGGCAAAAGCAAATATTTAGCATTACATCATTATCCCTTACGGAGAATATCAATTATTTTTTCTGAATATTTTTATTTACCAGCCATTCTGGATTCTGGCTTCTGACTCCTGCATTCTTATGTATTTTTTAGTCTAGAGTTGCAAAAAACTTCTCGGAGTAATTAGAAATTTGCTCAATATCAAATTCATGCAAAATCACTAGTTAGAGCAATATTTGTCTGAGAGATTTTATTTTAACTTGGCAAATTTTCAGGAAGTAAAGATAAAATTAGAGAGTTATTTTCTCAACTCAGTATCCAGGAATGCAATATGCTAGAATTATACCAATGGGAACTCTCTCAATACTCAGAAAAAGTTCGGCTAATTCTAGATTACAAAGGTTTAGAGTACCGCAAAATTGAAGTTACTCCTGGTATAGGACAAATAGAAATATTTCGTCTCACTGGTCAAAAACAAGTGCCAGTATTAAAAGATGGTAATCGCTACATTGTAGATTCTACAGAAATAGCTAAGTATTTAGACTTAAAATATCCAGAGCGCCCACTAATACCGCAAAATCCCAAGCAAAAAGCATTAACCTTATTAATCGAAGAATGGGCTGATGAATCGATTGGAATTAAAGGCAGAAAAGCGCTTTTTGCCGCTATTAGTCAAGATCAAAATTTTCGCAAATCCTTATTACCCACATCAACACCAGACATTTTTCGTAGTTTAGTCGCAGGATTTCCCAGCGATATTTTGACAGTTGTAGGTTTGGGTGTAGGATATAGCCCAGATGTGATTAAATCAGCGATCGCCGATTTAAAGCAAGACCTAGAAGCATTAACCTTATTATTGACAGATAGTCCCTATCTCACAGGCGATGAACCCACCTTAGCCGACTTAGCCGTGGCTGGGTTATCAATATTATTAAAGTTCCCTGAAGGCGCTTATTTAGATTTACCCACCAGCCTCAGAGGACAAGGCGTGCCAAGCATCGCCCATAATCCCGATTATCAATTATTCTTTGAATGGCGCGATCGCCTCTATGCTCAATTTCGCAAACCATTAATTGGCGCATCACCATCTGGTACAGCACCAACGGCGATTCAGATTGATTAGTGTGAAGTATGAAGCCTGAAGTCTGAAATCTGAAATTCTATATCCCTTGCCTTCTGCCTCCTGCCTCCTGCCTTCTGCCTATTAACAAATGACAAATGACAAATTGGTAAACCCATTAGGTTCGGTAATCCAAGGCTCACTAACTGGCGGACTAGAAGTAAGATTACACCCGGATATCTCTGTCGAAGATATGCGGGTGGGTAAGTTTTTAGTTGTCCAAGGGATGCGATCGCGCTTTTTCTGTATGCTGACAGACGTATCCTTGGGAACTGCTAACGCCAGGATTATTGCTAATCCGCCAAGTTGGGAAGACACTTTTTTACGAGATGTTTTAGCCGGAAGTGGTACTTACGGAACCATCGCCTTAGCACCGATGTTGATGTTTACCCCTGAATCTAATGAATCTTTTTCTCCTACTAACGGTAAATCTATAAATCCATTTGTCCCATCAAATACGAGTTTGGCATCATTGCAGCCCCAAACAAGTACCACGATGGAATTATTACCAGTCAAAACTATTCCCAGTCACTTTAGTCAGGTTTTCGACGCGAGTGAAGAAGACTTTCGCCGCGTCTTTGGCTGGGAAGATGATATACATAGAAATAATTTTGCCATTGGTAAACCATTAGATATGGATGTCCCGGTGTGCATCGATTTAAATCGGTTTGTAGAACGCAGCAACGGTGTTTTTGGCAAATCTGGTACAGGTAAATCCTTTCTCACCCGCTTGCTTTTAGCTGGTGTCATTCGCAAAAATGCCGCAGTCAATTTGATTTTTGATATGCACTCAGAATATGGTTGGGAAGCCGTAGCTGAAGGAAAAAATGTTAATACTGTTAAAGGCTTAAAGCAGTTATTTCCTGGTAAAGTTGAAGTCTACACCCTCGACCCCGAATCAACCAAGCGTCGAGGTGTGCGCGATTCTCAAGAACTATATCTGAGTTACGAACAAATAGAAGTTGAAGATATTAAATTATGTAGCCGCGATTTAGGATTGTCGGAAGCCGCATTAGATAACGCCAACATTCTCTATAGCGAATTCAACAAAGCTTGGATTGTCCAACTGCTGAACATGACGAACGAAGAAATCGAAATGTTCTGCGAAGAGAAGCGGGGACACAAAGGCTCGATTATGGCCTTACAGCGGAAACTCTTGCGCCTAGATGGTTTGAAGTATATGCGAGCAGTTTGCCCCCAAAACTACATTAATAAAATCTTACAATCTCTGGAAGCTGGTAAGAATGTAGTGGTAGAATTTGGTTCCCAGTCAAATATGCTCTCTTATATGTTGGTGACAAATATGATCACCAGACGGATTCATGAGCATTATGTCCGCAAAGCTGATAAGTTCTTGCAAAGCAAAAACCCTTGCGATCGCCCTACCCCCTTAATGATTACCATTGAAGAGGCGCATCGTTTTCTTGATCCAGCCATTGTCCAAAGTACGATCTTTGGTACAATCGCACGAGAACTGCGGAAGTATTTCGTAACGTTACTAGTAGTTGATCAACGACCGTCGGGAATAGATAATGAAGTTATGTCCCAGATTGGTACTCGGATCACAGCCTTACTCAACGACGAAAAAGACATCGATGCAATTTTTACGGGTGTATCTGGTGCAGGTGGACTGCGATCGGTATTGTCCAAATTAGACTCTAAACAACAAGCCTTGATTTTAGGTCATGCCGTTCCTATGCCAGTAGTTGTGCGTACTCGTCCTTACGATGCTACTTTCTACACCGAAATCGGTGATCCAGCTTGGGAAGAAAAGCCAGACGCAGAAGTATTCGCCGCAGCGGAACTAGCTAAAGCCGACTTGGGATTTTAAAAAGTATGAGGTATGAAATGAAGATTATGGAAAAAAGTTGAAAAACCAACTAAGTCGCAGTCTTGGGATACAGCAGTTTTGGATGTAGCGAAAAAGACGTTGATTTTTTAGTATGATTACGTCTTTGTTATTTATTACACTCTATAATCCAGCCATATTAAAGATTTGCGCTTTTCTTAGTGGGATTAAATTGTCAAATTTCATACTTGATACTTCACACTTCATACTTCTATTCGTAACTTCCCTCCAAAAATATGCCCAGAGAGTTCGGTTTTCTCCCTACCGATAGGCAACATAAGAGGGGGTTTTGCCGTCACTATAGATATAGTAAGCACTCTAAGGAAGTTTAATTTCTGTTTGTAAATATACACTTTTGGAGTATAATTTTCTCTTTCTCTAGACTACTTTACTATCCACTTGATTTATCCTAAGATAAAAGCAAGTAAACTCATACCGACTTCGGATTTGTCAGTTGCCGATACCAACTGAAGATAAAGAAGAATTCTTGAAAACAACCTAGTGTGCTTTTGCAAGACTTAAAAATTACGTAAGGGTAGGGGGAACCTATCCAAGAGACTCGTCTTCTGGAATCTCATGTATATGAACTGATTATTCTTATATAGCCGTCATGAACTGTTGAAGCCAGAACGAAGGAGCAACAAATCGAGGAGTAGGGGGAATAAATTTTTAAATACGCAATCCCCAGGAAGCACCTGAGTTCGGTGTTTTTATAGATAGCTTTTCCTAATTGTTGTTAGTTATTAAAGATTCATTGTGTTTACGGAGTAGAGGACAACGCACCAATGCCTACTGTTAACACCCAAACTGAAAACCTGAACACCAAATTCACGGCTGATATGGTGCGAACCTATCTGCGGGAAATTGGTCGTGTACCACTGCTAACCCGTGAGCAAGAAATTGTCTTTGGGAAGCAGGTGCAACAAATGATGACACTTGTTGAAGCGAAAGAAGCTTTGGCGAAGAAATTGCACCGCGAACCGAGTTTACCAGAATGGGCGAACCATGTTAAACAATCAGAAACCGATGTCAAACAAACGGTAGCTCAAGGTAAACGAGCGAAGCAAAAAATGATTGAGGCGAACCTGCGCTTAGTTGTCGCGATCGCCAAAAAATACCAGAAACGCAACATGGAATTTCTCGATTTAATCCAAGAAGGAACACTCGGATTAGAGCGAGGAGTAGAGAAATTTGACCCGATGCGGGGATATAAATTCTCAACCTACGCTTACTGGTGGATTCGCCAAGCAATTACTCGTGCGATCGCTCAACAAGGGCGCACCATTCGCTTACCAATTCACATTACCGAAAAACTCAATAAAATCAAAAAAGTGCAGCGCGAACTAGCCCAAACATTAGGGCGTTCTCCTACACCCGCCGAAATCGCCAAAGAACTGGAATTAGAACCTGCTCAAATTCGAGAATATCTGAATATGGCACGTCAACCAGTTTCTTTAGATGTTCGTGTCGGTGATAACCAAGACACCGAACTGCAAGAAATGTTGGAAGATGATGGGCCATCCCCAGAATATTACACCACCCAAGAATTCTTGCGCCAAGACCTCAACACCTTGCTGGCTGAACTCACTCCCCAACAACGGGAAGTTGTAGCCCTGCGCTTTGGCTTAGAAGATGGTAACGAACTATCCTTGGCAAAAGTTGGTGAAAGATTGAATCTCAGCCGCGAACGTGTTCGTCAACTCGAACATCAAGCCTTAGCCCATCTGCGCCGCCGTCGCGCCAACGTCAAAGAATACGTTGCTAGTTAATAATTAAATAACGGTGATGCGCCTCCTGAATTCAGGGGGCGATTTTTTGCGGTAACGCATGGTGCGATCGCTTGCAATATCGAAACATTTTACAGATTAAAATCAGTGATAACGTTCACGATGTTATTTGTAGCATCATACCCAAAATAAGTAGGATAAATACCATCCCCCCAACCAGAATGAAATGCAATTACATTGGCGTGAGTTGAGTTATCTACACAAACATTTGCCCAATCCCATGTATCGCTATAGTTTTTTTGTAACTCGCATTCAATTTGGTAAGTTAAATCTTCTGCTCTTGTTTTTGTAGAATAAGCAGAATACATTGATTCATTAATAATTTCAGCAGCATCAGCATCCATAAAGCAACCTGTTCCAGAGTCAACACCGTATCCAAAAATCTCTCCTTCAGCAAGCAAACTTAAGTTTTCATCTTCATTGCAAGTCGTAGCCATTTCCCACCTTACAGGAGTTTGTTGGCTAAGACAGAGCATGGCATAAACAACTCTTCGATCATTGTTCCTTTGAAAATGAGCAACACTTAAAATCACTGGATAACGACCTGGGTTTAAAGTTACTTTAAATGGTTCACTATCTGGATTAACTAAAGGATCGCAAGCTACTAATCTCCCTGAAGTTAAAACTAATTCTCCAATATTATAAGTATTAAAAATAATTTCATTAGGCTCAGAAGTAGCAACTTGTTGATTTTGAAAAGCTTGTACAAATTTGAGATAATCCATCTGTATACTATTTTATGGTTATAGTTTTATTTCAGTTTTATTATATAAAACAATATTAAAATAATAATTTTAGTTTGGATATTTACTCAATAATTTCTCTACAAAACTCTGATGTTCTGGGGTAGATAATCCTTGCTGTAAAATTGCTAATACTTTAGCTAAGTCGCCGGATAGTAATGCTGCTTTATCTAACCACAAACCTGGAAAAACTTGGGAGCAAATTATATCATCTGGATTTGGCTCAAGTTGAATATACTCGCCTGCATTTAACCTAAACCAATCGAATTGGCGATCATAAACTCGCCAAACTAGATATTCTTGTACTTGATTGCGACGATATACTTTGAGTTTTTCATGCAAATCATAAGAAGCACTAGAAGCCGCAATCTCTACAATTAATTCTGGTGCATCTTCGACATAATCATCTTCTGTAATGCTCGATTGTCCACCTTGTTCGATTCTGAGTATGGCATCTGGTTGTGGTTCATTATCAGCATCGAGACGCACAGTAGTATTATCCAGCGTTTCCACTCCAGGAGTAGCCGCTTCGTAAGTACCTAACCAAGTCATGATGTGACTATGGGGTTTACCGTGTTTTTTTGCGCGTACAGGGGAAGCCACGTAAACAACTCCTTCGATTAATTCTGCTTTTTTCAGATTTGGCATAGCGTGGTAGCGACGCTCAAATTCAGCACGGGTAAGCTTGTCGCCGTTTTCTAAAGGCGGAATTGTCAATAGTTCAGCAGTTTTGTCAGCAGATATCATAATCAGTAATTATCCTTAGCGTCTAATCTCTAGTCTCTGCTTTTCCATCACTCTACACCCGACACAGCAAAATTTCACCTTTTGCGGAATGAAGAGCTTGGCTGTTGTAGCTGATTATAGTTAACCTAATTGACAGCGAAAATATCAATATTTGTAACAGAATAAGCTATCGAATATTTATCAAAATGTTGCGTTTGGCAATTACATCACCCTATCGGGTGATTCCATTGGGTGAAGAGTAAATTCTCTAAGTGATGATAGTGTGAGTTTATCGTCAAATATTCCACAAAGCTTCTTTTTTTGACGAATTTTTATTTTGAGAAAACTAAATCAAACCATCGACGGAACCTTGAACGATACACAGTTGGTTATGGTTTAAGTGAGTCGCAGAGGAGACAGTTAATTTCGTAACAGGAGTGGTCGGGTGCTTAACAATATTTCTAAATTATTATCCCCTCGTCAGCTAACAATTTCTGTTGTTGGCTTAGTTTTAGCCGTTGGTGTTGTCAGTGAGCAGACTAAACCTGTACTAAGTAAGCAATTCCAAACCGTCACAACTTCTGCATCTGTAGATGGTAATTTTTCGAGATTGACGAGTCATCAATATATTAGTTCCGATAATTCTTTATTGTCGCGGCTGAGAGAATATCGGGAACAGCGGACTCAACAGCAAACAGTAGCTTTTGAGCGTGAAACTATAGAGCCTGAATCTAGAGATATATCCCCAAGACACTATCAAAAAGCTGGTAAAGAAACCGGAGTGATGACTAGAAGAAATATTCCCACAAGAGATGGAGTATATCTTTATGGACAGTCACCAACACCAAACCAAATTGGTCAAGGTTATATCGTATTCCAGAAGCAACAAGGTAGAGTAACTGGGGCATTATATATGCCTAGCTCTGAGTTTAGTTGTTTTCAAGGCACAATTGATAAATCTGGTGAGTTGGCAATGACTGTCAATGGCTCACCAGATGAAGTTGCGGCTTCTGATGTCGCTACAACCAGCACAATTCCATCTATTTCGGATGATGAATTTAATAATTATGCTTACTCTGTAGCATTGCAAGACTATCATCCAATTCGATCTATTAGTTCTAGCGATCGCCGCATTTTACAAACGTGTCAAGCTGAATTATGAAGTATGAAATTTCTGATGTACTAAACATTTCAGACTTCACACTTAATTAAAATTCAATTCCTGGTTGAGCTTTCACGCCTTGGTCGCGGAAAGGATGTTTGATTAATGTCATTTCGGTTACTAAGTCAGCGCGTTCAATTAAAGCTGCTGGTGCGCCTCTACCTGTGAGAATTATGTGTTTGTGAGGCGGTTTCTCTGCCAAGCCTGTTAAGACTTCTTCTATTTGTAAATAAGCCATTTTTAAGGCGATATTGATTTCATCCAACAGCACCAACTGAAAATCTGGGTTGCGGATGTATTCTAAAGATTTTTCCCAAGCGGCTTGCGCTTTTTCGAGGTCGCGATCGCGGTCTTGGGTTTCCCACGTAAAGCCTTCACCCATCGCGTGAAACTCAAGTTGGTCTTCCCAATGGCTGAACACCTGTTTTTCAGAGGGTTCCCACGCGCCTTTGATGAACTGGATGATCGCCACTTTGTACCCATGACCAAGCGATCGCATCACCATTCCCAGCGCCGCAGTAGTTTTGCCTTTACCGTTACCAGTATTAACAATAACTAACCCCTTCTCTGGGACAGCTTGTGCTATGCGCCGATCTTGGATTTCTTTACGGCGCTGCATTTTTTGGCGATACTGCTCGTCATTCAGCTTAGAATCATTATTTATGGATGAGGACATTACTTCATCAATCAAGCGTTCGATTTCTCTATCTGATTCTAATTCTTCTGGTGTATCTTTGCTCATCAACATTTTATGAAAATAACTACTACAGAAAATAGAATGATGGGACTTGGCTGAGAGAAAATAATGGGGCGACTTTATCTAACTGACTGCGAACTGATAATTTTGGTCAAAATAAAAGATTAATAACTAATAAAATTAAGAGACTCATTGAAGTGAAATTATATGACGACTCTAAATAAATTAATAGTTTTATTAAAGCATTTATCTCAAAAAGTTTTGTAGTTACTTTGACGAGAGTTGGGAAACCGCTGCTCCTCCAAGCTCGACTTTATCCATTTTTGATTCAATCAAGCACCGTAAACAGCAATATCTCTCAAACGCTCAAATAAAAGAAGCAGATCTGTTTCATTCGCTCAGATGAGGATTTTGTCAAGAGTATCAGCCAGAAATTCTAGTGAATTGGCAATCGAAAAATTACTGTTTCTAGCAGGAAATTTAAGTGCGATCGCTCTTCTCATAGGCAGATAAAATTTTTGAACTACCTGATTTTTTTGGTTGATACACTTGTCAATTAAGCCCTTTTAGGGAACGAAACAGACCTGCTTTTGAAGGAGGATTTAGGGAGATCAAGATATGTGCAACTTTACATTAGATTGCTATTAGCTTAATAAGTATTTTTTACTATTTAGGCATTTGTTTCAGACCTAGGATAAATTTTTTCTATGCTAAATATTCAGAGCGTTATTGATCAATTGAGCCGCAAAATTACTGTATTCATTTTAGAAACACCAGGCGATTGGAAATCGCGGCTACACAAACCAAGTCCGCCTACGCGGACTATCTCAAAACCCGCGCCGGCAGGTTTTGTTTGTATAGCCCCAGACTTCACTGTTCGCGTAGCGTGCGCCTTAGCGCAGGGCTATTTGCCGAAAGTGGATGCACTCGTAATTCTGTGCTGGCTGATGGTTATTATTCTGATAGAAATCACAGAAGAAAATTTTAGGATAGTTGTTAACTTCAAGATGAATTGCTAGTAAGCTGAATAAGCGATCGCATTTAGAAGACCAATGACACTGATTCTAGCCTTAGATTTTGGTGGTACTAAGTTAGCCGCAGCCATCACTCAACTTGGTTCCCGCGAATGGTTGCGTCATGAACGTCGTCTCTCACCAATAGATGGTAATGCTACCACTGATTTAGCAATTATGCGATCGCTCATTCATAGTTTGCTGCAAAATACAACTCCCGATGTAATTGGGGTTAGTTTTGGTGGCCCTGTGGACTTTACTACCGGAACTGTCCGACTTTCTCATCACGTTCCTGGCTGGGAAAATCTACCTCTCAAAGACTTGCTAGAAAAAGAATTTGCTATATCTGCCATTGTAGATAACGATGCTAATATTGCGGCTTTAGGCGAACATCGTTTTGGCGCTGGTGAAGGATACGATAGCTTGTTTTACATCACCATCAGCACTGGTGTTGGCGGTGGTTGGATACTCAATGGTCAACCTTGGCGCGGTAACGCAGGTATGGCTGGTGAAATTGGACACATAGTTGTCAATCCTGCGGGGCCAATGTGTTTATGTGGTAAGCAAGGATGTGTAGAACGGTTAGCATCAGGCCCTTACATGGCGCAAGATGCTAAAGAGTATTTATTAAAACAAGCAAATCAATTACAAGGTAAACAATTACGCAGCTTAGTGAATGACAATTTAAATTTAATTACTGGGCAAATTATCAGCGCAGCAGCTACTCAAGGTGATGAGTTAGCAATCAAGATTTTGCAAAGTGGTGCTTGGGCTTTAGGTGTGGGTATTGGTAATGTAGCGAATTTAATTAACCCACAACGATTTATTTTAGGTGGTAGTGTAACTAAAGCTGGAGAAATTTGGTGGAATACTGTACAAAAAACAGCCCGTGAAACAGCGTTACCAGAAATAGATTTTGAAATTGTTGCTGCTGCGTTGGGAGATGATGCACCACTGTGGGGCGCTGTAGCTTTGGCGGAATCAGGATTAATCTCTAAATAATTTTCTCACAATTCTCAAAGGATTTCCTATTAAGGAGAAAATATGACAAAAGCCAGGAAAAAATACTGGCTCAATTTCCACATCTGACATAATTCGTTCCAGTTCTCCATCACTCAGTGGTTCTTCCCATAATCCATGTTCTACAAGATTATTAGCATGAAAAATTAGGCGATCGCGCAAAAAATTTAACTGCTCATCCCTTGGTGCTGCGGGTACTCGAATCGTTAAGGGAAAGTTGCCAAAAAGAACCACTACTTTCCCTAAGTGATGTTTCTGCATATTCTTTATATTTTTTTAACTAGTTTAAGATGTATTTTGCATCGCTACTATTTTCTTATAACTTTGTTGCATTGTCTGAGCCTCACCATAAATACTGAATAATGCCCTAAAAATGTTTATCTTATTTATTTAGTAAAAATTGAAACATTCTCATACTTAATATCTTGAAAAATCTGGTATTTTCGGACTTTATAGTGAATTCAGGCTTCTAAATACTAAATTTTCTGGGCTAATTTTACAAGACAGAGGATTTATTTTCAGTTTCTTGAATAAATGATTCAAATTGACCATTAGGTGTCCATTGAATAGCGCCATCATGCCCTGTGAAAAAAACTTGTGTTGGATTTTTTTTCAGTTCAGAAATTATTTTAGGATCAAGGTTAGTAGATGTGGCGATCGCTACTTTTGGTTGAAATAATTTGATCAAATCTTTTAATGATTCTGGACTACACCATAATACTTGGGGACGAGGTAAACTTCCCACCTTAGTTAATCTTTCGATTTCTTGAGGTTCAACATCACCGACTAATAACCAAGTTTGATTTTGAATTTGCAAATACAAAACAGGTAATTGCTCTTTAATTAATTGGGCAACTGTTAAACCTGTTACTACTTGTTGTCCTGGTATCACAGTTTGGTAGATACCTTGATGCTTTTGAATTTTCTGTTGAATTTCTTGACTCGCAAGGTTAGTTTCTGGTTTAAGAGAGTATTTGTAGAAGTTTTTGATAGGCAGGCTTTGGATTACTTCTAACCAAGCATTATTATCATTGTTATCAAAATCACTGGCGATCGCCCATTCAATTTTATTCACACCTTGCTGTTGCAAAAATGGGACAATTGTGTAACGTCCTGTACCCTCATCGCCACTGTTGATTAAGGTGACATTGCCTTTATCTTGAATCACTACCACTGGTTCTGCACCAGCTTCTAAGACTGTTACCCGAAATAATGTATTTGCTGAATGCCAAGCTGGGACGAGTACTAAACCAAATATGATTAAACCAGTAAACCACCAGCGTTTCTGCCACCATTTAACTAAGCAAGTTAAGAGAATTAACACATACACTGCTAACATTTGCCAAGTTGAAATACTGCCTACTACTAAGGAGTTTCCTGGTAAGCTACTAAAAAATTCGACTAACTGAATTAACCAATCACTAGGATATTTTAGGACTCCAGCGATCGCACTTCCCAAACTAGAAGATGCTAATGCAGCGATCGCACTCATAATTCCCCCAATACTAATCACTGAAATGAAGGGTGTAGTCATCATATTCAGCAACAAACTGTAAGCAGGTACTACACCAAACACCGAAAGTTGGATAGGTAAAGTCCAAATTGTTGCTGCTAAAGGTACAGCAATTAAAGAAGCGATCGCAGGTGGTAGCCAATTCAGTTTTTCAGTTATCGCTGGTACAGTAACAATTAATCCTAATGTTGCTAAAAAACTCAGTTGAAATCCTAAATCCCAAATCCATAACGGGTTAAATAATAATAGTAATGTGGCGGCTAATAATAGCGAACCAAACTGTTTTACTTTTCTATCTAATAACAAACCAACTAAAGCTGCACTACCCATAATTACGGCTCGGAGTACCGCAGGTTGAAATCCTGACAAACTGAGGAAAATAATTAAACCTAAAAAACCACAAATAAATTGAGTGGCTTTATTTGTCCGTTTGGTTAACTGTAATATCACACCCAAAATTAACGAAGTTTGAAACCCAGATGCAGCCAAAGCATGAGCCATTCCAGCTTTGACAAATAAATCACGAATATCGTAGGGTAAATCGACAGCTTTACTACCCAAAACCATTGCACTTACAAGTGGCCCTACGGGAATTCCTAAACTTTGGACTTGCGATTTCAAAATTCGCTCCCGAATTTGCCACCATCCCCATTTATCATCGTCATTGACAATATTTATCTGCCTTCCTAGCAAACCAGCAAATGATCCTTCCTGTTTGAGATACTTTTGAAAATCGAAAGCGCCAGGGTTAGAAGCGGCTTTTGGTTTATATAAAATCCCCGTAACCGCAATTTCTTGTCCAGGATGTAAGCCAGTCGCTTGCAGCAGTGGTAAAGTCACATATAACTTACCTGTAACTCCTTTGGGTACACTGGCTGGGCCATTACCATTTTTAATTTCATCTAACTGCGTTGCAGCTAACCAAAATTGTCCCCGTTGACTGCGAGTTAACCGAGGGCTACTTTCTACTTCACCGCGAACAATAAATAATTGTTCTTGATTTGACACGCTATCTGCTGGCACAAATTGACTAATATCTTTTACACTTGGTTGTGGCGATCGCCATTGCAAATAAAAAGTCGCCAGTAATCCTACCAAACCAGCAATTAGCCAGACTCGCGGATGGGGAAATGATTGCCAAATATTTGCTGTAGCTTTACCTTTGTTTCCATTGCTTTCTTGTGGCTGAGGTGCTGTGGTGCGTTTTCTCAAAAAAACTGCTCCCAGTATTGCCACAATTAAAATCCACACCCCACCCCAAGGAACAGCCGTAAACAACAACCCGAAAATATAACCAAGGCAAATAATCACACCACTTGTCTGAAGCATAAGACAATTCAAACTCTCAACTGGGCAGCACTCAAGAAAAATTGATGCTTGTTGGTGAAGTATAGTTTATTTAGATTCCTACAAACAAAGCCCGCAAATGCAGGCTTTCTTGTTGAAGCTAAGTATGACTCGTTAAAAATTACAACAAAACCACAAAAATATACTCAAGTTAAATCAGCCCTAACACAGCGTGGACAACCAAAAGTCCCAAGATTCCACTGCCTAAATAAGCATGAGTAGTGCGTAAAGCAGGTTTACCACCAGCAAAGCCAGTAAACGAAATTACACTATTAATTAATAGCAATATGAGTACAAGAGAGCCAGTCCAAAAATGAGGACTTTCAAAAATTGCGTGACGCTGCATCACCAAAGATAAAACTCCACCAGGATAACCCGCCGCTAAAAAGAAAAACATCCAAGGTGCAAGTAGACGATGATTCATCCGGTTTTTAAATGACTCATCCTTATCCTTCGCCAGCCTATATCGCCAACCAGTCCATCCGACATAGCTACCCATCACAACCACAACAATTCCCATCATTCCCGGATGTCCCCATTCCACAATCGGCTGAGGTATTCCCAGAGAACGAAACCAAGCAGCAAGAGGTTCTAGGGCTTCGCTAACGTTAATCATATATACTCAAGTTTTTTTAAGGATTACAGTAACTTTTTTAGCACAATTTTAAGTATTGTAAATAATAATTAATTTTTTATAAGGATAAGGGCGATCGCACTTCATTTAAACTTCAGTTGCGTTTGAAATTTTTGATAAGCCTGATTGATGACTTGCATCGATGCTTTAGCAGTTGCAGAATTATTTACGTCAGGATGATATTGTCTAGCTAATTGCAGGTAAGCAAACTTGACATCTTGAGGTTGAGCATTAGCATCTACACCTAAAACTTCCCACCATTTCTGAGACAATAAAGAATTGCAAGTCCAATCATTCAGACCTTGCAGACTCCAAATTTTGATAGTACCACCGTTACCACCACTCACCAACATTTGACTATCAGGCGTAAAGGCGACAGGACTACAACCGGGTAGAGTTTGTAATAAATTCCCAGTTGGGATATGCCAGATTTTGATAGTTTTGCGAGTGCTACTAGCTAAGATTTCTCCATCAGCACTCACAGCGACAGATAAAATCGCTTCTGAATGTCCAGTCAAAGTTTGAATTAATTTCCTTGTATGGAGATTCCAGAGTTTGATAGTAGTATCTGTACTACCACTAATTAAAGTCTTACCATCAGGGGTGATAACTAAAGTATTTACAGCTGCCGAATGTTCCGTAAAAATCTCTAGTTGTTTCCAGTTGATGCAGTCCCAAATTCTAATCGTTTTATCCGCACTGCCACTAGCTAGAATTTTACTATCAGGACTGATGGCAACAGAGAAAACTGCATCTATGTGTCCATTCAGCGTACGTTTTAAATCTCCTGTATAGCCTCCCCAAATTCTGATGGTTTTATCAGAACTAGCACTAGTAATAAATCTGCCATCAGAACTATATATAACTGAATTAACAAAACTATGATGACTGTAGGGAGAGTTTAAATAAAAAAATGTCCGCAAAAATTTTTGTTTATCTATTTGCCAAGTACTAATTTTGCGGTCAACACAGCCACTAACAATCTGTTTTCCATCAGGACTGATAGCAAGAGATAGAACCGCCTCTGCTTGACCGGAGAAAGTATAAAGCCATTTTCCTGTTTTCAGATTCCAGAGATTTATTTGTTTATCATCGCTGCCACTAACTAGAGTATTACCATCAGGAGTGATAGCGATCGCATTGACTCTTCCTAAATGTCCCTGAAGAGTTTTGACACATTTCCAAGTTTCAGGAAGCTGAAGGTTGAAAGTTGCAGTTTCGGGTTCAGTCTTTGCAGTAGAAAATTCAGCCTTAAGCCTTTGTAACTCCTCCTCAACCTCCAAAGCCGCAAATTTTTGCTTGAGATCATTACCAGATAAAAATAAACCTAACTCTATGACTGCGGCATTATAGTAATCCATCTGCAAAACTTTTTCTTCCATCCGTGCAAAAAGCTGTGCAGGAGTTTCTTTCACCTCAGATTCATCTAATAACTTAGCAAAACCATAAGCCGCCAGTCCTATAACTGCACCCACACTAGCCATTGGTACAGTCCCAATACCAAACGCCAAACCGATTTTAGGTGCAACTAATCCCATACCACCAACAACGCCAGAAAAACCAGCACCACCAACAGCACCAATTCCCATTGCACCAAAAGCAGCAGCATCTCCCGCAGCTACAGCCTTGAAAGCACCATAAACAGCTGCACCAGCCACAGCACCAGCACCAACAACAGGCGCAGTTCCAATCCCGACAGCACCAAATCCGCCTGCTAACCCCATTCCGCCAACTGTTGCAGACACACCTGCGCCCGCTAGGCTTCCTCCAGCGATAAATACTGCACCTGTTTTAGAGTTTTGTGTCATGGGTTTTTGTATCTACTAGAAGTTATTTGATTAATCTTTAGTAAAAAAAATATTTTATGTTTTACTTATGTCTCTAATAATTCCAAAATATTTTCTAAAACTGTAAGGTTTTGTTTAAGTAAATTTACTGTTATTTCCTGCTTTTGAAGCTGTGTTTTTAAAGTAAACACAATTTTGTTGTTAACTTTGTTCTTGAGTACAGCTTTAACGGCTAGATTATCATCATTGTTTTTTAGTGCTATCTGAGCCTTATTTTTCCAGAAAGTCACTTCTTCTTTCGCTTTTTCATAATCTTTCTGAATCCCTTCTTGATGAGTAACAGCAAAGTTTAGAGTTTGCCGTACCTCTCCAATAGCCACTGCCAACAGTGTTTTAGCATCTTGTTTATCTGTAGCTTTATTTAGCTGTTTCGAGGGTTGTAATAATTCTTTTTTAAGCCTCTGTAGCTCCTCATCAACATCCTCAAAGGTTCTAAAAATCAACCTATCCGAATTAGAAACAACTTCTGAATTAGTTTCAACCTGTAAAACTTGCTTTTCGTTGTTATCTGCTTCAGAAATCTTTTCTTCCCAAGATTTAAAGCTAACTTTAAGATTTTCAACTTTTGGCTGTTGTTCTTCTACAAGATTTTTCAGCCTACTAGCTATTGCTTGATAGCGTTCTTTTTGAAACTTTGCTTGAGGAATTAAATCCTCACGACCTTCTTGGAGAGCAAGCTGATATCGTGCTGTCCATTTATCAGCTTGTGCTTGTGCTTGTGCGTAATCTCGTTGAGCAATTTTCTGGGCTGCACTGGCATGGATTGTGCCTTCACGTAACTTGTTCAGAGCATTTTGTCTGGAATCATTTTGTCCGTAGATATCCATAAGTATGTTGTAAGTAGCTTTAATTACTTACAGACTAAACAAAGCCAGCTTTGAAAGCCTCAGAATTATCAATGAAATCTTATTTTTTGCTCTTAAATTTTGTCTAACGTGCAGCCTTCCGCTATCTTAAGTTTTGAGATAACAAATTGCGCTTAACATGACTTCAGTTTCTCCTCACAAAAAAGCCAAAGCCCTCAAACCTACTAGCCGTCGCCCTGCCAAAGAACTGTGTAGCGAGTGCGGACTATGTGACACATACTATATTCACTATGTCAAGGAAGCCTGTGCTTTTATCAACCAGCAGATAGACACCCTCGAAGCACAAGCCCACAGCCGTTCTCGAAATCTCGACAACCCCGAAGAACTATACTTTGGTGTGCATCAAGACATGATGGCAGCGCGGAAACAGCAGCCCATCGAAGGCGCACAATGGACAGGGATAGTCAGCACCATTGCCATAGAAATGCTGAATCGGGGCTTAGTTGAAGGCGTTGTCTGTGTCCAAAATACGAAAGAAGACCGCTTTCAACCCATGCCTGTGATTGCTCGTACTCCAGAAGAAATACTGGCAGCGCGGGTAAATAAACCAACACTTTCGCCCAACCTTTCCATCTTGGAACAGGTAGAAAAATCAGGGATGAAGCGACTACTAGTAATTGGTGTTGGTTGCCAAATTCAAGCACTTAGAGCAGTAGAAAAGCAACTGGGTTTAGAAAAGTTATACGTTTTAGGCACACCTTGTGTAGATAACGTCACCCGCGCCGGACTGCAAAAATTCTTAGAAACCACCAGCCGATCGCCTGACACTGTAGTACACTACGAATTCATGCAAGACTTCCGCATTCACTTCAAGCACTCAGACGGCTCAATCGAGAAAGTACCATTCTTCGGCTTAAAAACCAACAAACTCAAAGATGTCTTCGCCCCCTCTTGTATGAGTTGCTTTGATTACGTCAACTCCCTAGCCGATTTAGTAGTTGGCTACATGGGCGCACCCTTCGGCTGGCAATGGATTGTAGTCAGAAATGATACAGGTAAAGAAATGCTGGACTTGGTAAAAGACCAGATAGACACTCAACCTGTAATGTCACAAGGAAACCGCCAAGAAGCCGTACAGCAGGGGATTCCGGCTTATGACAAAGGCGTAACCTTACCGATGTGGGTGGCAAAAATGATGGGCGTGGTGATTGATAAAATCGGCCCCAAAGGTTTGGAGTATGCGAGGTTCTCTATTGATTCGCACTTTACAAGGAATTATTTGTATGTGAAGCGGAATCATCATGAGAAGTTAGAGGCGCACGTACCGGAGTTTGCTAAACGGATTGTTGGGCAGTATAAATTGCCGGATTAAAGTCTCACGCAAAGGCAACGCGCTGCCTTTGCGTGAGAAAATCCTAACTCATGTAACTTCAAGCACTTCCAACTGCTTCAATTGCCGCCTCTAAGGCGATCGCAATATGAGTCCAATGAGTCCCCCCTTGGCAATAAACTATATAAGGTTCACGCAAAGGCCCATCCGCTGAAAACTCCAAGGTACTCCCTTCAATAAACGTCCCCCCAGCCATCACCACCTGACTCTCATACCCCGGCATAGCATCAGGTATAGGGTCTAGATAGGAACCCACCGGAGAATTCTGTTGTATAGCTTTACAGAAAGCAATTAACTTTTTTGCAGAACCGAGTTTAATCGCCTGAATCACATCCCCACGGGGTGCAAGGGGCGCAGGATTCACCGGATAACCAAGCTTGTCAAAAACATAACCAGTGAGGAAAGTACCTTTCATCGCCTCACCCACCATCTGCGGCGATAAAAATAAGCCTTGGAATAACAGGCGATTTTGGTCAAAGGTTGCGCCGCCATAACTCCCAATACCGGGTGCAGTCAGGCGACAGGCTGCGGCTTCTACTAAATCAGCCCGGCCAGCTACATAACCACCAGCGGTGACAATCGTACCACCCGGATTTTTAATTAAAGAACCCGCCATTAAATCAGCACCAACATGGGTGGGTTCTTTGGTTTCGATAAATTCGCCGTAGCAGTTATCAACAAAGCAAACAGTATCGGGATTTTGCTGTTTGACTAAATGGACAATCTTGGCGATATCCGCAATTGATAAGCTAGGCCGCCAGGAATAGCCGCAGGAACGCTGGATTAACACTAAACGTGTTTTTTCATCTACAGCATGGCTTAAAGCTGGCCAATCGATAGATCCTTCAGCAGTTAACTCCAATTGGCGATATTTTATGCCAAACTCAATAAGGGAGCCTTGTCCTTGACCCCGCAAACCAATCACTTCTTCGAGCGTATCGTAGGGAGAGCCGACCACTGCTAACATTTCATCACCAGGACGAAGTACACCATATAGGGCGCAAGCGATCGCGTGAGTTCCCGATACAAACTGCACTCGCACCGCCGCAGCTTCCGCGCCCATTACTTCCGCAAAAACTTTATCTAAAGTTTCTCGTCCTAAATCATCATGACCATAGCCACTTACTCCAGCGAAGTGGTGCGCTCCTACGCGCTGATTACGAAAGGCATCCAGCACTCTTTTGAGATTATGCTTGACCTGAGCGTCAATTCCAGAAAAAATCTCTATCAGTGCCTGTTCTGCTTGCCGCAGCTGTTCCAAGCTGTTCATTACTTCCTCATTAATAAAAAATTATAAATGTGCGGATTTTGCGATCGCGCAGATTAGGCTAAACAATTTCAATACAGGTTAATGCATGACAATTGCTACTTCAACTAAACCTCAAATCAATTGGGTAAATACCCTATTTTTCGTTGGTCTACACATCGGCGCTTTATTTGCCCTTGTTCCTAGCAACTTTAGCTGGACGGCAGTTGGTGTGGGTTTCTTACTTTACTGGATCACTGGTGGTCTAGGCGTTACTCTGGGTTTTCACCGCCTGGTTACTCACCGCAGTTTTCAAGCTCCTAAGTGGTTGGAATATCTATTGGTGCTTTTCGGAACACTATCCTGCCAAGGAGGGCCTATCGAGTGGGTAGGAACACACCGCATTCATCATTTGCATTCCGATACTGACCCAGATCCCCATGATTCTAATAAAGGCTTCTGGTGGAGCCACATGGGTTGGTTAATTCACAAATGCCCGGCTCATGCTGACGTTCCTCGCTTTACCAAAGATATTGCCGAAGACCCAGTTTATCAGTTTTTAGAAAAATATTTCATTCTCATCCAAGTTGCCCTAGGTTTACTATTGTTATTTTTGGGTGGCTGGCCGTTTGTGATTTGGGGTATTTTTGTTCGTATTGTCTGGGTTTACCACTGCACTTGGTTGGTAAACAGTGCTACCCATAAATTTGGCTATCGCAGCTATGAATCAGGCGATAACTCAACTAACTGCTGGTGGGTAGCCGTACTAGTTTTTGGTGAAGGCTGGCACAATAACCACCACGCTTTTCAATACTCCGCCCGTCACGGCTTGGAATGGTGGGAAATTGACTTAACTTGGATGACAATCCAACTTTTACAATTATTTGGTCTAGCTACAAATGTAAAACTTGCAGACAAAAAACAGTAAGTCGTTTATGATTTGTCATTAGTCATTCTTCCAATGATTAATGACAAAGGAATTTCTGAGCAATCAAAATATCCACTCGTCAGTTCTAGAAATAGCTCCCAAATAATACTTTTGGGTATGCTTAGTCAGCTAAAATTGCTATAATCCAAAGCGTTAATGTAAAGAAATTTTGTGGCAAGTTACTTTTGGGTAACTTGGTTGAGGAGTTTGTCGTTTTTCGGGTTTTCATGACTACATCAATAATCAAGACGCAAGAAATAAACCAAGACCTTAGTAATTCCCAACTGAGGCTCAAAGATATTATCAAAACTCTGCCAAAAGAATGTTTTCAGCAGAATAGTCGCAAAGCTTGGACACAAGTTTTCTTTAATGTTTTGATGGTAGGGTTAGGCTACTATAGTTTGGCAATTTCTCCCTGGTTTTTATTGCCTATTGCCTGGATTTTTACAGGTACAGCTTTAACCGGTTTTTTTGTGATTGGACATGACTGCGGTCATCGTTCATTTGCCAAAAGGCGGTGGGTTAATGATTTAGTTGGGCATATATTTATGATGCCGTTAATCTACCCTTTTCATAGTTGGCGGATCAAGCATAATCATCATCATAAACATACCAACAAGTTAGATGAGGATAACGCTTGGCATCCTATCCGACCAGAAGTTTTTGTAAGTTGGGATAAAACTCGTCAATCTGCTTTTCAATTGTTCATGAAAAAGCGTCTTTGGTGGGTAGGTTCCATTGGACATTGGGCTGTTGTGCATTTCGACTGGCGCAATTTTAAAGTTAAAGACCAAGGAAGTATTAAACTTTCGGTTGCTGTAGTTGCAATTTTTGCAGCAGTTGTATTTCCTACCCTCATCGCTACAACTGGTATTTGGGGATTTGTCAAATTCTGGCTTGTGCCTTGGTTGGTATATCATTTCTGGATGAGTACCTTCACCATTGTTCACCATACATTTCCAGATGTTCCTTTTAAGCAAGCAAGCAAGTGGAACGAAGCAATGGCACAGTTAAATGGCACTATTCATTGCGATTATCCTCGTTGGGTAGAGTTTCTTTGCCACGATATTAATGTCCACGTACCTCATCACATTTCTACTGCTATTCCCTCTTATAATTTACGGTTAGCTTACAGCAGCATTAAAGATAATTGGGCAAATCATTTGCATGATGAATTACAGTTTTCTTGGCCTTTAATGAAACACATTACAGACCAATGTCAACTGTACATAACTGATGGAGGTTATCAAACTTTTAACGAATATTATGCAGACAAGTAAGCTAATATCCGGCTAAAATTGCTCTGATTAAATCTAAGCTTGTAGTATATTTACAGAGCGATTAGATGATTAGTCTGCAAATTAAATAGGTTCTGGCAATTCTCGATAAATTATTGCTAAGTGAATTGCCAGAGATTTTTGCACTGCATGTCCAAAAGCATTGCAGGTATTTTAGAGGTGAATTAGAACCTCAAACAAATTTTGATTTTATATTTCATCAAAGAATCAAGTGCAATCAACTACCATCCCTTTTGACAGTTCCCCTGCTAGTGAAACTTCTGAGAATACAACTAAGCTGCCTTTTACTCTTCAGGATTTAAAAGCAGCTATCCCAGAAGAATGTTTTCAACCCAATGTCGGCAAATCACTGTTATATTTCTTTCGTGATGTTGTGATTATTGGTTCGCTTTATGCAGTGGCTCATTACCTTGATTCTTGGTATTTTTGGCCTATTTTCTGGTTAATGCAAGGAACAATGTTTTGGGCTTTGTTTGTCGTTGGGCATGACTGCGGACACCAATCATTTTCTAAGCATAAATGGCTCAATGATTTAATCGGACATCTGTCTCATACACCGATATTAGTTCCTTATCATGGTTGGCGCATCAGCCATAGGACACATCATAAAAATACTGGTCATCTTGATAATGATGAAAGCTGGTATCCTGTGACAGAATCACAGTATAAAGAAATGCCTTTAGCACAAAAAATAGGTCGATATTATTTATTTTTATTGGCTTATCCAGTTTATTTGTTTAAACGTTCTCCTAATAAAGAAGGTTCGCACTTTTCGCCCAATAGCCCACTTTTCAAGCCTTCGGAGAAATGGGATGTAATTACTAGTACAGCCCTCTGGATTGGTATGGTAGGTTTGTTGGGTTTCCTCACCTATCAATGGGGTTGGATGTGGTTGTTGAAATACTACGCTATGCCCTACATTGTGTTTGTTGTTTGGTTAGATTTGGTGACATTTCTACATCACACCGAGGCTGATATTCCTTGGTATCGTGGCGAAGATTGGACTTTTCTCAAGGGTGCAATTTCTAGTATCGATCGCAATTATGGTTTGGTTAATCACATCCACCATGATATCGGTACTCACGTTGCCCATCACATCTTTCTCAATATCCCCCACTACAACTTGTTAAAGGCAACTGAAGCGATTAAACCTGTAATGGGCGAGTATTATCGCAAGTCTGAAGAACCGATTTGGCAGTCTTTATGGCGTTCTTGTGTTAGCTGTCATTTTGTCCCCGATACTGGTGGTCAAGTGTATTACACATCCAAACCTAAATAAATTAGCCATAAATTTAGAGGTTTGAAACTATAAAAAAAAGTCCGTCTAGGCGGACTTTTTTTAGCTTAATAGTATATTGCAAAGCAGCACTAGTTTTTTATAGACACTAAAAATTTAGGTTAACATGACAGTAAAGTTAAATATACCTAAAAAGTTGTATGAACCTCACTATTAAAGATGTAGAAAGACTACAACAAAACCTACAAGAAGAGCAGCATGATTACCAAATAGAACTGCAAGAAGGACATATTCTACTTATGGGGCCGTCAGATATTGAATCTAGCGAGATTGGCGCTCAATTAATATTTTTACTTAAACTGTGGGTTAATCCTCGTAAACTAGGGCGGATATTTGACTCAAGTGGTGGGTTTATTATGCCCAACAGCGATTTACGCGCCCCTGATGTTTCTTTTGTAGCAGCAGCAAGATTAAAACGCACTCTAAGAGATTTTGCTGAATTAGTACCTGATTTAGTTGTAGAAATAAAATCAAAAACAGATAGAATTTCTAAGTTAGAAGAAAAAGTTAAATTATTTTTAGAATTAGGTGCCAGAGTGGGAATGTTAATTAATCCAGATGAATTAACTGTGATTGTTTACCGTCTTCATGGCGAAGTAGAAGTTTTAGCTGGTGAAGATAAATTGACTATTGTTGAGTTGTTTCCTGGTTGGGAAGTGGCAATTTCTGAGTTATGGCCGCCTGTATTTGAGTAATTTTAAAAAGTAATTGTTACTCTAAGATGAGAGCGATCGCCTGACATTTTAAAACCTACCATTCCCTTGAATAATATGCTTAACTGTAGTCAAGGTTTCCAAGCTAATAAATCCCCGACGGTGGCCTTTTTGGTTGGACATACCTAAAAATACGGAGTCTCCCCGCGAAGGGTTACGCGAAAATCTAGGGGAAGTGTTGATGTAGGTGGAAGCGCTGTTCACGCCTAAAGCAAACTGCCGACTTTCTTGATAAGATTCCGTCACAATACAGTCAGCATGACCACTGCTATGTTGATTAATCCAAGCGATCGCACCTTCTAAGCTATCCACTAGTTTAAAGGCCACAGTCTTAGTTAAATAGGGACTACCCCAGTCGCTTTCTTTGGCTAGTTGCAATTGGGGAAAAGCTTCAACTAACTCTGCATCACCTTTGATTTCAAAGCCTTTTTCTTTCAAGCTATTCCACAGCACCGATAAAGATGATGGCATAGCTTGACGGTGAATTAATACCTTTTCGATGGCATTCACCGGGTCTGGTTCGCTTTGATGGCTATCAAGAATCATCCAGCGTAGCATTTCTAAGCTGCCATTCAGCGACCAGTACAGGTAACAGTTGCCCATTGCGGACTTTAATACAGGACAAGTTGCTTGTCGCATCACCTGTTGCACCAAACTGGAACGTCCGTAGGGAATTACTAAATTGAGGTACTGGTCTTGAGTAACTAAATCCCGCACAGAAGCACCATGTTCGGCGGTGACTAGTTCAACGCAACCTGGAGGTAAACCAACCTCTTGAATTGCACTTTGGAGTACCTCTGCGATCGCTGCGTTAGAATGACTGGCTTCTGTACTACCTTTGAGAATGATACTATTACCCGTTTTAATACACAAACCTGCGGCGATCGCTCCTAAATCTGGAAATGCCTCATAAATAAAACCAATTACTCCCAAAGCCATTAATTGCGAGTAACTCTGAGAGTCTTCTGGTTGATAGTCAGCATTCCTCACTCGCCGTAGAGGATCTGATAGTTCACCCAAGCGTTGGAGTATTTCTACTGTGATCTCTAGTCGTTTTGGGGTGAGTTTCAGCCAGTCTAAGATTAACTCTGGCACTGCCATTTCTTTACTGGCTTCTAAATCCAGAGTATTAGCTTCTAAAATATCATCAAAAGAACTTTCCAGAGCCTGTGCCATCGCCAACACAGCACGACTGCGGTCTACACCCTTTGTCAACCCCAACTTCAGGGAAGCCTGAAAAGCGCGCTTGGCGCTTTTCATTGGTTCGGGGTAATCATTTACAACTTCAACGGTCATTGAGTTAACGTCGGTAGGTAAGCCAGACCATGAGTGCTGGCAGGATAGCTAATACCACTGCCACTATTGCCCAAGCAATAATGCTAGAACCCTTGGCTAATTTCAATGCTAATGGTAGCCAAATAATCACTAGCACAAAAATAATCCCTAGGGCGATGGGTAGATAGCTTTCTCCCATACGTGGATGGACAACATTCCAACCATTTCCCGTCCAGCGCCAAGCCCGCTTGTAGGGATAGGTGGTCGAAAGTTGTTCTAGGACATATCCATTATCTTGGACAACAAAGATTTGCTGACAGCGATCGCAGCCAAATGCTTCTGTAAGGGTAATTGGAACTAACCGTCCCCTACGTCGACAGGGACAGGGATATTCCTGGTTAAAGTCTATTTTTTCGGGTTTTTGAGGATGCACAAGCGTTCTACTAACTTGAGCGTGTTTTTCATAAGTTGGAGATTTTCCTTCCCTACTAAATGCTTTAGCAGTTGGGTGATCTCACAATCAACTGTTTATATACATATCGAACTCAGGCAAATATTGCCATTATCAACAACACCATCAATTACCAATTTTGTGGAAATGGGTATATCTGTCTGTTGTTTTGTGCCGTAGCTGGCAATCTTGTTTAAGGATTTCCGGCTCTATATGCGTGATTTTCAAGGTAATTTGATCAAGTTTTTGGGGCATTTATGGTGCTTACATATCTAATACAATTCTAAGCTTACGCGCAACTACTCTGAAAACAAACAGTTTGACAAAGCTGCGTTCGCAAGCCAGAATTTTTTGAGAACACTTCCTAAATTCTAACTACCGAGGATTAGATAAAAAGCAGGAGACTTTTTTATCTGACTAACTCCGGAGACAAAAAAATCAAGGTTTTTGGGAAGGGTGAACGGGTATACTTATTCAAAACCCTTACACTCTATACCCAGTTCCCACAGACAATCTTTGTGCGTGAGTCGTGCTTTACCGTATTTTCATTCACCTGATAATGATCCAGTGGTTTATCAGAGATGATAATGGCTCTTTCTTCGCTCAAACATAAATAGTGGCTGACTTTATTGCCAAGAGATGCTGTTTACCTGATCAAACTTATATTCAACTAGCCACTTATAAATCTAGTGTAATCTACCAAAAATATAATGAGCCTAATCCAAATATATATTGGCAGGTTCGCATTCACGCTAATTTCTGCTGATTAAATACATAGACCTATTTGTAAAAGCGGGTAACGCGATTCGAACGCGCGACATCAACCTTGGCAAGGTTGCGCTCTACCACTGAGCTATACCCGCAAACCCACATTAACTATAGTGTCAGATATATTTTGATTTGTCAACCCCTAAGTTTTAGTCAATGGTTATTTGTCATTTATGCTTAGTCAATCAATTTTGGATTTTAGATTTTAGATTGACCCCAAGCTATCAAGTCAGCTAATTTTGGATTTTAGATTTTAGATTATTTCGGTACAAGCCCCGCCCGAAGTCAAGGGGAACAAATCCAAAAGACGCTCGCGGACTCGCTAACGCAAATCTAAAATCCAAAATTGTTTGACTACTGACTGTTAACTATTGACTCTTGACCGTGAGCAGCAGGCAAAGATTGGGGATTTAAAGAGTATGATTCTGTGAGGTTAGAACGTAATTTCCGCATGAGACTGGCCATTTCTAAGGCATTCATGGCATAGTCCCAACCATGATTAGCTTTAATCCCGGCTCGTTCTAGGGCTTGCTGCATTGTATCTACTGTCAAAATGCCAAAAATTACCGGAACACCAGTTTGAAAGCTGGCTGCGGCAATGCCTTTGGCTACTTCCGAAGACACGTAATCAAAATGGGGCGTTTGTCCGCGGATAACCGCGCCTAAACAAATGATCGCATCATAACGCTGGGAAAGTGCTAGTTGACGGGCAACAATTGGCACTTCAAAACTTCCCGGAACCCAAACATAATCTACTTGATTACCGTGGGGGTTGGGATCTACACCATGACGTTTCAAGCAATCTTGACATCCTTCCACCAGCTTTGTAGTAACAAGGTCATTAAATCGACCAATCACAACTGCAAAACGTAAGGGTTCAGTTTGAGTAAAAGTTCCCTCAAAAACTGCCATGACTGCCTCTTAATCAACTATACTCTTGCCAATATACATTTCTTCTTTGCAGATGGTTGAGATGAAGCGCACAATTATAGGAAAGTGCTGAGTTATGAGTGCGGAGGAGAGAAGTAAGTTGATTTCAGCGATATCTACCAAGAATGAGAAAAAAGGTAAATAAAACCATTTACCTTTTTCTTTTGCTATCAGCTTTATGCTATTTTATTGGACTATTGTCAAGCGCCTAGACTACAAAAAAGTTTAATATACCAACTAACAGTACCAGGGCAATCCAAACTCCAGAACCCAGCCACAATAATCTTTTCGATTCTACCCAACTTTGTGGGGTAGCATAGGCAACAGGAACGCCAACAACCAGTACAAAAGACATCAAAACAAGAGCTACTAAAGCGAACTGGAATATTATGGTCATTTTTGCTTCTCCCAAGACAGCGTAATACTAAAGATAGAATATCCTAAAGGGCGACACTGACAGTTTTTCCTTATTTTTTAACCTAGCAGAAATTGATACACTTTGGTTATTTGTCCTTAGTCATTCGTCCTTTGTTCTTTGTTTAAGTATTAATGACTGATGATTAAGGATTATGGACTTAATTCTTTGCCACACAACGGCTGATTTTGATGCTTTGGGGGCAGCGGTTGGGCTGACGTGCTTGCAACCGGGGAGTAAGATTGTGTTGACAGGCGGCGCACATCCACCTGTGAGAGATTTTTTGGCGTTACATCGAGATGAGTATCCGCTGATTGAACGACGTTCAGTGAATCCGCAAACAATTCGTTCGATTACTGTAGTTGATACACAAAAGCGCGATCGCCTGGGTAAAGCAGCTGAATGGTTAGATCTACCCAGTGTAAAAGAAATTGTAGTTTATGACCATCACTTAGGGCAAGAGGGTGATATTCCGGCGACGCAATTGCATATTGCCCCGGTGGGTGCTTGCACAACTTTAATGGTGGAGCAATTACAACAACAACAAATTTCCCTCACCCCATCTCAAGCAACAGTGATGGCTTTGGGTATCCATGTTGATACAGGTTCATTAACGTATGATTTATCAACAGCTAGGGATGCTTTAGCTTTGGCTTGGTTGATGCAGCAAGGCGCAAGTTTAGGAGTTATTTCTACTTATCGTGACCCTGGTTTATCACCACAGTTACAACAGCTATTAACCACAGCCTTACAAGAGTTAGAATATCTCTGCTTGCGTAGTTATACCCTTGCTTGGGTAACTTTAAAAACAGAGGCTTTTGTGCCTGGGTTATCGAGTTTAGCATCACAAATAGTCGAGTTAAGCGAAATTGATGCTTTATTGTTAGTCAATGAATATCCATTGGGGGAAGATGAATCAAGATTAACTGTGATTGGGCGATCGCAAATTCCTGGTGTCAATCTTAACTTGTTATTTCAACCCTTTGGCGGTGGTGGACATTCCCAAGCTGCATCACTCAACTTGCGGGGAGTGGATACACAAGCAACTCTAGAAGAACTTTTGGAAGGTTTAAAAGTTTCCATTCCCCATCCCCTCACCGCCAGAGATTTGATGTCTTCCCCAGTCCGCACCATTCGCCCAGAAACTACCATTGCCGAAGCACAGCGGATTTTATTACGTTATGGGCATTCTGGGTTATCTGTAGTTGATGCCCAAGGACAGTTAGTCGGCATTATTTCCAGGAGAGATTTAGATATTGCCTTTCACCACGGCTTTAGTCATGCACCAGTCAAAGGTTACATGACTATCAATCTCAAAACCATCACCCCAGATACCACCCTGCCACAAATCGAGTCGCTAATGGTGACTTATGATATCGGACGCTTACCAGTCTTAGAAGATGGACAATTAGTTGGTATCGTCACCCGTACCGATGTTCTACGGGAGTTACATCAAAACAGTGAGGAATTTCAAAACCTCAGCCCTCAAAACTCAGCACTCAGCACTCAGCACGCTGCTCAACTCCCGCTACCGCTAACAGCACTTAATATCGCCTCACGTCTTGCACCCCAACTGTGGCAATTACTCACCAAAGCCTCCCAAGCAGCAGAAAAACGCGGTTGGCATCTTTACCTAGTTGGTGGTGCTGTGCGGGACTTGCTATTAGCCGAAACCACCAACAAATTAATGATTAAAGATATTGATTTGGTCGTAGATGGCTTTCACAAATCAGCAGATGTTGGTGCTGGGGTGGAATTAGCAAAAGCATTACAAGCACTTTACCCAGCCGCACGTTTAGAAATTCATGGTGCTTTTCAAACTGCGGCTTTGTTGTGGCACAAAGATGCAGAATTAGATTCGTTGTGGGTGGATATTGCCACCGCTAGAACAGAATTTTATCCTTACCCAGCGGCGAACCCTGAAGTTGAGGCGAGTTCTATTCGCCAAGATTTGTACCGTCGAGATTTTACTATCAATGCAATGGCATTGCGGCTAACTTCTCCCCGTTCGGGCGAATTACTCGATTTTTTTGGTGGTTTATTAGATTTACAAGCCAAGCAAATTCGGGTTTTACACGCCAATAGTTTTATTGAAGATCCTACTCGGATTTATCGTGGTGTGCGCTTTGCTGTGCGCTTTGGATTTGATTTTGAACCGCGAACAGAAGAGTACATTCGTTATGCAATTAACAGTGGTGTTTACGATCGCACTGCTCAACAAAATAGCAGAACTCCCGCTTTGCAAACTCGACTGAAAACCGAATTGAAACATATCTTAGAAGCACCGTACTGGAAATCGGCTTTGCAATTACTCGATAACTTGCAGGCTTTGCAGTGCATCCATTCCACTCTCTCCTTAGATGCTGAACTCCTGCGTCAACTGCGGTTATTAGAACGCTGTCTGCGGAGATTTGATCCCCAACTCACCTTTATTCACTGGCAAATGCGCTTAGAAGCGTTAATTGCCTACCTCAAACCAGAATATCGGGAAAAAGTCGCCAAAAATCTGCAATTACAAGAAGATAGCATTCACCGCTTGCAAAATTTAGCTTCAGCGCAAGCAGAGGTTAATGAATTGTTACCGGAATTGCAGCGTCCCAGTCAAATTGTACAGTTACTGAAAAAGTATGACTTACCAATGCTGATTTTAATCGCCTTGCAAAGCCCGCGATCGCTCCGACAAAAAATCTGGCATTACTTAACAGTATTGGCGTACATCCAACCAATTTTAAATGGTAACGACCTGAAGCAATTAGGCTACAAACCAGGCCCCCAATATCGGCAAATTCTTGATGCTATTCTTGTTGCTACTTTAGATAGAGTAACTACAAATAAAATAGAAGCAGAACAATTTTTAAGTACAAATTATCCCAAATAATCAGTTATTTTCTTGATAAAATTATGCAAATCCAAACACAAAAAAAACATTACACTCCAGAAGAATATTTAAATCTAGAGGAAATTTCAGAATTTAAGTAATTTATAGCTTACCTTAAGTTAGCGCGATCGCGTGATGGCGAATGTGATCAGCAATAAAACTAGCAATAAAATAGTAACTATGGTCATAGCCAACTTGGTAACGTAAATTGAGGGGTTGATTTACAGATGCACAGGCTTGTTCAAATATTTCTGGTTTTAATTGTTCAGTTAAAAATTTATCTGCCGTGCCTTGGTCAATTAAAATGAGACTATGATAGCCTAGTTTTCTGACTAATTCACTCGCATCATAAGTACGCCAACTATCTTGATTACTATCTAAATATCCGCTAAAAGCCTTTTTTCCCCAAGGACAACTCATAGGTGCAACGATAGGCGCAAAAGCTGACACTGATTTGTATTGTTTGGGGTTACGTATAGCACAAACTAGCGCCCCATGTCCCCCCATAGAATGACCGAAAATGCCTTGTTTATCGGGTTTTATCGGGAAATTAGCTGCAATGATAGCAGGTAATTCTTGGACAATGTAACTATACATTTGATAGTGCGATCGCCACGGTTCTGCGGTAGCATCAACATAAAATCCTGCACCCGTACCGAAATCCCAAGCATCATCTTCACTCATAATGCCAGTATTTCGAGGACTAGTATCTGGTGCCACTAACATTAAACCATACTCGGCGGCATAACGTTGCGCCCCAGCCTTGACCATGAAATTTTCTTCTGTACAAGTCAAACCAGACAAAAAGTAAAGAACTGGTACTGGTTTGTGTGCTGCTTGGGGAGGCTGATAAACAGCAAAGCGCATTTCACTGTGACAAGTTGTAGAAGTATGAGAGTAAAAACCGAGTTTACCGTCAAAGCATTGATATTCAGAGATAGTTTGCAGATGCGTCATGATTGCCAAATTTTTAATTTAAATTCTGGAATACTTGAAATTTAAGGTGTAACAAATAGTAGCGATCGCAACTTTAAATTGCTTTATTCAAGCATAATAAAATGTTAAATACACAAACAGCAACTTTGCTCAAAATTAAGAATAAAACAGCAAGAAGACTGCTAAAACAATTATTGCGGGCTTGAAACAATGTACTCCAGAATACATAAACTATTTCAAAACGCTTCTTCTTCAGAATCATCAAATAAAAATCCATTTGCGCCACGTAGTTTTAAAGTTACTTCTTCGGAAGAAGAAACGCTCCAAGCACAGCAAAAACCCAATTTACAAAGTAATAGAAAGTCTGGCGATGGTTTTCCAAATGTCTCAATGTTTCTTCCGCGTCCTCCAGCACCAACACCACGATTGCAGATGAAACTCACCATTGGGCAATCTGGGGATACGTATGAGCAAGAAGCAGACCAGTTAGCAGCAGATGCTGTGCAGCAAATCAACGCTAAGGAGTTGGTAGAGGAAGACAAACCCCCAAGGTCGCTAATGACTCATGGGTTGACCCATGTAGTGCAGCAAAATAAGGATGCTTCAAAATTTCAAAATCCTGTAGAGCTAGAACAGATTAACCAAGCCATTATTCAACGTTGTTTAAATCTAGATGACCCATCCTGGGAAGCATCAATTTTTAGTTACTTTGTATCTTATGCCCTCAAGCAAGCTAAACAAACATTACAAGATGCGTTTACAGAACTCAAAGACCTAGTTTCTCGTATTGAGGAATCTATCTCTACACTCAAGGAAAACAACTTTGTATCAGACCTTTCTCAGTTACAACAATTTATTGAAACAGCTAAAGCAAAACCAAAAATTACATATTCTGAAGGTCAAGACTTATTAGAAAAGATCAAGCAACACAAATCTGTCGCAGAACAACTAGAAGAAGAAGTTGAAACTGCTATAGAGCAACAGAACATCGAAGAACAAAAACAGAAGGAACAAGAGGAGGAAAACAAAAAAGCCGAACTTAAACGACAAAAAGAAGCAGAAATCCAACAGAAAAAAGAAGAAGAACTCAAACAACAAGCCGAACTTAAACAACAAGAAGAAATTAAACGACAAGAAGAAGCAAAAATTGTTGCTGAACAAGAGGCACAGAAAAAAGAAGAAGCAAGGAAAAAACAAGAGGAGAAAAATCGGAGAAAAGCCGAAGCAAGAGCAGAAAAAAAACGGCAGGAACAAGCAGAAAAAGAAAAGAAACAGGAAGCAGAACAAAAGGAGTTGGAAAGAAAACGCGAAGAAAGAAGGAAACTACAAGATGAGGAAGAAAAGAAACGACAAGCAATAGAAATGCAACGTCAGGAGGAAAAACTTAAAAAACAGGAAGAAGAACGTAAACGCCAGGAAGAAGAGAACAAGAAGAAAAAAGAAAAGATAGATCAGTTAGAAATTGAAGCTCAAAAACTAGAACCGCAAATAACAAATAAATCAGCCAACGATGTAACCAAAGAGTTACAAAATGCTTTCAAAGCAGAATATCAGAAGACTTATAAAAATATACAAGGTAAAGATCCAGCGGCTGATCAATCAGCCATAGAGACATTTAAGAAAATAATTCCGCTCACAACTCAAATTTATAACGAATTGGAGAGCATTTCCGCAAACGAGATGCAGATGGCACTGAAAAATTCATATATTAACAGCTTGTGCAATAATCTTAAGCAGACCATTTTGGGGGATAAAGGAATTAGTGACACGTCCTTCCTACTTGCCAGTACATTCAAAAAAGAAGTTGGTAAGATATGCAAATATTACCAGGAAATAGAGCAATTAGAACTAGAAAATAATACAATCAAGCAGAATGATAACTATCCACCTGAATGGAAAAGAGAAACAAACGATGTATTTACACAATTAGACACAAATAAAAATAATTATGACAAGGGTAAATTAGGAGAATCTATCTCCCAATTCAAAAGAGATCATGTTCAGCAATACTACCAATATTTTGATAAAAAAGCTAAAGCTGAGGCTATTAAATTAGCTTATGAAAAAACAGTGGAAGGTCAATTTATGCAAAACCCATCTGTTAAGGAGCTAGAAAAACTTGTCACGCTTGGGGAAGTTCAAATAGGAAAAATTAAAAGCGCTTACATTACAAGCTATGATAATAAAGAAAAAGGTGAATTCTCAATTGAATGTCCGTTAGAAATAGGGCAAGAACAGTATAGAAACGTGGTAGTTCATGTTCACTGTAATTCTGATGGTAGTGCCAAAGATGGAAATAGCGCTCACTTTAAATTAGCCAATGAAAAATATCATGGAAAGACTTGGGAATTGTCGAAAATGTTGAGGGATAATCTCATTCCATCCGAATATGCAATGCGTAATGCAGGAGAAACATATTTAGGTAACTACTTGGATAAGTTTTAAATTTTAACATTCCTGTGAGGGTTAAAAAAATTCAATGAGAATTTTATCTTAACTGTATTAGTGTATGGAGAAGCGATCGCTATCATTCTATTCCGTAGAGATTTATTTGTTCGCTTTGTGGTGTCTGCATGATTAAATTTGATCCCATTAAATCATTGCTAATATCTAAACTATTGCTGGATTTGTGCTTGCAACATTTTCCGAAAAGCGCGTTTAGTTTGGGTTTCGCCTTGAGTTTTGCATTGGGACAAAAAATCGTAAACCATTGATTTAGTTAATATCGCAAATGTGGCACTAGTTTCTGATTCTATATATTTTTCTTGTTCTAAAAGGTAAATAGTTAATTTTGTACCGTTGTAACGCCAAAACTCAGGAACTTTCATATCCTGATACATTTGTTTTTTATTGATATCTGTATGCGTGATATCTACTTCTAAAATTAAATCTGGAGGTGGATCTACTGCTAAATTTACTGTTTTACCTCTCACAGCAGGCTCATTTTGAATGTAGTAACATTTATCAGGCTCTGCCCCTACTTTTGATTTTGGTATTTTTAGCGTCGTTGAAGCCATACTTTTAATATTAAGGTTCAGTTCCTCAGTCAAAAGATGAATCAACATCCCAATATTTTCACTACCACTTTCATGTTCTTCTAAAGGTGTCATAATCTCCAACATACCTTGATAATATGTCAGTCTGGCTGCACGATTATCACCCAAAGCATCAAGAATTTGCTCATAAGCAGACCAACTAATGTTATGCAGCGTGACGCGCTTTTCTGCAAGTGGTGTTTCTTGAGGATTGCTGCTTATCACTTCACTGGTAGTAATCATTTGCATCTCCCAAGTTTGGTAGCAGTTAAATTAATTAGGTGTAGGTTGGGTGGAGGAACGGAACCCAACATTCGAGCATACTTTGTTGGGTTACGCTATCGCTACACCCAACCTACTATTTTCTTAACTAAAACGTTACAACACTGCGAATAGATTCACCTTTGTGCATTAATTCTAAAGCATGACTAATTTGTTCAATTGGCATTACATGGGTAATTAAATCATCGATGTTGATTTTGCCATCCATATACCAATCAACAATTTTCGGCACATCTGTGCGTCCTCTTGCACCACCGAAAGCTGAACCTTTCCAGACTCTACCTGTAACTAATTGAAACGGACGTGTGCTGATTTCTTGTCCTGCGCCAGCCACGCCAATAATTACACTCACACCCCAACCTTTATGGCAGCATTCTAATGCTTGACGCATAATATTGACATTGCCAATACATTCAAAGGTGTAGTCTGCACCGCCTTTAGTTAAATCAACTAAGTAAGGGACTAAATCACCTTCGACTTCTTTCGGGTTAACAAAGTGCGTCATCCCAAACTTTTCGGCTAAGACGCGTTTGCTGGGATTAATATCTACCCCCACAATCATATCTGCTCCTACCATTCGCGCTCCTTGGATGACGTTTAAGCCAATACCACCCAAACCGAACACGATAACTTTTGCTCCCGGTTCTACTTTGGCGGTATAAATCACTGCACCTATACCAGTTGTAACACCGCAACCAATGTAACAAACCTTATCAAATGGGGCATCTTCTCGAATTTTGGCGACAGCAATTTCTGGTAAGACTGTGTAATTAGCAAAAGTCGATGTACCCATGTAGTGGTGAATCATTTCACCACCAATACTAAAACGACTAGTACCGTTGGGCATTACGCCGAGTCCTTGGGTAGAGCGAATGGCTTGACAGAGATTGGTTTTGAGGCTGAGACAATATTCACACTGACGACACTCTGGGGTGTAGAGTGGGATGACATGATCTCCTGGTTTGACGCTGGTAACACCAGCCCCCACCTCTACGACTATACCAGCGCCTTCATGACCTAAAATTGCCGGAAATAAACCTTCAGGATCAGCACCAGAAAGAGTATAAGCATCAGTGTGACAAACTCCCGAAGCTTTAATTTCTACTAAAACTTCTCCAGCTTCTGGCCCTGATAATTGCACGGTTTCAATAGTTAGCGGCTTTCCCGCGCCATAAGCTACTGCGGCTTTAACTTCCACGCGTTAGCCCTCCTAGATATAAGTTGTATTAATAAAATCTTATGGGTTTATATCAATGGATGCTGAGAAGAATCTTTTTTATCTAAAATTGCATTTTTTTGTGAGATTGGTACATTAGTTACAGGCGGCAAACTTGGAAGATGATATCTATCTGCCGCATGAATTTTATAATTTTGTCAACATCTCAGTTAATTCTAATTCTACAAAGCTTATGAACCCTGCCCTAACGAAAATTGGCGCTCAAATGTCCAACCTCACTGGTGTACGCGCAATTATGAAGGACATTGTAGAAACGTTGCAAGCGAGTCAGGGGCAGGAATTAATTAATTTAAGTGCGGGAAATCCGTTGATTTTGCCAGAGGTGGAACAGTTGTGGCGAGATGCAACAGCAGAACTTTTGGCGAGTTCGGAATATGGGGAGGTGGTTTGTCGATATGGTTCCAGTCAAGGTTACGGGCCATTAATTGAAGCGATCGCAAATGATTTCAACAAACGCTATGGTTTAAACTTAACCTCTCGTAATATCTTAATTACTCCCGGTAGCCAAAGTCTTTATTTCTACGCTGCTAATGCTTTTGGTGGCTATGACATTGATGGTGAACTGCGACAAATTGTTTTACCACTGAGTCCCGACTACACAGGTTATGGCGGTGTGTGTTTGTATCCAGAGGCTTTAATTGCTTACAAACCAACACTAGATATAGACGCAGCTAACCACAAATTTAAATATCGCCCCGACTTTAGCCAATTGGCGGTGTCAGAACAAACTGGTTGTATTATCTTCTCCCGCCCATGCAACCCCACAGGTAACGTCCTCACAGCCGATGAAGTGCATAAAATTACTGCCCTCGCTGCAACTCACAATGTACCTGTGTTGATTGATTCTGCTTATGCGCCTCCCTTCCCATCGTTGAATTTCACAGAGATGGAGCCGATATTTGGGGAAAATATTATTCACTGCATGAGTTTATCCAAAGCCGGTTTACCAGGGGAACGTATTGGTGTAGCAATTGGTGATGAAAAGTTCATTCAAGTGCTGGAGTCATTCCAGACAAACTTGTGTATTCATGCTTCTCGTTATGGACAAGCGATCGCCTCTCGTGCGATCAACTCCGGTAAACTGGTAGATATTGCCGCCCAAGTTATTCGGCCTTTTTACCAAAACAAATTTGCTGTTCTAGAAACTACTCTAGATGCTGCTATGCCGAAAGATTTACCTTGGTTCCTCCACCGTGGTGAAGGCGCAATTTTTGCGTGGTTGTGGTTGAAAGATTTACCCATTACTGATTGGGAATTCTACCAAGAACTCAAAAAAGTTGGGGTAATTGTGGTTCCTGGTAGTACCTTCTTCCCTGGTTTACAAGAAGAATGGCCTCACAAACACCAATGTTTACGCATTAGCTTAACTGGTAGTGATGCTGAGATTGTACTTGGGATGCAGCGTCTTGCCAAAGTAGCAGAGCAAGTTTATCAGCAGGCGGCGGTGAGTGCATAAGGAAGGCAGAAGGCAGGAGGCAGGAGGTAGGAGGTAAAAGTCTTACTATGCCAGGTATTCGTGCTTTATACTTTGACTGCTATGTTCTCGCGCCTGGCGACTGAAGTCGCGGCTACATGGACGAAACCCCTCCGGTTCGCCCGTCGCCTGCGGAGGGAAACCCTCCCGCAGCGCTGGTCTCACCGCTTGCGCGGGTTCCAAAACTTTGATTTTTTTAGTCCGCGCAGGCGGACTTTGTTTTTATAGCCGCGAATTCCATTCGTCAGGGCTATGTGCTGTTGACTATTGACCTTTGACTATTGACCAATGACCAAAAAACAGAAGAATCAAAAACCTGAAAAAAAATCGCCACTTCCTACTCTCAACTCCTCATTGCCCAATTTAGATGATTGGTTGGCAATTGGGAAAATTGTTGCGCCTCAAGGGTTGGCTGGGGAATTACGAGTGTATCCAGAAACGGATTTTCCCGAACGCTTTGAAGTACCGGGAACACGTTGGATGTTACGTCCTGGCCAAACAGAACTACAAACTATAGAATTATTGGATGGTCGTTATGTCGAGGGGAAAAATTTATACGTGATTAGTATAGCTGGCGTAGAAACGCGTGATCAAGCTGAGGAATTACGTGATTGTCGGTTATTTGTCCCAGAAAGCGATCGCCCCGAATTAGGCGAAGATGAATATCATGTTGTCGATTTAATTGGTTTGGAAGTTTATCTCCAAGCATCTGGTGAACTGTTGGGGAAAGTGGTAGATGTCATCCCCGCAGGTAATGATTTATTAGAAGTCGAATTACTCAATCATGAAAAGGCCAACAAAAAAGTTTTAATTCCCTTTGTCAAAGAAATTACACCAGTTGTAGATATACAAGCCCGACGTGTGGAAATTCTACCGCCGCCAGGGTTACTGGAAATCAATTGAAGATTGGCTTTCTTCTAACTGCTGAGTTGCACCACCCGGTTGCGAAAAAACTAACGTTGTTAGTCCTACTGCTAACATTCCCAGCCCGGCTAAGGCTAACATCGCTGTACGTTTTTTCAACTTCATCGCAGCTAGTAAAATTTCTCTGACAGACGCATTACCTGTAACTGGAATTGACCTAAGTGCTGTTAAAGCAACTGAAGCATTGGGATAACGGTCTTTCCTGTTAGGTTGCACCATTGTGAACAACCATGAACGAAAAGCTGGATGGAGATAACTTTCTAGTTTGGGAAATTGTAAGCCGCTATGACTAATATTTACTGTCTGGGTATTTGTGAGTAAGCAAATCAATGTTGCCCCAACACTATATAAATCTGAAGCTGGTGTCAAAGCATGACCCAACTGTTCTTCTGGAGGAATAAAACCAGGAGTACCAGCAGATAAGGTAGTTAAAGCTATTTTGCCATTTTGTTGGCGAGCCAAACCAAAATCAACTAAATAAGCATTTAGTTGCTCATCAACTAATACATTTTCTGGTTTAATATCCCGATGGATAATTGGGTCAGTTTGCTGTTGCAGATAAACCAAAATTTCTAAAAGTGAGATGGCTATTTGCTTAATTTCCGTCGAAGAAAAACAGCATTTTGTTTTCAAAGATACAGCTTGCTTATACTCTTGGACTAAATAAAAATTCTCTGCGGTTGCAAAAGAATCTGTGTAGCTAGGAATACGCGGATGCTGGAGTTGTTGCAAGATAGCAATTTCGTGTTCATAGGCTTTTGCACCTGACCAATCAGCAGTTTCATTGGCACAAATGAACTTTTTAATGACTACTAGTTGTTGGGATTTACACTCACTAGCAAGGTAAACAATGCGTCCATCTGCGTGATTACGCCCCAGTTCTCGAATCACTCGATAGCCTTGCAAAGAAAAATCTGGATGGTGACTGACGGGAATTGTCCCTTTATTACGCACATCAAGCTCCATTACACACCACCTGAGTTTGATTTTGTCAAGGTGCCATAAGATAAAAGGTACTCACCCGGTAAATCAAAGTGTGAAGGATGAGGTATGAAGTCTGAAATTAAAACTTTAGACTTCACACTTCACACTTCAGATTTGTATTAACCAATTAATCATTTGAATGTTGACAATATCTGGAACTTCATCGTGGGGACAATGACCGGCGTTAGGAATGGGAACAATTTTGATATCTTTGCCATTCGCTTGCGCCTCTTCGTAAATCTTCGCCCCAGTAATTGGTGTCCAGGGATCATCAGCACCCCAAATCACTAGTAAGGGACGTTCAACTTTGGGTAAAAGTTCCTCTGGACTAGGGCCAGGAGGTGCGGTGAGGATGGAAGCAAAAACTTGTTGCGCTCCTGGATCACAAGAAGGTATATAAAGTAAGTCAACTAATTCATCAGTAACAGCGGCGCGATCGCGGTAGACTTGGTACAAAGTGCGGCGAATTTGGGATTTTTGACGAATGCGGTTAAAGACAAATTTACCAGTAATGGGCGATCGCACCACTTTATTAAAAGTTGCCATCACAATGCGTAACGGTGGATTTAATTCGTGGGGACGGTGACTCAACCCACCTGCTGAGTTAATCAAAACCCCACCAGCACAAATTTCTGGATGTTCTGTTAAAACTATCAAGCTAATCAGTGCGCCAATGGAGTTACCGATAAATACCGCAGGTTCTTGAATATGCGCCGTCCAAAAATCTTTCAGTAGTTCTACCCAGATTTCCACAGAGTAATTTAGCGGCGGTTTATCAGAACCGCCAAAACCCAACAAATCTACTGCATATACTCTATAACCAGCCTCGGCTAACACCGGGATATTTTTCCGCCAATGTCCAATTGAAGCCCCAAAGCCATGCACCAATACTAAGGGCTTGCCTGTACCCATGACAGTATATTGAATTTTATGCCCCTGCCAAGTCCAAATAAATTTTTCTAAATCGACTGAAGGTAGTTGCTGGGTCGTTAAGCTCATTATTAAGATTCCTAAACTATTACTTTATATAGTAAAGTCTAGAGAACTTTGGGCAATGCGATCGCGCGTGTGTTACTCCGTTAACTAAATTAGGCGATCGTACTATTCTGCTCGATGATTATAATACGCGAGGAGTTGATAGCTAAGGGGCAATGCCAAAAAAAATCAGAGAATTAAAAGCAATGGTGGCAAAAGTTGGGTATATCCTTCAGCCAGGACGAGGCAAAGGAAGTCATACATTTTGGAAACATCCAATGCTACCGGAAGAACCCCTTACTATTCCTGGCAAAGATGGTGATGATGCTCCACTATATTTAGAAAGAGGTATTCAACGAGTACTGAAAAAGTTGGAAGAACTCGAAAAACTTGCAAACGAGGAAGATGAGGAATGATCTATCACTACAGCATGGTGATTCAATGGTCACAAGAGGATCAACTTTTCTTGGTTCACTTGCCTGAGTTTCCCTGGCAACAATTTCATACTCATGGTAGAACTTACGAGGAAGCTGCCAAAAATGGTCAGGAAGTAATTGAAGCTTTTGTAGAAATGCTGATTGAAGATAATATACCACTGCCAGAACCTCGAATGCTGCCTACAAAACCGTTGCAAGTTGCTTAATTAAGCTATCGCGCTAGTAGGTTGGGTGGAGCGAAGCAAAACCCTAGTTAATATTATTTACTATCAACGGATACTTGAATGCGATCGCGCCTGTGTTACTTCACCAACTAAATTAGGCGATCGCACTATTGTTAAGTCATCCAAATTCTCTTTAGGAATGTTAGTTTCGCTTGCACATAGGGATTAATAAGTCAAGGGAATTCATATTCTCTTCACTTACTAGCCGATTGGTACGGTGTGAGATGAAACACATAAAAACTCGTTCTATAGCTCATTTGAGTCAAATGATTGTTGCTGCAACTTCTGTAGCAATGTTCTCGCCCATCTTTTCAGCCTCTGCAACTCCTCGGTTCTCAACCACCATTGCACAAACGCCTGTTAACTCCACAAGCCAACAACTGTTAGCTGATGAGTTAAGCAGCAATAGCGCAGAATTGCCAGAATCAGTGAAAGTATCTGTTTTACAGGATATTTCCGAGCGCACAGGTGCAAAAACTTCCGCTTTACGTGTCGTTAAAGCCCAACAGCAAACTTGGTCTGATGGCTGTTTGGGTTTAAAAACGGATGACAACTGCTCTCAAGCAATAGTACCTGGTTGGCACGTAGTGGTTGCCAACGTTAAGGAAGTTTGGGTATACCGGACTGATGAGTCGGGAAGTATCACCAAACTAGATGAAGAGTCTACCCAGAGTTTGACAGCATTGATTAGTCGTCGAGAAACTAGCACTCGTCAAACCAGCGGTACTGCTATCAAACGCTCAGTAATAGCTCAACGCAGTACCGAAGTCAGTGCTGCTAGTACCGCAGTCAAGGCGAAAAAGACAGGTTTTAGCCTGGCTATTTTGCAACCATCTGGTGACTTTTCCGAAGTAATTGCTCGTGTTTCTTTAAAATCGAAACGCCACAAAGGCTACTTAAAAGAAAGATTTCTGGGTGATTACAAATACAAACTTAAGCACAAAGCGAAATTTGTTAAAGGTATCAAAGCAGGCGATCGCGTAGTTGTCAGATTATACGATACTCAAAACCGTTTTATTGGCTACAGCGAATTTGAATGTTTGTCAGCATTCAGCAGTGTGAACTTAGTTTTGTCCGGTAATCCCAGTGAATATCAGGTTGTCCGCACTGTCTACGGAGTTGATGCTGATGAAGACGGCACAATAGACTCTGGGACTAGCACTTATGACTATTTCACCCAAGTTAGCGACCAACGAGTAACTTTCCTTAGCAGTTCCCAAACTGTTAATGTTAGTCAGTTTGAGGCAGAAGGTTTATCATCCGTTGCCACAAATAGCGTTTACTCTTCTTCTTTTACTAGCGGGAAATTCGCCTTAGCTCGTCAAACAATTAGCACTTTTAGTTACAACTTAGCAGAAGCTTTAAAAGCTGAACCTGGTCGGTTAGTAGAACTCAATGAAGTCAGCGATGACGATAGTTCTATTTTCGACATCGGTCAGATGATGATGAGTTACCGCGCCATCGGTGTAGCCCAAGGTATTCAGGTTAAGTTTAACGATGTCTCAACCAACCATTGGGCTAACGACTTTATAGCAGAGTTGGCAGCTTTGCAAGTAATCCAAGGTTTTCCTGATGGGACTTTCCGCCCCGACGAACAAGTGACTCGCGCCCAATTTGCGGCAATGATTAGTCAAGCCTTTGAAAAGGTCAATATTCGTCAGGCTGTTAGCTTTAGAGATGTAACCACAAAATATTGGGCTTACAGCGCCATTCGTGAAGCTTATTCTACAGGCTTTTTAGGAATTTCTGGGAATAAATTCAACCCCACCCAAGCCTTATCTCGTTTGGAAGTACTGCTATCGTTAGCACGAGGCTTAAACTATACCTTTAGCGGTTCCACAGAATCAATTTTGGCTGCTTACTCTGACGCTGCAACTATTCGGAGTGACGTACGAAATGCGATCGCTGCACTTACAGAACGAGGTATTGTTGTTAATTATCCCAATGTTCAAGCTCTCAATGCTGACAAGGTAGCTACACGAGCCGAAGTTTGCGCTTTGATATATAAAGCACTGGTTAGCTCTGGCGAAGTGGCAGATATATCTTCTCAGTACAACGTTCAGCAAACAGAGACAAAACAATCTGTGGATGACGATGATGATGATAAGAAAGTCCGCCGCACTGATGACGATGATGATACTGATGACGATGACGATAAAAAACGTCGTCGCAATTGTAACCAAGGAATTGGTAATGGTTCTGAAGGCTGTGACCCAGGTAACTCTCGCCCCCACGGTGGTAGTAACGATGAAGGTGGTAGAACTCCTGGTAGAAGGTAAGATTCAAGTTTTGTAGAAACGCTCTTCATAGTTTCTACCAATGCACAGTAGGATAAAACTCAAAAGTAAAAGGGGAAAATCAGTTTTGATTGTCTACCTTTTACTTTTTTTTGCCTTTAATTTGAATTATTCTGCACATAAACATCTCTAATAGGGAATGGAATAGAAATTCCTAATTCTTGATAACGTTTATGCAATTTCTTAACAAATAAATGTTTACCCATTCTTTGATCAAAATATTCACTTACCCGCATGTAAAGAGTAAAATCTATACTAAAATCACCAAAAGTATGAAATCGAATATATGGCTGATTTTCCATTAAGTCTGGGGCAATCTCTTGCATTACTTCTTTCGCAACTTCGACAGTGACTTTTTCTACCTGTTCTAAATCACTATCATAACTGACTCCAACATTCATCGTTAAAGTGATTTCTTTAGCAGGTAAATGATAGTTAGTAAAAATTGCCGATGCTAATTTAGAATTAGGTACAATCACCACATTATTAGAAAGCTCTTTAATAGTAGTATTTCGCCAAGTAATATCTGTTACGTAACCTTCATGTCCAGCATCTAATTTGACATAATCTCCAGTTCTAACCTGTTTAGAAATAATTAAATAAAAACCCGAAAATAAATTTGCTAAAGTATCTTGTAGTGCTAAACCAACAGCAATACCACCAATTCCTAAAGTGGTAACTATTGGTGTGACTTGTATACCTAATGTTTGTAATATAATTAGCGCACCTAAAACTAAAACGCCAGTCTTTACAAGATTAGAAATTAGTGAGGTGGAAACTCCTTCGGTTTTGCGAACAAATAAATTGACAAAACCACCACTTAGTCTTGCTAAAACTAAAGTAACTGAACATAGAAAAATAATTGTAATAATTCTTTCGATAACAATCTTTAATTCGGTGCTTATGTTAGGAGAAGCCGCAACTAAAGCAGATGAAAAACCAGCTAATAAAAACCAAATAAAAGTTACTCGATGTAAAGCTTGGAAAATTATCCTACTGCCAGGAATTTGCTTCTGAATAATGATTTTTTTAAACTTGTGAAATAAAAATTTTTCACAAACTAATCCAGTCAGCAAACTAACTAAAATAAGTGCGGCCGGTAAAATCCATTGCGTCATAATTAATTTGATTTCTTAAGTTTAACGACAAAAATTAAAGAAATATTATAAAACAATTATTAGTGAAACTCATCTGGCAAATACAGTACTTTATTTACATTTAGGTATATTTAACATCAGAAATATGACGAAAAATACATAATATGCACTTGCCGATAATTTATCACCCAAATTATGTTGCACCTTTACCGGAAGGGCATCGTTTCCCGATGTCTAAGTTTAGTAAATTGTATGAATTATTACTCAATGATGGGGTAGCACAAGCAGAACAGTTTCACACTCCACAAGTTCCACCACAAGATTTAATTGAGTTAGTGCATACGCCAGATTATGTTAGAGCATATTGTAAGGGAACCCTTGACGCGAAAGCACAACGTCGCATTGGCTTGCCTTGGAGTCCTGTTTTAGTGAATCGTACCTGTGTAGCGGTTGGTGGTACGATACTAACGGCTCAGATGGCTTTAAGTCAGGGTTTAGCTTGCAATACTGCTGGTGGTACTCATCACGCCTTTCCCAGTTATGGATCTGGTTTTTGTATTTTCAATGATTTAGCGATCGCATCTCGCGTTTTGCAAAAACTGGGACTGGTGCAGAAAATCTTGATTGTCGATTTGGATGTGCATCAAGGAGACGGTACTGCTTTTATTTTTGCTGATGATGCAAGTGTGTTTACCTTCTCAATGCACTGTGAAGTCAATTTTCCCGGTACAAAACAACATAGCGATTTAGATGTTCCTCTCCCCGTGGGAATGGACGATGATGCTTATTTGCAAACTTTGGCAAAATATTTGCCAGATTTGTTATCTCATGTCCAGCCAGACTTAATATTTTACGACGCAGGTGTTGATCCCCATATATGCGATCGCTTGGGAAAACTAGCTTTAACTGATACTGGCCTTTTCCGCCGCGAAATGCAGGTTTTAACCACCTGTGTCAGTGCAGGTTATCCCGTCGCCTGTGTCATTGGGGGAGGCTATGCTGATGACATGAAATCTTTGGTGTGGCGACATTCTCTGTTGCATCGTGCTGCCAGTGAAGTTTACCGCCAGTATGGACTTTAGGTTACAGGTTATAGTACTTTTTACTCAGCACTCAGCATAGAGTAATTCGATATAATCACCTCAATAACTTTGATACATCAAAATATTGTGATTGCTATCTATCCCGGCAGTTTTGACCCCATCACTTTAGGACACCTTGATATTATTCAACGTGGTAGTCGGCTGTTTGACCAGGTAGTTGTAGCTGTGTTGCGGAATCCGAATAAAGTGCCGTTGTTTACAGTACAACAACGATTAGAACAAATTCGGATAGCTACGCAGCATCTACCAAACGTCGAAGCGGATAGTTTTGATGGCTTGACTGTGAATTATGCCCAACAGCGCCAAGCACAGGTGTTGTTACGAGGTTTACGGGCAATTTCTGACTTTGAAGTAGAATTACAGATGGCTCACACGAATAAAACTCTGTCTACTCAAATTGAAACAGTTTTTCTCGCAACATCAAATGAGTATAGTTTTTTAAGTAGTAGTGTGATAAAAGAGATCGCAAGATTTGGTGGTTCTGTCGATCATCTTGTTCCCCCGCACATTGCTTTAGATATACACAAATGTTACAACAACAACTATCCAATAGCGAACCCGACCACAACGGCAATTATCCCGCCCCTCCAGAGTATCCCAATGGAGTCGGCAACGGGGACAACTCTCGAACAGGAGTAGACATTCAGCAGGAACTCAACCGTTTAGAAGATTTAATTTTGTCTAGTTGGCGAGTTCCTCTCACAGGGCGCACATTAATCGACGAAGAAAAATTATTTGAACAGCTAGATTTTATTCGCGTTTCCTTACCTTCTGTGTTTCAGGAAGCCTCCGCGATTATGCAACACAAGCAAGAAGTGATGTTAGAAGCGGAAGAATATGGACAGCAAATTGTCGAAGCTGCCCAAGCCAAAAGAGCGCAAATTTTGGCAGAAAGTGATATTCTCAGGCAGGCAGAACGAGAAGCAGAACAACTCCGGCGAACAACCCAGCAAGAATGCGAGGAAATGATGCAGGAAACCATCGCCGAAATTGACCGCAGGCGACAAGCTTGTATGGAAGAATTAGAACAAATGCGACAAACTGCGATCGCTCAAGCTCAAGAAATTGAAGATGGTGCTGATCAATACGCTGATACTGTCCTCGAAAATATCGAGCAAGACCTCAAAGATATGTTAAGAATTATCACTAACGGCAGGCAACAATTACGCCAAGAAAATCAATCTCAAGGTTATTCTTCTAAAAAGAAATAATGCTTGAGGCAGAAGGCAAAAAAAATAGCTTTGTATTTCAATTACGAATTACGAATTAGTATCAACTCTACTGTAAAATTTTTCTAACCCTATCTTGCTCATGGGGTAAAAATTGCAGGTTATTTCTAGTGCATTGCCATGCCTTACTATCAGGATCAGTTAAGCATTACCACTGTTGATGAGGCTCTACAACAATTATCTGTTGATGAACTGAAAAAGCTGGCAGCGTTACTAAATGCTAATAGCAAACCCACTCGTAAAGCAGAAATAATGGCGTTGATTCAGCGCCATCTTGTGGGGGAGAATCTGCAACAATTGTGGCGAGAACTAGATCATCTGCAACAAAAAGCAGTAGCAGAAACTCTGCACAACACAGATGGGTTGTTTAACGAAACGCGTTTTTATGCTAAATATCTGGAAGCACCTAATTGGGGAACTGCTGACGCATTCGGTTACAAGCGTCAACCATCATTATTGTGCTTATTTATCTACCGCAATTTTATCCCCCAAGATTTGCAAACACGCCTGAAAGCTTTTGTTCAGCCACCAGCCGAATTTTCGATTAATAGCTTAGATAAATGTCCCGAAGTTTTCTGTTTGCAATGGCGAGAATGGAACTGGAAAACTCGTGAACGAGAAACCCATGAAAAAGAAATTGTCGTCAAGCAGTGTGAAATGGAAACTGCGGCGCAACAAGATTTACTGGCGGTACTACGATTAATTAACGCCGGAAAACTCAGCGTTAGCGATAAAACTGGATATCCAAATAATAGTAGTATGAGTGCGATCGCCTCTGTCATGACGGGTAGCGATTATTACAACGACGACCCATCTACACCATCATACGAAAAAATCGGTTTTATTAAGCCCTTCGCCTGGGCAATGCTAGTCCAAGCCGCAGGTTTAGCCGAACTTTCTAGCAAACGCCTAGTATTAACCAAAACTGGACAAAAAGCCCTTACCAACCCACCAGCCTCCACTATCCGCAATATTTGGAAGAAATGGCTAAAAAATAAGGTATTAGACGAACTACGCCGAATAGACAGCATTAAAGGTCAAACAGGCAAAGGTAAGCAAGGTTTAACCGCACCAGACAAACGCCGCGAAGCCATTACCAAAGCTTTAGCCGAGTGTCCTGTGGGGCGTTGGTTGGGTGTAAATGAACTGTTCCGCTGCATTCTTGTCAAAGGCTACGATTTTGAAGTTACCCGCAATCCTTGGAATTTGTATATTAGTGATTCCCATTACGGTAGCTTAGGTAATGATGGCGATGATTGGGAAATTCTGCAAGGCAGATATACTTTATGTCTGCTATTTGAATATGTTGCCACCTTGGGGATGATCAATATCGCCTACGTTCACCCAGGCGGCGTTCGCCCTGATTACACCGATTTATGGGGAACCGATGACTTACCTTTTCTCAGCCGTTACGACGGCTTGATGTGTTTGCAATTAACACCTTTGGGTGCATATTGCTTAGGTCTGCAAAACGACTATACACCACCACCTTTAGAAGTACGGACAGTATTTCGAGTGTTACCAAACTTAGAAATAGCGGCGACTGGCGAACCCATCACCCCTGCTGATACTATCCTGCTGGATGTTTACGCCCAAAAAATTTCGGATGCGGTGTGGCGCTTGGAGACGGCTAAGTTACTCAGTGCAATAGAAGAAGGACAAAGCATCACCCAGTTACGAGAATTTCTGCAAGCCCGCAGTGGTCATGAATTGCCAGAGACAGTAAATCAATTTTTAGCCGATATAGAAGCGAGAGGCAATAGTTTGCGCGATCGAGGTCAAGCCCGGTTGATAGAATGCACTGATACTGCTTTAGCTGTTTTAATAGCCAACGATTCCCGCACGAAAAAGCTGTGTTTTTTAGCAGGAGAAAAACATTTAGTTGTGCCTAGCGAATCAGAAACTAAATTCCGTAACGCCGTGAAAAAATTGGGTTATAGTATTGCGTTAAGTGGTTAAAATTCCTCATGAATGAATTCATTTTAATGCAAGTAAATTTCGGGTTAAATATAGCTAGTTTGATTGGTTTTGCACAGATAGTTTTTGCGGTGGCTTATCTACTGGCTCTGATAATTCTGCTGATTCAACGCGCTAGAAGATTAGAAACTTTATCTTTAATTTTTTATGTTTTCCAAACTATAATTATCCCTATTTTCTTGCTAACTTCTGGGTTGATTTTGGTTTTTCATGGTTGGCGACTAGACCCAATTTTACAATTCATGCAACTCTTATCAACTATGTTGATTATTTATTTATGTGTTAAAGATATTGTGATTAATGGTGGCTATAGAAATCGGTAGTTTAAGATGAGCGATCATTGTTAAACATCAGATTCAACTTCAAACTCTACCTTGTTGTATAAATCTTGTAATTTAATTTCCAAGGGAACAGTAACTAAATTAATAAACTCATCTTCGGCATCATATTCTTGTAAAGACCATCGCTTATTAGCAGTCTTATAAAAATGTTCTACAAAAATTCTATCCTGCTCAACTAATAAATATTCTTCAAAGGATGGTATGGTACGATATGCCTTAAATTTTCCTTCTCTATCATAACTTTCAGTGGATTTTGATAATACCTCAACAATTAATTTTGGATTGGTAATTGTATCTGTCCGATTTTCCAGAAATTCTATTTTACCTGCAACAATAGAAATGTCCGGATATGTATAAATACGTTGTTTAGGTATCCATAACCGCATATCACTGTTAAAGACTTCATAATCTTGTTGCCTAAAAGCAAAATTCAAAATAGCATAAAAATTGCCAGAAATTCGATTATGATTTGCAGTTCCACCAGCCATTGGAATAATTCTTCCGTCAATATACTCACTTTTAAAATCAGCTTTGTCTTCTAAGTTTAAATATTCTGGGATGGTAAAATATTGTGGTTCTAGTATTTGCACAAGTTTACCTCACTTCTGCTTTTTAAACATATTTTGTATCTTTTAGGTATTGTAGGTTGAGTGCAGCGCCAGCGAAACCCAACAACTATGATGATTTTACCTTTTCATTACTTTAATATTTTAGGCTATCTATACTATTACTCGACAGAATTACTAAATTATATTTCGTAGGATTTAGCTGACAAAATTATGACTTACATCCCAGAAAATGCGCTGATTGTGCAGAGCGATCGCACTATTCTTTTAGAAGTACATTCTCCTACAGCAGCTAAAGCCAGAGAAGCGATCGCACCTTTCGCTGAACTAATCAAAAGTCCCGAACATATCCACACTTACCAAATTACACCCCTAAGTATTTGGAATGCGCGGGCGGCGGGGTTGCAGGTAGAGGCGATGGTAGGGGCGTTGCGGGACTATGCAAAATATCCCATCCCGGAAGCTGTCGCCCAAGAAATTACCACCTTGGGTAGTCGCTATGGATTAACGGTAATTGAGCGTGATGGAGATAGTTTACTACTGCGAATCAGCGATCGCCCTTTGGCGGAATTGCTGTCACGGGATAAACAAGTTGCACCGTTATTAGGTCAGCGACTGTCGGAAGTTTCCTTTCAAGTCGCGGCGAGTTTACGCGGTGTACTCAAACAAGCTTTGTTAGCTACTGGGTATCCGGCGGAAGATATTGCAGGTTATGTTACAGGTGATGCTTTAGCAATTCAGTTGCGCGAAGAAACGCGCACAGGCAAAAAATTTCTGCTGCGGGACTACCAAAGTCAAGCAGCAGAAGCATTTTATCAGTCGGGAAGAGTACAAGGTGGCAGTGGCGTAATTGTGCTACCTTGCGGTGCAGGTAAGACAATTGTCGGTATGACTGCGATCGCCGCCGTGCAAGAGAGTACACTTGTACTAAGTACTAGTTTAACATCTGTGCGGCAGTGGCGGCGGGAATTATTGGATAAAACAGATTTACCAGAAGATGCGATCGCCGAATATAGTGGCGAAGTTAAAAATACAGGGCCAATTACCCTATCAACTTATCAAATCCTGACTTATCGCCATCAACGCGACGGTGATTTTCCCCACTTTGATTTATTTAGTGCGCGTTCTTGGGGTTTAATTATCTACGACGAAGTTCACCTCCTCCCCGCACCAGTTTTCCGTATCACGGCTGAACTGCAAGCCCGCCGCCGTTTAGGACTCACCGCCACCCTGATTCGGGAAGATGGTAGAGAGGGTGATGTTTTCGCCCTGATCGGCCCGAAACGTTACGATGTTCCGTGGCGTGAACTAGAAGGTGGAGGTTTCATTGCTACGGCGAGTTGCACGGAAATTCGCGTATCTCAAGATAAAGAACGCCAAATGGAATATGCTTTAGCACCCAGGCGAAATCAGTTCCGTGTCGCCGCCGAAAATCCGCGCAAGGTGCAAGTGATTAAAGATTTATTAGCGAGAGAGTCAGGACACCGCATCTTAATTATTGGCGAATTTCTCTCGCAATTGGAAGCGATCGCCCAAGTTACCCAACTACCTTTAATTACTGGTAAAACCCCCGAAAAAGAGCGAGAAAAACTCTATCAAGCTTTTCGAGAGGGTAAATTAGGTGGACTGGTTTTATCCAGAGTTGGTAACTTTGCCATTGATTTACCCGATGCAGATATTCTTATTCAAGTATCTGGTAAATATGGTTCTCGCCAAGAAGAAGCACAGCGTTTAGGTAGAGTTTTACGTCCTAAATCTGATGGTCGTCCCGCACAATTTTATACTTTAGTTTCGTTGCGTACTTGCGAAGAAGATTTTGCCCGTCATCGTCAGTTATTTTTAACTGAGCAAGGTTACAGTTATCAAATTGAAATTATGGATTAGACCTCTTGCACAAATATTTGATGAAGTGTACAAATCTCCAAAAATGCAGGTCGTTGAATAAATGAATTTTTTTTTCAATCGTTTTTTTCTACAGTCCGAGCAGCTTCTAGAGTTTGGGTGGCTAAACTTTGTCCTTCTTGCACAGCCATGAAATGGTATTTACCTGAGCCAATGCGTTGTGCTTTATAAATACCAGCGTGACCAGAAAAAACATAGCTGGCTACACAAGCAATACCAATAAAAACTCCCGATTCTAATCCAAACAGTTCAATTCCCATCAAAGTTGAGGCGATAGGAGTATTGGCTGCACCACCAAAAACAGCAACAAACCCCATAGCTGCAAGTAATGGGGCCGGTAGAGCTAATATTAAAGACAAAGCATTACCTAATGTTGCACCAATATAAAATAAAGGAGTTACTTCTCCTCCTTTAAAACCTGCTCCCAAAGTCAAAGCAGTAAAAGCTATTTTTCCCGCAAAATCCCACGGTGGTAACTGAGTATTAAAAGCATCAACAATTGTGGGAATACCCAGTCCAATGTATTTTGTAGTTCCGACTGCCCAAACAGCCAATGCCACAATCACTCCACCGATGGCAGGGCGTAAGGGAGGGTAGGAGATTTTTTCTTGAAAAATGTGGCTGATTTTATGAGTTAATTTGGCAAAAATCATCGCTACAATGCCAAAGATTGCACCAGCGACAATTGCCGAAATCATCCCTATGAAGGTGATTGTGGGGATAACGGGGGCATGACGATAGGCTGTATGATGCAAACCTAACATTAAGGTAACGCGATCGCCTACAACTGCGGCAATTAAACAAGGAAACAGTGCATTATGTTGGATTGTCCCAATAGCTAAAACTTCTAAACCAAAGATGCTTCCTGCTAAGGGAGTTCCGAAAACTGAAGCAAATCCTCCACTTAAACCTGCCATTAATAGAATTCGTCGATCTGCTTGTTTAAAGTGGAATATCTTTGTCAATCTATCTGCCAGTGAAGCTGCTATTTGCAAGGCTGTACCTTCCCGACCAGCAGAACCTCCAAAGAAGTGAGTTAGGTCTGTGCCAAACAAAACTAAAGGAGCCATCCGCAAGGGAATAATATCTTTAGGATTATAGATTTCTTCCAGTAAAAGGTTGTTTCCTGCTTCTACACGTTTGCCAAACTGATGATAAATCCAACCACTTAAAAAACCGCCTAAAGGTAATAGTGAAATTATCCAAAGATGTGATTCTCGCCAATTGCTTGACCATTCCAACGATACCAAAAGAGCAGCAGAACCTATGCCAGAAAGAATACCAACAACCAAGGAGATGATGAACCACTTGCTGAGTTGAGGTATGACAATTAACTGTTCTAACTGGTGTAATTTAGGCATATTTGAGTTTGGTAATATTTAAATTTTGTTTGAGGTAAGTCAACAAAATAGATAAAATAGAGCAATCTTACTGCTATGAGAATGGCCGTCTGCGATCGCAAAAACTTGTAATCTGATTACTCAACGTAGCGTCAAGTGCAATCGCCTTAATTATTAATTCTATCCAGTTGGTACAGATTAAAGCTGTTTCAGGAGTTTCTGAAAATCGCCGCTTGATTATCCTGAAGCTTTTTTGGAAAATTGCAAAAAAAATTTCGCCCATTGTATTTATTCCAACCTAACTAATAGTTTTTAGCCTTTACTACCTACAGGTTTACAGCAGGTTAATTGCAGTATTGAACTAGAAACTATCAGCCCCACAGGCGGTTTTCTGGTTATTCCAGAAGGCGAGTTTCATCACCACTGTTCTTTGAATACCAAAGTATACCCTAATTTGTCAAGTTGCGTAGACAGATGTTTTTGCCGGAGATTACAAAGTGTAAGTAAAATCATTTACTAACATCCCAGGAACTAAACTTCCACCTAATTGGCGGCTATCATAAGTGCCGACTTCGGGAATAAATTCTTGAAAGTTAGTGAAATCGACTAAATTTTCTCCCCAAAAACGATAGAGGCTGTCGTCAAAGCGGAGATTTTCGATAGGTGCGATGATTTCGCCATTCTCTACCCAAAAACAGGCGTAACGGGTCATACCAGTAATTCTACCTGTAGGGCGATCGCTCCAATTTAAATAATGTAAATTCGAGAGATATAAGCCTGTATCTAAGTTAGATAAAATCTGCTCAAGTTTTAAATTTCCTGGTCTGATTTCTGGTGTACGTAAAGTTTCGGAACTATTAGCGCCATTAGCAATTTTTTGATATTCTTTCGCAGTTCGAGAATTAACTAAACTATTTACTAAAATTCCTTGCTCAATTATTGGTAACTCTGGTGCTGCCATTTCGCCTAATTCATTAAAGCGCGGCACTAAACCTAATTGAAAGTTTTCTTTTAAATTAAATTTGGCAGACCACTGTTTTTCTTTTCTGGATAAAGCGGCTAAAGCACTGTTACCTTGTTGGATATCTGCTTCACCCACAGCACTCCAAGAAAGCATTTGCAATAAATCAGCCACAGCCGCAGGTGCAAAGTAAGTTTTGTATTGTCCTCTAGGCACTTCTTTTAGGGGACGAGACAGCAATTTTAGTTGTTTTTTGGCTTCATTAATTTTAGCTGTGTAACTGGCTAAATCCCAGCTAATTCCGGCAAATGTCCCTTTGACTGCTTGTCCAGAACTACTAAATAAAGAATAATCTAAGGTGAAAGTGTCGGTAGCAAACCAATGTTTTTGTCCGCTAGAATCTCCATAACCTTTAATGACTACGCCTCCAGCATAAATCCCAGTAAAATCTAATTCTATTACTTCATCTAATATGCTGGAAGCTACTGCTTCTGGTGCTAATAAATTACTATGATGAACTTCTCGACTAGTATTATTTCCAGAAGGTAAAACTAAGTAAGGATCAACAGGTAATAAAGGCAATTCACACCGTAATTCTTGTAAAGCTTGATATGCTCTTTGGGAGTCTTTTTCCCGATTTCCGGTAAAAGTAAACTGTCGAGAACTACTACGTTGCTCTGCCATTAAAGTCAGTTCAATCCACCCATCAGCTACACAACCAGTTTGTCTAACTTTTGCATGATTAAATCGGGTAAACTGACTTCTTTCACTACCGAGTTTGAGGGTAAATTCCTCACCTGCTAATTTCTTGATGAGCAGAGTTTCTAAAATTTGATTGAAGCTAGATTCTAAAGTCGTTAATTCTTCTTTCATTGGTAGATTATTAATTCGTAATTCGGAATAAAGTTACAAAAGTCATACTTTTGAACGCCAGTTGCTTCTCCTAATCGGAGACGCTACGCGAACAAGTCGGCAGAGCCGCCCAACGCACTGGCTCCTTTTGACTTTTGACTTTTAACTTTTAACTTCTTCAACTCCCTCCCCCGAAGACTTCAACATCAGCAAATACACAAACGGGTGAACCATGTCCTACCCAAATGGCTTGATTGGGTTCACCTTTACCACAGTAAGGAGTACCATACATTTGCCAACTATTAGCATCACCAACTTTGATTAAACTGTGCCAAAATTCTGGAGTTGTGGCGCGATAGTTGGGGTTGCGGAGAGTTTCGGTGAGTTGGCCATTTTCAATTAATTTGGCATATTCGCAACCAAATTGGAATTTATAACGGCGATCGTCAATTGACCAAGACCGATTTGATTCCATGTAAACACCGTGTTCGATACCGCTAATTATTTGCTCAAAGGTGGCGTTTCCTGGTTCTAAGTTTAAGTTAGCCATGCGGTCAATTGCTGGTCGATTCCAGGAGCAAGCGCGGGCGCAAGCAACTCCTGCTATTCCGGCTCTGGCTTGACTTTCTAAACTGCCTAAACCTCTTTGTAATAAGCCTTCTTTAATCACATATTCCCGTGTGGCGACTGCACCAGTATCATCAAAACCATAGCTGGCATATTCACCTGGAACTGTGGGGTCAAAGGTAATATTCATTAGTGGCGAACCATAGACTAGCTGACCAAAATCATTGGTTGTGACAAAGCTACCGCCGGCATAGTTGCGTTCATCACCTAAAATCCGGTCAATTTCTAGGGGATGTCCGATGCTTTCATGGATTTGCAGCATCATTTGGTCTGGTGCTAGGACTAAGTTTGTGCGTATATTTGGGCATTCAGTCGCAGTTAATAATTCTATAGCTTGTTCTCCTACTTGCTGTACCCGTTGCCATAAATTTTCTTGTCTTAAAAGTTCCCATCCACCTTGATAGCAGTGTGCTTGCCAACCGTTATTAGTGCGTTGTTGGACAATTGCGCCGTCTTGAGCGATCGCACCATAATTACTCCCCAAGGAGGTAAACTTTTGATATACTTCTGAGCCGTTGCTGCTGACATACCAACTTTCTCGCTCACTGGTGCTGATGCTGGCTGTGGTTTGCACGATTTTGTCATGAACTTTAAGTGTTCGGCACATCCGTACCAGCAAATCATTGATTTCACCCGGACTCAGCGTGTCTAATGGTTCCAAAAACGGCGAGTTGTATTCACCCACAACCTTGGGACGTTCGGTTTCTTTAAAAGGATATATCCACCATTGACTAGCTGCGAGTGCTTGTTTGTAAGCTATTTGGGCAGCAGATTCTAAAGAAGCTAATTCTAAAGAGTTGGTAGCAGCATAACCCAGACAGCCATTTACTAAAACTTCAATCATGGCTCCCTCGGTGGTAGATTTACCATTAGCTTGAGGGATACCATCACGTACATAACGGTTTGAGGCTGTTTCTTTAACTGCCCTGATACCAATCCAATCAGCGGGAATATCAAATTTAGCGATCGCTTTTGTTAGTTCAGACCACATAATAATTTAGATGCAAATTTAGTAAATTTATTATTGACAATTCAGTCGATTCATGAATTTTATTTTGTATTTGCTGATTTAGCTACTCCTTGTTTAACCATCAAATAACCAGCTATTATATGAGTCATTTAATATTCTCAGTTTTTTTGTAAAGCCTAGAATATTTTAGGTTTTTTCACAAAGTTGGTTATCTTTGATACTAATTTGCAGCTTATAACTTTTACCCTAATCGATGTAAATTATCAGACATAAGACACTTTTTCAAGACTGTTGTCACCACACAGTCTAAAAGTTTGATTTAGTGTAATAATGCAGAAGCGTTGAATAAGAATTCAGCAGCCAGAATTTTGGATACAAAATCGATGTTATGTTATGTTTTCATAACATTTTGTGACTAAAGCTGAGTTTTTTTGAGCAAATAAATTTTGCCGAAAAAAGGCTTTTGTCGTGGAGTTTTATGAGAAAAACTGCAATAGAAGATTGACAAAAGCCCTTACCTGAGATTAATTTCTGTGCCAGCGTGTACCTTCAGCACTATCAACTAAGGTGATACCTTGAGATTGTAATTCATTACGGATGCGATCGCCTGCGACAAAATTCTTCGCTTTTCTGGCGGCTTGGCGTTGTTGAATCAAATCTTCAATTTCCGCATCACTAAGGCCATCAGTTGCAGGGGGAGAATTTTCCATTTCGGCGGTTAAACCTAATACTTCTGCCAAAGTTACCAGAGTTTGCCATTGTTTTTGCAGTTCAGCGGCGGGTGTGTCGGTTTTGCCTTGATGAACGAGGATATTTCCTTCACGGCGGAGTTCTTTGGCTAATTCAAACAAAACTGTTACCCCACCTGGGAAATTAAAGTCATCGTTGACAGTTTCTTGAAAGCGTTCAACAAATTCAGGGAGTAGGGAAGAATCAACTTCCCAGCCTAATTGCTTACCGTATTGATGACCAAACAGCAAACCTTCTTTTAGAGTGTGCCAGCCGTTGGTGGCGGCAGCGATCGCATCATCGGTAAAATCAATAGGCTTACGATATTGCGCCATCAGCACAAATAATCTTACTGCCATTGGATCAACATGGCGATCAAGTAAGTCGCGGATGGTGGTAAAGTTGCCCAAAGACTTGGACATTTTCTCACCGTCTACTTTTACCATGCCATTGTGCAGCCAGTAAGTTGCTAAAGGTTTACCTGTGACGGCTTCCGATTGAGCAATTTCGTTTTCGTGGTGGGGGAAAATTAAGTCAGCACCACCAGCATGAATATCTATTGTCTCACCCAAGCGATCGCGCACCATCGCCGAGCATTCAATATGCCATCCTGGACGACCAGCACCCCAAGGTGATTCCCAAGAAGGTTCTCCGGGTTTAGCGGCTTTCCACAAGGCAAAATCAAAGGGGTCTTTTTTCTTTTGATATTCTGCGTCTTCTAGATTAACGCGCTCACTGCCCCCAGCCTGCATATCTTCCAACTTGCGCCCAGAAAGCTTACCATATTCACCAAACTGACGCACAGCATAGTAAACATCACCATTCGAGGGATAAGCAAATCCCTTATTTTCCAACTCATGAATTAACCGCTGAATCCCGTTCATCGTCTGGGTCGCACGGGGATATTCATCAGCCTCTTTAATTCCCAGCCGTCTCATATCTTCAAAATATGCTTTAATGAAGCGATCAGCTACAGCCTCCATTGATGATTGTTCTTGTCTGGCGCGGTTGAGAATTTTGTCATCAACATCAGTAAAATTCTGCACATAGCGCACTTCATAACCGATAAACTGGAGATAGCGGCGCACGACATCCCAAACAATGCAAGCTCTAGCATGACCCAAATGGCAGTAGTCATAAACCGTCACGCCGCAGTAATACATCTTAACCTTGCCTGGTTCGACTGTTTTAAACGGTTCTTGACGACGGGTGAGGGTATTGTAAACAGTTAGGGTCATAACAGAGTAATGCGGCAATAGAGGGATACGCAATAATAGGGTTAAGTCGCTGGGAAGTTTATCCAGCATCCCTATGCTAGTGTTTTCTGGACTATCTGCGCTACCTTTTGTGAATCTGAATTTCCCAGTGGTGGTAGCCACAACTTAGAGAAGTTTTATATTTTTTGATTTGTTTGATAACCGCGCTATGCAAACAGCAGTGAATTCTGAATCTCAACCCATGAATGCCCCTAAACAAGGTTTGCCAGTAACAATTATTACTGGATTTCTTGGTAGTGGCAAAACGACTTTACTAAATCATATTCTCACGAATCAGCAAGGTTTAAAAACCGCTGTGTTAGTGAATGAATTTGGGGAAATTGGCATCGACAACGAGTTAATTATCTCTACCGATGAAAATAATAATATGGTAGAGCTAAGTAATGGTTGTATTTGCTGCACCATCAATAATGATTTAGTTGATGCCGTTTATAAAGTATTAGAACGTGAAGAAAAGCTAGATTATCTAGTAGTAGAAACAACGGGACTAGCAGACCCGCTACCAGTAGCCTTAACATTTTTAGGCACAGAACTGCGGGATTTAACCCGTCTAGATTCGATTATCACTGTTGTAGATGCAGCCAACTACAGCTTAGATTTATTCAACTCCCAAGCAGCTTACAGCCAAATTGCTTACGGTGATGTGATTTTGTTGAATAAAACAGATTTGGTTGATGAACCTACTTTGACCCAATTAGAGGCAAAAATCAACGAAGTTAAAGAAGGTGCGAGAATTTTGCGAACCAAGCGATCGCAAATACCACTGGCTTTAATTCTCAGTGTAGGATTATTTGAGTCGGACAAATATTTTGACACTGTTGATGAACATCATGATCATGACCATCACGACCATGATCATTCAACTTGCGGTCACGACCACCATGACCATGACCACTCAACCTGCGGTCACGACCACCATGACCACGAACACCATCACCACCATTCCGACCATCTAGAAAATGATGGCTTCACTTCTATATCCTTCCAAAGTGATAAGCCTTTTTCTATTAGGAAGTTTCAGTATTTCCTAGACAACCAACTACCAACAAACATTTTCCGCGCCAAGGGTGTGATGTGGTTTGATGAAAGTCCCAAGCGTCATATTTTCCACCTGTGCGGTAAACGTTTCACTTTAGATGATGATGAGTGGAAAGGTGAACCGAAAAACCAGATAGTCTTGATTGGTCAAGATTTAGACCGAGAAACTTTAATCACTCAGATAGAAAACTGCATTTGTTTACCTTCTGTCAGTCGGGGTAAAGGCTTCAAAAAGTAAAAAGTAAAAAGTTAAAAGTCAAAAACAGTTCTTTTTACTTTTTCCCTTTTACTTTTTACTTTATTTATGCGTGTTATCATCCAGCGAGTGCAATCATCACAAGTAACCGTTAACGGTGAAATCATTGGCAAAATTGGCCGAGGATTAAATTTACTCGTCGGTATTGCTGATACAGACACAGATGCAGAACTCGACTGGATGGCGCGTAAATGCCTAGCATTGCGCCTATTCCCTGATGAAGCAGATGGAGACAAATGGCAAAAATCTGTACAAGAAATTAACGGTGAGTTGTTGGTAGTCAGTCAATTTACCCTTTACGGCGACTGTCGTAAAGGTCGCCGTCCTTCTTTTGACCGTTCTGCATCTCCTCAAACCGCAGAAGATTTATATAACAGCTTTGTTAAAAAGTTACGTGCCAGTGGTTTAAGGGTAGAAACAGGTAAATTTGGCGCAATGATGCAAGTTTATATCGAAAATGATGGCCCCGTAACTTTATTATTGGAAAGGTAACTTGGCCAATCAATTTTGAATTTACGATTTTGGATTTTGGATTGACTCCACCCTAAAGTGTGGGGTTTGATAGCGCAGCGTTAGCGAGTCGTCGAGCGTCGGATTTTAAAGTGGCGTTAGGGAAGCGTAAGCAGCACAGCCAGTATTTTGGATTAATTCCGCCCTGAAGGGGTGGGGCTTGTACCGAAAATTCCCCATCCAAAATCTCAAATTTTTCGGTCAACGGTGAAAAGGCAGGAAGTTCTAAGAAAAAATTTCAGACTACTGAGTTCTAAATAATGAGAGAATATTAAATCAACCATCACAAAACTTTAAATTCTTTCATCATGGCAAAAATCCAATTTTCTAGAGGTCTTGACGAAAATGTATTACCAGATGTCCGTTTGACGCGATCGCGCAGTGGCGATACTGGTACAGCAACTTTTATTTTTACAAATCCCAAAATTTTGAGCCAAAGCAGTAGTGAAGAAGTCACTGGGATGTATATGCTGGACGAGGAAGGCGAAATAATTACCCGCGAAGTTAAAGCTAGATTCGTTAATGGTAAAGCCGAAGCATTAGAAGCTGTTCATATTATGAAATCTGCTGATGAGTGGGATCGCTTTATTCGTTTTATGGAGCGATTTGCACAAGCAAACGGTTTGGAATTCAGCAAATCTTAATAGTCAAACTGAAGTCTGAAGTATGAAGTCTGTAGACGCTTTTAGCGACTTGCCGCAGGCTAGTATGAAATAAACTCAGATACACGTAGTTTGCTTCCACGAAGTGGTAGGCGAATGTCAAAGGCGAACATACTTCATTCTTCTCTCAGATAAACTGATGAAACCAAAAAATCTCAAATTTAAAATCGGATGATGCAACAACCACATCCAGATGCGGCAAAAATTACGGTAACTTGTGCTGTAGTTACCGTCAGCGATACACGCATTCCAGAAACAGATAAAAGTGGTCAACTTATCCAACAATTACTATTAGGTGAAAACCATAGCATTGCAGCCTACGCAATTATCAAAGATGAACCAATCCAAATTCAAGCACAAATAGAATTGCTGGGTAAAAGTGCCGATTTAGAGGCAGTGATTTTTAATGGTGGTACAGGTATTGCACCGAGAGATACTACTTACGATGCGATTGAAAAATTATTAGAAAAAACTCTACCAGGATTTGGAGAGATATTTAGATTTTTAAGTTATCAAGAAATCAGTTCCCGTGCGATCGCCTCTCGCGCCGTCGCCGGTGTTTATCAAAATAAATTAATTTTCTCTCTCCCTGGTTCCAGCAATGCTGTGCGGCTAGGGATGGAAAAACTGATCTTACCTGAACTCGTTCATTTAGTTAGTCAGATGAGGAAATAGCGACGCACCATCTAAAACATGATTGGCTAAACTAGCGCTTTTAATAACGCCTGGAGTTTCAGTTGTACTTCCGCAAATTCTTTATCAGGATCAGAACCGGCGACGATACCTGCACCTGCGTAAAGTCTAGCGCGATCGCCATCGATTAATGCCGAACGAATCCCCACAATAAACTCGCAGTTACCTTGCGAGTCTATCCAACCTAAAGGTGCAGCATATAAACCCCTCTCAAAGCTTTCGTAACGCCGAATTTCTGCACAAGCCACATCTCTGGCTGCGCCAGCAACGGCTGGTGTCGGATGCAGTTGCGCCACAATTTTTAAGGGGTGGACATTGGCGGGAACTATGGCGCTAATGGGTGTCCATAAATGTTGGATATTAGATAGCTGTCGCAAGCGTGGTGGTAATACCTGCGGTGATAATCCAAGTTGTGATAGGCGTTGAGTAATAAAATCAATTACTAATGAGTGTTCATGTCTTTCTTTTTCGCTGTTAAGTAAGCGATTTGCATTTGCAGCATCTTCCTCTGGTGTTTTACCCCGTGGTGCAGAACCAGCTAACGCATCGGTGATTAATTGTTGATTCTGAATACAAATTAATCTTTCAGGGCTTGCCCCAATAAAGTTTTGTCCTTTACCATTACTTGTGGAAAAAACATAACAATTAGGATGAATTTGTCTCAGATTATCTAATGATTTATATAAGTCAAACTGATGATTTGCCCGTACATCTAAAGCATCTGCTAAGACAATTTTGCTTAAATGACTAGCCTGGATTTTTTGTAAAGCTGAAACAACAGAACGTTTAAATTCTGTACCCTGCGTTACAGATTGCTTACTAAAGTGTGTGGATAAAAAATCCAGTTTGGGCGAGAAATATTCTAAAGAATTAATAAGTTCGATTTTACTCCATAAATTATGCCAAATTTTTTCTAAATTAGCATTCGCTGTTATTAATATGTTGGCGACTAAGATACAGCGCTGATTTTTGACAGCTATTTGCCAACGTGGTAAAAATATTGTCGCTGAAGGAAACGGATAGTCTGATTGAATATTTTGGTTAAAAAAACTAAAGTAACAAAAAAAACGAGTGCTGGCAAAATGTTGATGAATATCTCCAAAATAAATGATATTTTTTAGACAATTTTTGATAAAATATTCTGCTTGATTAAAACGGTCTTGACCATCAATTTGTAATTTTGCGACAGTATCAATCGCGGCGATCGCTTCTCCTTTACCTCTGTTCTCAAAGTAAAAATTTATTTCATTTGCTTGCGCTAGTTTAGCCAATACAACTAAAGGATCAACCCAGTCAATTTCTAGGGAAATACTCACAATTTGCCGACAATTATTGTTGAGGCAATTTTCGTGAACTGCTGACAGAAATTGGTATATGTCTTTGTGCGTTACAAAGAAGTTGTTACGACATGGTGAAACTGTCATGGATCTAATAATAGTAAATTTTTTTTAAGTTATCTTCCTAAAGTGTAATTAATCATGGTCTATTTCTACAGGTAACATATTCAGTAGACATTTAACCAGAGTATAGTTTGCTTTATTTAGGGTATTATCAAACGCTGACGAGCTATGCTCAGTTTCAACGCGCAATCAAAAAATAAGTTTTACTAAGAAATGGTTAATCAATCCCAAAAAATGCTGAATGTTAAGTGTTAATTGCTGAGTAAAATAAATGAAGAAGAAGTCAGAATCAAGAGTGTAGGGTATTCTAACCTGCTATTAATTGTAGTTAAGTAATTTTTAGATTTTGCTTGGCTTAAAACCCATATCTTCATATACAATCATCGCAAATTGCTAGTGAACTTTGACTAATTACTTATGAATTCTATTTTGATAAATAATGGATGTTAACTAATGACTACCAAGCAGATTTCACATCCCAAAAGTAAGCTGTGGATGGCGGCCATTAAACCGCCAATGTACAGTGTGGCGATTATGCCTATTTGGATAGGAACAGCAATTGCTTTTGCCGAAACTAATATTTTTAATACAACAGTATTTAGCACGTTTTTAGTAGCAGCAATATTAATTTTGGCGTGGGAAAACATGAGCAATGATGTCTTTGATTCCGAAACAGGAATCGACAAGAATAAACATCATTCGCTGGTGAATTTAACAGGAAAGAAGTCACTAATATTTTGGTTAGCAAATCTGTGTTTGGTGATTGGTTTGCTAGGAATATTAGCGATCGCTACTTGGCAACAAGACCCAACTGTGATCATCATGGTGTTGCTGGCTTGTGGTTTAGGGCATATATATCAAGCACCACCCTTTCGGCTAGGATACCAAGGATTGGGCGAAATTCTCTGCTTCTTTGCATTTGGGCCGTTATTAGTACCAGCTGTATATTACAGCCAAACACAAACTTGGTCGATCGCCAGTTTCGCCGCTTCAGTAATTGTGGGAATTGTCACCAGCTTAATTTTGTATTGTTCACACTTTCACCAAGTTAAGGATGACATAGCCGCCGGGAAGCGATCGCCAATTGTACGTTTGGGTACAGCTAACGGTGCGAAAGTTTTAGTTTGGTTTACCGCCAGTATCTATCCTTTTTCTTTGTTATTTATTCTTTTGGGAGTTTTCCCCGTTTGGACATTGTTGAGTTGGCTGAGTTTACCCTCCGCTATCAAATTATGTCGCCACGTTCAACAAAATCACAACCAGCCAGAAAAAGTTAGCAACTGTAAATTCATCGCCGTCGCTGTGCATTTTTGGAGTTGCTTATTCTTAGGTGTAGGATTTTTTATCGGTTAATGAGGCGCAAGAGGTAAAAAAGAAATAATTAACAGCCGATGAACGCAGATAAATTTGTAACTCAGCACGGGCTGAACGCCCCGCTACCTCTGTACGCGCAGCAATGCCAGCAGGGCTTTACAGCACTTTTTGAATTTCGTCCTTATCAACGGAGATTCGCCAAGCCACTCATGACCAATCATGGTATTTGGGATACCCGCGAGGGTATTATTTTGCGTTTTGTGGATGAAGCAGGGAAAATTGGCTGGGGAGAAATCGCGCCTATCAGTTGGTTTGGTTCAGAGACTTTAGAACAAGCGTTAGATTTTTGTCGCCAACTACCCAACGAAATTACATCTGAGATAATTTTTACAATTCCTGATTGTTTACCCGCTTGTCAGTTTGGGTTTGAATCAGCCTTGGCGGGAGTGTTAGGTTGCGTGAACGAATCTGTGGGAAGGCGAAATTCTTCATCAACCCGCCCCTATAGGAGTGGTTTACTTGCTGCGGGGGAGGTGGCGTTACAACAATGGAAAACGCTGTGGGAACAAGGATATCGCACATTTAAATGGAAAATTGGTGTAGATGCGATCGCCAAAGAACTAGCAATATTTGATACCCTAACTGGTAGCTTACCTCCCTCAGCCAAACTCCGCCTAGATGCTAACGGCGGACTAAGTTATGTAGAGGCGAAATTATGGCTGGAGACTTGCGACAATATCCAGGGTGAATTACCTATAGAAATTGAATTTCTGGAACAACCCCTAACTGTTGACGAATTAGCAAAGATGTTGGAGTTAAGTAGATTTTACAAAACTGCGATCGCTTTAGATGAATCTGTCGCCACACTCCCACAAATCATCAATTGTTATCAACACGGCTGGCGAGGAATTTTCGTCATCAAACCCGGAATTGTCGGTTCACCATCAAAGCTACATCAGTTTTGTCAACAACATCAAATTGATGCTGTCTTCTCATCTGTATTTGAGACGGTAATTGGTAGACAAGCTGCACTTCATTTAGCAGTAAAATTATCTCGTAAAAACAGAGCAGTTGGTTTTGGCGTTGATCATTTTTTTGCCCAAGCAGAAGTAACAAGTCCTGAAACTTTATGGAACAACCTTTAACTTATCTGCAAAATTTAACTCAAAATAATTGGCTAATTGCTAACAACAGCCATCAATTTCAAACAATAGCTGAAAAATTATATTTAGAACTCACAGAAATATTAAAACAACGCCACACACCCCCAAAAATTATCTTAGCTGAACGCGAACCAGTCAAATTTTTAGCTAGTTTCCTCGCCGCTTGTGCAGCCAATTGTTCAATTTTTCTCTGTAACCCCGACTGGGGAACACAAGAATGGGAACAAGTATTTACATTAGTCCAACCAGATATCATTTGGGGAATAGATTCTAGTACCCATTCAGCACTCAACACTCAGCACGGGCTGAACGCCCCGCTACCGCTAACAGTACCCAAAATTCAGCACTCAGCACTCATCATGATTCCTACAGGTGGTTCATCAGGCAAAATTAAATTTGCCATCCATACGTGGGAAACCCTCACTGCATCCGTGCAAGGCTTTACAGAATATTTCCAGTTAACCCAAGTGAATTCTTTTTGTGTATTACCCCTCTATCATGTCAGTGGATTAATGCAATTTATGCGTTCCTTCACAACAGGTAGTAGACTAGTTATCTTACCATTCAAATCTCTAGAATATAGTCAAATACCTGCGATTCAAGCAACAGAATTTTTCCTTTCCTTAGTACCTACTCAACTACAACGTCTTTTACAAAATGCCGAATTAACCCAATGGTTAGCCCAATTTCATACTGTAATGCTAGGTGGCGCACCAGCTTGGCAAGAACTATTAGAAAAAGCCCGATTTCACAACATTAGGTTAGCACCAACCTACGGCATGACAGAAACCGCCTCGCAAATTGCCACCCTTAAACCTGATGATTTTCTGCAAGGTAAAATTAACAGTGGGCGAATTTTACCTCATGCCCAGGTAACAATTAGCAATCAACAAAACGAAATTTTAAATCCTCATAAAATCGGTAATATTATCATTCAAACCAAATCTTTAGCCCTTGGTTACTATCCTCATAATGGGAAAAACCAGGATTGTTTACAAGTAGATGATTTAGGTTTTTTAGACACTCAAGGTTATCTGCATATAATTGGACGTAACAGTGACAAAATTATTACAGGTGGCGAAAACGTTTACCCAGCCGAAATAGAAGCAGCCATCCGCGCAACGCAAATAATTGCTGATGTTTGTGTAATTAGTGTGCCAGATAAACATTGGGGACAAGCATTAACAGCTATATACATTCCTCAAGATGTTAGTACTTCTACTTTAGAAATCACAAATTTACTTAAACATAAACTGAGTAAATTCAAAATTCCTAAATATTGGATTCCTATGGAATATTTACCTCGCAATTCTCAAGGGAAAGTTAATCGTCAAGCACTACAACAAATAGCCGCAGAATTTTTGCAAAATAATAGAGAACAGGCAACAGTAAAAAAACGCCCTACCCCCTGACAATCAACTTGTTTGTTGAGTAACAAATTAATCTCACATCACCTCTCTAGATTTCCTTCTCTCCGCGCCCTCTGCGTCTCTGCGGTTCGTTTCCAACCACTGTATAATTTCATCAGATAATTCTTGCTTACTTCGACTATTCACATCAATACAAACATGGCGAGTAATTGCCTTAGCAACTAATACCTCTGTAATGCTGATTTCGTAGGCAATCTCAAATTTATCTGCACTCAACTTTTGGGGAATTAAACTCACATTTAACTCATCTCCACAATACATTGGGCGCAGAAAATCAACATTAGCACGAACAATGGGAAACGCAACAGCAGGCTTAGTAAAAAAAGCCTTGATATTTATTCCTGCTATTTCGAGAGATGCTTCATAAGCTTCATGGCAAATGCTTAAAACATTAGCAAAATAAACTACACCCGCAGCGTCAGTATCTGCAAAGCGTACGGTACGGTTATAAATAAAAGACATTTTTGTATAATGAAAAAACAAGATGGCAAACTCTTAGCCTGCCATCTAAAATTATCTCACTGCAATCACGCCAGTTATCAATCTAAGGGGTAATATATATCTTCAGAATGAGGGTTGAGATAAGGACGTTGCAAGTCAACTGAATGTATTGCAAAGTGTTTCTCAATTGACTTCATTCGCTCCTCCATTGCGTCTTTACCTTTTTGCCATACTTCTAACAAAGCATGAGCGACAATTTGACAACGGTTCATCCCAAAACTTTCTTGAGTAGCGAATTTTTGAACTGGTTCTTCGGCTAAACTTAGTCCTGGGGCTAAAAACTTAGTGAACAAAGGGATTTCTGGCTGAAAATGTGCTTGATGCTCTGCATAAACAGCTTGAAGAATTTGGTGAATTGCTGGGTAGTCTTCTCGTTCAAAATAAAGCAAGCCGGAGTCGTAGCGTCCGTAGGCTTTAGGATTGTAAAGTACTTGAAAAGTAAAGGGAAGGGCAGCTTGGTTGAGTTGCTGGGTTAGGCTATCCATAAGAGCGATCGCCCCATCTGCCGTAATATTAAAATAGATTCTTCCTGTTCCCAATTCCGCATCTACACTCTGCTGTTCTTGTCCTACATCACTTACCGCCACATAACAGCCATTTTGTAGATGATTTTTCGGCATCCAAATAGATACTGACTCACCTGGTTTAGCAGATTTACTCTGAGGTTTCAGATGACAATCTGGCTCAATATATAACGTTAAACCACATTTCGTCACCGCCATACTACCATCAGGCTCTTGACGTAAAACTTGCCAACTAGGATCAAAATATCCTTTACCGTGGTTACTCGTGTGCAGTTGAGCGTAAAATTCCCAGTCAATACCCAAGTGAGGATTATTCGCTAAATTTGTCTGTGGTACACAATTAGGTGTATCACCATTAACAGCTAAAACATTTTGCAGAGAACCGTTGTAATAAATACCATAAAGGAAATTACGCAGTAGCAAAGTGAGATATTTTTGCTGTAAAGCCACAGAATTTTGCTGAAATCTATCAGCTACTTTCGCTGGTAAGGCAAAAGTTTGATAATCAGGATGATGAATTGAAAAGTTAGATTCAATTTGAATATTTCTCGCAATATCAAACAGAGAATTTAACAAAGGGTTGGTAGAAGTGTCTAGCATTGCTGAATGGGGAAAAGTATGAAGTGTGAAGTTTGAATTAGGAAATTTCATTCTTTAGTCTGCTACCTTTTGAACAGACTATTTTTTAACACCCCCGCAAACGAGTTTTTTCGTAGTATAAGGGAACCAATTTTTGTGATTTTTGCGGTTGGGTAAGTTGATGCTGTTTTGCCATTGGTGCAATAATCTCTGATGCAGTAACACCAAAAACATTGGTTACAGATTCCTCTGGTATGGTTAACAGATTTTGGGCTACTTGTAGCGCACACATATCAGTATTATCGAAGTTTTGCTGGTACTTAATTTTGTCTTGAATTTGGTGAATTATTCCGAGTCCCGCAAACTGGATAACACGCTCTACAAAGTCTGGGCGGTGTTCTAAAATAGCAGGAAAAGCCTTGAGATAAGCTTGAATTAAAGCCAATAATGAAGGTTGAATTTCTGCTAGTGGTATCATCGCTAACTGTAAAGATTCTTCTAACTCCAGCATGGGATCTATAACTAAACTAGAAAGCCAAATTCTGAAATAGCTGGCGATTAAAGTACCTAAATCATAAACTGGATCTCCCCAGGCGCAAGCTTCCCAGTCTATCAGGCGCACTAGGCAATTATCTAGCTTGTCCCAACGAGAATGTAGCAAAATGTTGTGTAACTTCAAATCGTTGTGAGTTAAACAACAAGGCTTCCATTCACAGGCTAAATCTGCGATCGCATATTCTAAGCTTTCATAGCGCTGATAAAATGTATAAAATTGCAATGCTGATTTTGGCACTGTACCAAAAATATCTGGCGTAAGTGATTCTATACCCTGTGCTGGGTTGTAAAAGTTATAGCGATACTGTCCCGCTGGCGCTGTAGCCATAAAATCTCGATATTCTCGGCGCTGGAAAGTTGTGCGGTGCAAAGCTGCAATGGTAGTACCAATAGCAGTAGCAATTTCTGTAGGGAAGCTATAGCTATGTTGATGAAAGTTACCTAATTCTTGATACTCACTTAAATAATTGCGGACAAGGATAGAATTTTCCTCATCATAATGTACTACTAATGATGCGATCGCAGCAATATTACCTAAAACTGGAAACTGCTTGAGTAATTGCTGAAATAGCCACTCATTAAAAAACTCATGGAGATTTCCGTCATTTTCCTGATGATGTTCTTGTTTAACTAATAATTGGCGACGATTTCCCAGTGTCACTAGTAAATTGAAATTCTTTTTGCTACTTCCTGGCACATCAGATAAGTCTGAATTGCCATCTTCTAAGCTACACAGTCCGATTGCTTGCAGATACTGAATAACGTTTTGAGAAGATAATGATAATAACATATTTGATTTCCTAATTCGTAAAAGTGCTGAGATAATCAATTACTTAATTTCAGGATTATTGTTACTTGTGGACTTTAAGTAGATAGCGATAAGTATCTCAATATTAATTATTCTTTCTACTCCATTAATATCGTATTTCTGATATCTAGAACTGCCAAAATGGCATGATTGCCTTTATTTTTGCTTTAAATATTACTGGGTATTACTATAAAAACTTTAAAATTATATGATGCTTTTAGTGAAAATACTAGACTCATGTATTCTTTAATTTAATGCCTTTCTAGTTTCCTATCTAAGTCAAAATTAAAAAGTAATTAAAATCACCATAAGCTAATTCTTTATGACTACAAATTGGTGTAGCTTGATTAATTTAACAACATTTTCTTGAGCATAAAGCCTTGTTTAGAGAGCTTTATGGTTTTTTATGCTTGATGTTGACTATCTGTTGATTTAGTTAATATAGATAGCAGTAAAATCATTTAGTATCATAAAAAACATGTTTTCGATTTACCTAATAATTATTAGAAAAAAGTAATTTCTGATTTAATTGATTCATTAATCCAGGGTAATAATTGAATATTTACCTAAAAAAACTCTCTCTAGATGGATATTAGATAAAAATTAGGATGCAGAATTCAATCAGAATTGAAATTCATCCTGAAATAAGACTAATAAATGCCATATACATAGTGTATTGCGTTATCAAAGTGAGATGAACGCATAAACCCCGGTTGCTGAATGGGTAAACTCTCGGCTGTACCCAAAACTGTCAAAATTACATACAATATTATTTTTATTTATCATTACTAAATAAATAAAACCGGATGTTTTGCCAAAAGGATGCTGAATTTTTTGCGGTCGAATATTAATAACTTATGATGTGACTTCCGTAGTAGGCAATATTTTTTACCAACACACCTCATTTCCTCAGAACAGTACAGAGGAAATAACAACTCCTAGGTAATGGCGGTTGAATATTCATTAGAACTTACGCAACGCAGATAATGTCATTGCGACTGGAACGAAGTGTAGGGAAGCAATCCCAGCGATAGGGAAGATTACTTCCCTATCGGTCGTCATGACGGAGTTACGTTATTTTTGCGTAAGTCCTGTTCATAACCAAGAGCGATCGCAGAAAAAGTTCTATTAATTGTAATAAAAGTTGGATACTTTCAAAAAAGCTACTTAGGAATCCGCTAGAGTAAGGAAGACAAAACTTCAAGTATCGTGAGTGGGAGATTTAGTAAATGCGGGATGGCTTAATTTTACTCCTGCTCGGTATTAATTTATTTGGGATCAGTGCGAAAGTAGCGGCTAACCCTCCAGCCCAAACAACATTAGCAATAAACCCAGACGGATTATTAGCCCAAGTTCCCAACCCAATTATCCCCAGACAACCAGAGCAACCATCTCCTCAGCCTCCATCCCCAACCCCTGAAATCCCCCTCCAATTACCGCCATCGTTCACGCCAAGTCCATCAATCTCTCCAGATATTCCCGGAACAATTATCGTCAAAGAATTTATCTTTGAAGGTAATACTGCTTTTAGTGACTCACAATTAGCCGAAATTACTAAAGATTTCCGGGATAAACCAATCTCTTTTGCTGAACTGCTTCAAGCAGAAATTCTAATCAACAAAAAATACACAGATGCAGGTTATATCAATTCAGGAGCCGTAATTCCTGAAAATCAAGACTTGTCCCCAGAAGCCGCGTTGGTGGAGATTCAGATTATTGAAGGGAGTCTGGAAGATATTGTTGTTACAGGAACAGGGCGCTTACAACCTGAATATATCCGCAGTCGGTTAGCGATCGCCACTCAACGCCCCCTAAACCAGAAAAAACTCCTCGAAGCTCTGCAACTATTACAACTCAATCCTCTCATCAAACGCATTTCCGCAGAATTATCCGCAGGTGCGCGTCCAGAGTTAAGTTTACTGAAAGTTTCAGTTCAAGAAGCGGACTCTTTTGAGATTAAAGCCATAATTAATAATGGTCGTGTCCCTTCCATTGGGAGTTTTGAACGGGGTGTACAGATTCAGGAAAGAAACTTACTCGGCTTTGGTGATGGACTGGAGTTAACCTATAGAAATACTGATGGTAGCAATGCGGTAGATATTGGTTACACAATTCCTTTTAATCCTCGCAATGGCACAATTAAACTAGGGGGAGGATTTAGTCAAACTACAGTAATTGAACCACCTTTCGATGTTTTAGATATTACAGGTGACTTTAACTATTATGAACTGAGTGTACGTCAACCTGTCTTAGAATCTCCCACCCAAGAATTAGCATTAGGTTTAACCTTATCTCTACAACGGAGTCAAACAAGGTTGCTGGGAGAAAACTTCCCTTTATCTTTGGGCGCAACCGATAACGGCGAAACGAATGTCACAGTGCTGCGATTTTTTCAAGACTGGACGCAACGCAATAATAGAGAATTGTTTGCTGTGCGATCGCAATTTAGTCTGGGTATCGGGGCTTTAGGCGCAACTCTAAATGCAGAACCACCAGATGGGCGTTTTTTCTCTTGGCGGGGACAAGGACAATATGTGCGTTTACTAGCACCAAATACTCTGTGGGTAGTTCGCTCTGATTTGCAGTTTGCTTCTAGAGCCACCTTCCCGATTGAACAGTTTGCGTTAGGTGGTTTGGATAGTGTGCGGGGATATCGCCAAAATTTCTTGCTGACTGATAATGCTATTTTTGCCTCTACGGAAGTGCGTTTACCAGTTTGGCGAATTCCTGAAGTAGAGGGATTGTTACAGGTAGCGCCGTTTATTGATTTTGGTACGGGTTGGAATAGTTCTAATTTTGTTAATCCTGAGCCGAATACTTTGGTAGGGGATGGTTTTGGGTTAGTGTGGACAATGGGCGATCGCTTGAATGCCCGTTTAGATTGGGGGATTCCTTTAGTAGCGGTGGATGTTGACAGGCGAACATTAAATGAGAATGGTCTGTATTTTACCCTCGATTACAATTTTTAAACGCATAGGAGCGCAGAGTTGTTGATTGAGGTTAAGTATGAAGTTTTTTGCCTAAAATAATAAAATAGCCGTAATAATACTGATAATACTCTGAGATTGCTTGCTTGCATCTGCATTAAAGCGCAATAGGTAGTATCGCAAAATAGTAAAATGGTGGTTATGGCTGATAGATTCCCGTTTCTGTTGGTAGCTCCTTTAGTTGCTTTGGGTAGTTTTTTTTGTGATGCTGCTACAGCCCAAATCACTCCCGATAGCACATTAGGGGTAGAGAGTTCCACCATCAGACAAGAAACAATTCAAGGAATTAACAGCGACTTGATTACCGGGGGCGCAACCAGAGGCGCGAACCTATTCCACAGCTTTTCAGAGTTCAATATTCCAGCAGGGAGAGGTGCTTATTTTGCCAATCCTCCAGCCATTCAGAACATCCTCACCCGCGTCACAGGGGGAAACCCTTCCAACATTTTAGGAACATTGGGGGTTTTAGGTAATGCCAACTTATTCTTGATTAATCCTAACGGGATTTCTTTTGGTTCTACTGCCCGATTAGATATTAAAGGTTCCTTTGTCGCCGCTACAGCAGATAGTTTAACATTTGGCAATAACTTGGAGTTTAGCGCCACAAATCCCCAAGCGCCGCCATTATTAAATGTGAATATTCCCATTGGCTTGAGATTTCGGGAGAATGCGGGAGATATTCACAATGCTGGTAATTTAACAGTCGGTAAGGATTTAACCCTCCAAGCACAGAATCTCAACTTATCAGGAATAATCCAGGCGGGAGGAAACTTAACTCTCCAAGCCCAAGATACCGTGACAGTAAGGGATAGTGTAGAACAACCCTTCATTGCGGCGGCGGGAAATCAGTTATTAATTCAGGGGAATGAGTCTGTAGATATCTTCGCGTTAAATCATGTTAACAGTGGTTTGTTCTCTGGTGGAGATTTGGTGTTGCGATCGGCTAACACCGTAGGCGGAGATGCACATTACTGGAGTGGCGGTAATTTTCGGATTGAGCAATTAGATGGGAGTTTAGGAAATTTATCTAGTCCGCACGATCCCATAATTCGGACAACTGGAGATGTTTTTATCGGTGCTTATGAAGGTGCATCATTACACATAATCGCAGGGGGAAGTGTAACCATACCAGGATTCATTCTGATCACAGGTGCAGATCCACAATTTGGGTTAGTGGAAAATATCACTTTATCTAATGGACAACAAATCACTATTGATGGGAAAAGTCAACCAACTTTAGATATTCGTGCAGGAGTGAAACCCGAATTTCTTGGTGTCCCTTCCATGACAGAAAGTGGCAATGACTTTTTTTTAGGACTTAATCTTGATTCAGTTACTCCTATAAATGCAGATATTAATGTGGGAGCAATCTTATTTAGTACAAGTCTTTTTGAAGGTACAAAAATAACAGGTAATGTTTTATTAACTAATCAATACCAACCTAATTTAAGTTTGCTAGGTAGTATTAATGTTGCAAATTCCCTTTTTCCTCTATTTAACGAAGCAATACAAACAGGGTCATTAGAACTAAGTAATGGTGGTAGTATAACTATTGATTCAAGGAATAATATAGGTATTAATGGAATTATTGATGCAGAATCATTTTTACGTGGTGGAAAAATTTTAATTAAAAGTGGTGGTGATATTTTAATAACAAATGCAACTGTTTCTGCTACAGGAAAAGAGGGAAATATCAATATAATTGGCAATGATATTACTATAGATAATAGTATATTAAATACTGGGGTTTTTCAAATAACTGGATTAGAGGATGAACGAAGAACAGGCAAAATAAAAATAATAGCTTCGGGAACATTAATTTTAAATAACGAAAGTAGTATTGTTGATGGGATAATTAGTGCTTCTATTGTGGAAAATTCTGACACACAGGTTAACTCTCAGATAGGAAATAATATTGATATTGAAACTCGTTATCTGGAGCTAAATAACAGTATTATTTCCACCTTAAGTTTAGGAATAGGAAGTGCTGGTAATATTAAGATAAAAGCTACAGAAGCAATAAAATTAGAAAGTAGTTCTCTATTTGAACGCAGCTTTATTAGTTCCAGGGTTTCAGGTTTAGGTTCTGTAGGAAATGCAGGCAGTATTGTAGTTGAAACAAACATGCTAGAGCTTAATAATGGTTCAGCTATCGAGTCAACTCAAGATGGACGTGGCAACGCAGGAAATATTAACATTACTGCAACTGAATCGATTAAATCTAATGGTTTATTAGATGAGAATTTTATTACTGTTGGTATTACTAGTGGATTGGGACAAAATGGAATTGGCAAATCTGGAGATATTCAGATTGTTACAAAAAATTTAGAATTAGTTGATAACTCTCAAATCTCTGCTATTACTTTCGGTCGAGGTGATGGTGGAAATATAAATATTTCGGCAGATAATATCAGACTAGATAACTTTTCGTTTATTACCAATTCTCCCAGTGATATATCCTCACAAATTGGTGGTATCACACAAATAGGAAATACTGGTAATATTGAGATTTATGCCAAATCTATCGAAGTAATCAATTTATCACAAATAGCGTCCAATACTTTAGGAGTGGGAGATGCGGGAGATATTAAAATTACAGCAGAACATAATATAATGTTAGAGGGTGGTTCATTTATTAATAGTGAAGTAAGCACTGCTTTATTGACTGAGGTGATTGGTAATGCCGGAAATATATGGATAACAACACCTAAATTATCAGTTCAAAATATTTCTGGTATATTTTCTCAGGCACAAGATACAGAGGGAAATGCAGGTAATATAGAAATTACAACTGGAGAATTAACTCTGAAAGGAGCTAGTAGAATATCAAGTTTAACAAATTCTAATCAAAGTAAGCCTGGTAGTATCATTATTAACAATGGGCGAAACCCAACTCAATTTATTAGCTTAGAAGAATCTAGAATAACTGCGGAAATTGGTAATAATGCTACTCTTAATCCTGAGATAACTTCAAATATAGAGGAAATTAATATTAACTCTAATATTATAAATTTATTTCAAGGATCTACAATTAGAACTCTGACAGCAGGAGGAATCAATGCAAGTAATGTAAATATTTCAAGTGCAAGCATTAATCTCAATCAATCTTCTAGAATTGAAACCTTGACTAATAGTAATTCAAGTGCTGGAAATATTATCATCAATTCTAAAGAATCAGTAAATATTGCAAATAGTAATAGTGGTTTATTTGCTCAAACTGAAAATACTGGTAATGCAGGAAATATTACTATAAATACCCCTATATTCAATATCTTAAATAATGCAGAAGTCTCGGCATTTACGACAGGTATAGGTAACGCTGGTAGTATTACTATTAACGCACCTCAAAGAGTTGATATTGGTCAAGGTAGTAGAATAGTCGTGGAAACTTCTGGTGCAGGAAACCCTGGAGATATTAATATTACGACAAATACTCTGAATATTGGCGAAGATGCTGAACTGAGTGCTACCGCTAGAGCAACCGCGACTAATCGTCAAGGCGGTAATATCAATCTCAACACATCCAACCTGAATATATCAGGAAGGCTTGGCATTTTTGCGGAGACTCAAGGGATATCACCCGCAGGTAATCTTACTCTAAACCCCAACAGCATTAATCCCATCCTGAATATCAACTTTACCGACAACGGTTTTATCTCTGCATCCACAACAGCAGTGGGAAATGGCGGAAATATTAATATTAGCGCCCCCGAAGTCATTGATATTCAGGGAGAGGGTAGAATCATCGTTGAAACATCAGGTAGTGGCAATGCAGGCAGGATTGATATTACCGCGCAAACTTTAAATTTAGCCAATGGCGTAGAAATCTCCGCTTCAACCAACGGAACAGGTAATGCAGGAGATATTTTGTTGACTATACAAGATAATCTAAATTTAACCAATAGCGCGATCGCCTCTAGTACCACCCCCAACTCTACAGGAAACGGCGGTAACATTATTATCGACCCCGACCAAGTTAATCTGAACAACCGCGCCCAAATCAGCGTCAACAGCCAAGGACAAGGTGATGCAGGTAGCATCTTCTTAACTGCAAATAACCTCACACTCAACAACAGTTCTACCATCTCCGCCGCTACAGCCAGTGGTGAAGGTGGTAACATCAACCTCAACATTGCCAATCTCCTGCGCCTGCGGAATAATAGCCCCATCACCGCCACCGCCAACGGCACAGGCAATGGTGGTAACATCAACATCAATACAACTTTCTTAGTTGCCAATCAAGATAGCGACATCACCGCCAATGCCTTTGCTGGTAGGGGCGGTAATATTAATATCACCACTCAAGCACTATTCTTTTCGCCTGATAGTCAAATTACCGCCAGTTCTGAACTTGGCGTTGAGGGAGTTGTAGCTATCAATACCCCTGAGATTGATCCCAGTCAAGGTTTACTCAACTTACCAGAAACTGTTGTTGATCCCAGAACTCTCATCAACCAAAATGCTTGTCAGCGAGGACGACAAAGCGAGTTTACCATCACCGGAAGGGGAGGATTGCCTTCGAGTCCTGAACAATTCCCAAACAGCGATGAAGTGGAAGTTGGTTTAGTCACCCCAAGCGAAGAATCTGTAACCCGTGTGACTTCTCCGTTACCAACTGCTGTGACTTCTGAAAAAATTGTGCCAGCCCAGGGATGGGTACGTAACGAAAAAGGTAGGATTATCCTTGTTGGCTACGATCCTAGTAATGCAAACATTCAGCGTCAAAAAACGAATTTAACTGCTTGTCAGCCGCGATAAAGTTGTAATGGGAGCGATCGCCATGAAAATTTATCTTGATGCTTCTAGCCAAGAAAGTAAATCAGCCATACTGGTAAAATCTAACAGTGCTTCACCGAGATTTTCTAATTGTTCTAGAGATAGAGTTTCCACCTGTTGGCGCACATCTGGAGATAATTCTCCCACACGCCGAGTTAGTAATCGGAAAATAAGCGATCGCCCCTCTACTTCCCTTCCTCTTTGTTCTCCTTCTTGTAGTCCTTCTTCTCGTCCTTCTTCTTTAATTTCTCGGTAAACTCGCGTTTCCTTGAGTGTAATTCCTAGCATTGATTCCACTTCCTTGCGACTTAACTGCTCAAACTTGTACACCATGATGGTTGTGACTAACTCAATTATGGCGCGACTTGCGGTTTCCGGCTGTTCAACAGCAGCACGCTCCAGCAAATACCTGGCTTCGGAAGGTGCAATTTCTTCATCTATCGTCGTTAACACCATCAACCCCACCCAAACGGGTAAAGCACGAATATCTCCTAATTCATCTAAATACACTCGATGTACTTGGTTTCCATTGAGTTGGTTTCGATGGGGATAAAGATCACTTTGTTCGATGTTACGCGATGGATAAATAATTACTGTTTGCCAATCGCTAAATCTGTCGCGGTTACGGTAGAAATATAATGATGATTCGGCAAATACCCGTTCATATAACCTTTCATCTTTCTGGAATTGGACTTCACAGAAATACACTACACCTCGGCTGCTGCTTTCTGGTGGCAAAAACACGCCGTCAATTTCAAATTTGGGTTCTTTGACAGCAACTGAGTCGAATTTGTATTCATCCGCATTTGCTGGCGGATTTGTCAATAGTTCAAATAGTAAACTAGGAGATTGTTGAAATAGTTGATAAAATATTGAATCTCGCCGCATTTGAATACTGAATGAACAGATAATATCGTTATGATTTCAGATATGCTAAACACATAAACTGGAATTTTCTAATTAAATTTGACAAAAAGTGATGGGGAAATTTAAAAAAGGGCATCAGAGAAGATGGTTCTGGAAATTTTTTCCAAGGAAGTTAATTTTAGCAGTTTTTGTCTGTATTCTTTCAATAGGATTGCTGTCTATTGTTGCCCAAATTTCCCCACCAAGAGCTACTGCTCAATCTCCTCAAAATACTTCAGTTCTAATTAAACAAGCTAATCAACTTTATCAATCAGGAAAGTTTGCCGCAGCAGTTCAAGTTTGGCAACAAGCGGCGATCGCTTTTGCAGCACAAAAAAATCACCTCAATCAAGCAATGGCCTTGAGTAATCTTTCCCTTACTCAGCAGCAACTAGGTGAGTGGGATGATGCCAAAACAGCGATCGCTCAAAGTCTGCAACTCCTGAAAACTCTGGAAACAACTACTGCACAACAACGCATATATGCCCAAACTCTGGATATTCAAGGACAGTTACAGCAAAAAATTGGACAATCCCAAGCAGCTTTAGAAACTTGGCAAAAATCCACTAAAATCTATGCAAGTATCGGGGATAAACCTAGTGCCGCAATTAGCGAAATTAACCAAGCACAGGCATTGCAAGATTTGGGTTTGTATCCTAGAGCCTGTCAGACTTTACTTCAAGCGTTAGGTTTTAATAATCAAGAATGTCAACTCTCAGCCGCACAGACAAATTCCCTCAAACAAAAGCTCCTGGAAAATAAACCAGATAAATTTCGGGAAGCCCAAGGGCGAGGATTGCGGAGTTTGGGTAATGTGTTGCGAGTCGTGGGTAAACTGGAACAGTCTGAGGAAGTTTTAAAAGCCAGCCTAGAAGTTGCTCAAAAATGGAAGTCACCCCAAGATATCAGTAAAGTCTGGCTGAATTTGGGTAACACAAACCGCGCTTTGGCGAAAAGAGAAGCAACCTTTAAAGATAATAAAAAGGCAAATATTTACAAACAAGAAGCTTTAGTCGCTTATCAACAAGTCGCGATCATTGAAGGTGGGGCGCAGCCCATCGCTACTTCATCTCTCGTCAAAATTCAAGCTCTACTTAATCAACGAGATTTATTCATTGAGCAACAAAAATGGTCAGATGCAGATGAATTATTATCTCCCATACGGGAATCCTTGGCGAATTTATCTCCTAGTCGTACAGCTATCTACGCAAAAATCAACTTTGCAAGAAGTTTAGCTCAAAAGCCAAGCAATGTTTCCGAAGCTATGACTTTGTTGGAAAATGCGATCGCTGAGGCGAACTCTTTGGAAGATTGGCGATCGCTTTCTTATGCTCTTGGTAGTTTGGGGAAATTATATGGAAAAATCAACCAAGAAGATAAAGCTAAAATCTATACTCAGCAAGCGTTACAAGCCACTAAACAAATTCGTTCAGCCGATGATTTAGCTTATCAGTGGCAATGGCAGTTAGGCAAGTTACTCAGAGAAGAGGATAAAGCAGGTGCGATGGGCTACGCCCCGCCTTCGGCGATCGCGGCTTATGCTAATGCAATCAAATCCCTGAAAAATCTCCGGGGAGATTTAGTTAGCCTCAATTCTGATGTTCAATTTGACTTTCGAGAGCAAGTCGAACCAGTTTATCGAGAATATGTAGATTTACTTCTGCAAAATGGAGAACCTAGCCAAGAAACCCTGAAAATAGCCCGTCAGACAATTGAAGACCTACAGTTAGCCGAACTCGATAACTTTTTCCAAGAAGCTTGTACCACAGTCAAAAACCAAGAGATAGATAAAGTAGATGTGAATACGGCTGTGATCTACTCAGTCATCTTACCAAACCGATTAGAAATTATTCTTTCCCCTCCTCAAGAATCTCAAGCAAATCTACGTCACTATACAATGCCAGTTTCTCAATCAGAAATAGAGACAACTGTTCAGGAATTAAGAGGAGAACTGAGTAGAAGGAGTTCCAGAAAACGCCCTTTGCAAGAACTCTCTAAAAAAGTATATAGCTGGTTAATCACTCCTCTGGAAAAAGACCTTCAAGCCTTTCCCGTCAAAAACTTAACTTTTGTCCTAGATGGAGTGCTGCAAAATATTCCGATGGCGGCTCTTTATGATGGCAAGCAATATCTCATTGAAAAAAATTATAGTATTTCTTTAACTCCCGGTCTCCAGCTACTAGATCCTAAACCAATAAAACTGGATAACTTGAATATCTTGGCTGCCGGTCTGAGTAAATCTGTGCAGGATTTTGATTCGCTTCCTGGAGTTGAGGAAGAATTCAAGGGTATCCGTCAGCAAATTCCAGCAAAAATATTGCTGAATGAGATGTTTACTAAATCAAAATTCACACAAACAATTAATTCGCTACCTTTTTCAATTATTCATGTTGCAACTCACGGCAAATTTAGTTCCCGTTCCGAAAACACTTTCCTACTGACTTATAACGATAAAATCAATGCCAAAGAGTTAGATGAATTTTTTCGGACTGATACAGGATATAGGCAGCCGATTGAATTACTGGTTCTGAGTGCTTGTAGTACGGCTGAAGGCGATACAAGAGCAGCTTTAGGAATGGCAGGGGTAGCAATCCGGGCTGGAGCGCGAAGTACTGTAGGCTCTTTGTGGGTAGTCCCAGATGATTCGACTACCTTGTTAATGATCCGATTTTATCAAGAATTACGTAATAAAAAGGTAACGAAAGCAGAAGCTCTCCGTCAAGCTCAACTGGCAATTCTACACGATGAGCGATTCTCTAAGCCTGTTCATTGGGCAGCTTTTGTCTTAATTGGGAATTGGTTATAGAACTCATTTGACATCTAAGAAGAGGCTTGCAGCCTCTTAAGCATCAACCGAATAAAACAAAGATTAACCTTGGCAGTTGCATTAACTAGAGTTCTCTCAAAGTTCTTGACAAGAATTTTGCATCTCTCCATCCAGGCATTTGAGCGTTCAATTACCCACCTCGCAGCCACCGGAACAAACCCAGATATCCCTAGTTCTTTCTTTTCTTGTTTTGATGGTTTTGCCGAAAGTTCAAACCTGATTTTCGTCATTATTTGGGGATAAACTTTTTCTAGCTCCTCCCTCAAATACTCAGGATGATAACCGTGGTCTAGCAGAATGGTGATTTTGGGAATATTGACGGGTTTCGATTGGAAATAATCGATGTTTTTAGTCAACATCTCAATCAAACCCATATCGTCAGACACATTTGCTTTGGTGCAGTGAGTAAAGAAGGGAAAACCCAGGGTATCAACCGCTAGATGTCTTTTAATGCCATTCGTCGATTTGTAGAAACAATATCCTTTCGATGTAATGCGAGCATTACAGGTATTTTTCACCGCTTGAGAGTCGATAATTATCAACGTCGTCCACTTGGCTTTTTTTTACCTGTTCACGCACTTGTCCATGTAAAACTCTCATTAGTTCTTCTATCACTCCTTGGGCCCGCCACTGCTTGTAATGCCAGTATACAGTTGAGTAAGGGGGCAAGTCCTGGGGTAAGTTTTCCCAATTGCAGCCATTCTTTAGTTGATAGAAGATGCCATCTAAGAGTTCTCTTTTTGTCCAGTTCGAGGGTCTAGTCTGTTTCTTCGCAGGCAATATAGTCGGCAGTAGGGGTTCTAGAATTTCCCATTCTTCATCTGTTAGGCTGCTAGAGTACGGCATGGCTTCTGGATATGGCTTTTGCCGCCACTTTACTTCAATACCCTAAAAGATGTCAAATGGGTTCTATAAGAATTTATGGCGAGAATTTAACCATTTCCCAGGTTGTTCAATACAGATGTAACTTCTCATCAATGAGGCGATCGCCACAGCTATACAATAATATAAATGTACTATTATAAAAAACTCATATATTCTTACCGTCCCAATAGCTGATGCGCCATCACAGCCAGCGTCAATGCACCTAAAACAATCATCAATCCCGCAGGCATAAACTTGCGTGTCTTGGCAAACCGTACAGCAAACACAACCACCAAAACTCCAGTCACACAAACCGCTAAAGTCAAACCCCAAGGTTGCCCTTGAAGTTGCCAGTAAGCAGATAAAATCAGCAACAAACCGCTAATACCACCACTGAGGAGCGAAACTTTACTCCGCGCCTGAACGTAGCCCATAATTCCACCGACAATTGCTAAGATACCGTAAGCAAAAGCAGCAATTATACTTAAATTCATTGTTACAACCTATGTAGATTTTGACTTTACAGCCAAGGTCGGCAGACAATTTACCATAGCTATTTAGCTACATCACCCAGTTGATTGATGGATATTCCAGCGATGGCAACGGCAAGTACTTTATTAGCCCAGGTTCAATTTCTCCAGCGTCAAACAGCATCTCTTTTACTCTACCAATCTGTTCTCCAGAGCGAAGCCGCGATCGCCTTTATGGAACTGTTGCAAGCAATACGTTACACTGATGCCGACGCTAGGGGTTGTCTCCAAGCCTACGGAAATTACTTCCACGCCTTAGCAGCACGCAATCAAAATTGGGAAGACCATTTAATTTCGCAAATTCTCCTTTGTGAAAATCCCTTTAGCCGAATGGCGCAACAAAAAGATTTCTCGGAGTTACCTCTAACTTTAATTGCAGCCGCCCAAAATGATTTACAGATATTACAAAGTCTTTATGAATGCAGCACTGCTTGTCTTAGCGAATGGGTGCAGACTGTTGCTCATTTGCCTGTTTCGCCCGTAGTTTGGTATCAAGAACACCATCATCTCAGCAGCAATACAACCCTGAATTTACCAGACTGGGAACATTGGGCTGATGCTGTCGAAGAATTAGCTGCTTATTATCAAAAATTTGGTGTAGGTTTATTTGCTGAGTATCGCGCCTTACGTTGGCAAAGTGGGCAGTTTGTCGGTATTCCGTATCCTGATCCAATCAAGTTAAATACCCTGGTAGGCTATGAATGGCAGCGTGATGCTTTGCTGAAAAATACAGAGTTTTTATTATGCGGCGAAACAGCATTGCATGTATTACTTTATGGTAGTCGCGGTTCGGGTAAATCTTCTTTAGTCAAAGCCTTGTTGAACGAGTATGGAGAACGTCAACTGCGTGTACTAGAAGTAGGCAAATCTGACTTACAAGATTTACCTAAAATTGTTGAACAGTTACGCGGTTTACCCCAAAAATTTATCATCTTTGTTGATGACCTCTCCTTTGAGGAAGATGACGATGCGTTTAAAGCCCTTAAGGTAGTTTTAGAAGGGAATTTAACTGCGAGGCCGCAAAATGTAGTTGTCTTCGCTACCTCCAACCGCCGCCACCTGATTCGGGAATATTTCGCCGATAGACCCACCCCCAAAGATCACGAAGAAATCCATGCTTGGGATACCATGCAGGAGAAGTTATCATTTAGCGATCGCTTTGGTTTGACCTTAACCTTTGAACCAGCAAATCAACAGACTTATTTAACAATTATTCGCCATTTAGCAGCACAAGCAAAAATTAATCTCAGCCCAGAAGATTTAGAATATCAAGCATTACAGTGGGCAACACGTCATAACGGTCGTTCTGGACGCACAGCACGGCAATTTATTGATTTTTTGAAAGCAGATATATCTCTCTTTAGTACAACTAATATTAATTCTGAACCTCAGCCACAATTTTAATTACGAATTACGAATTAACACCAGCAATATGCAAGCAGTAATGGTCAGCAATCGATTTCTTTTAGGTGTAGTTGCCTTTAGTGTAAGTTTTGGGCTTAGTCTGGTTCCCAACTGGAATTTTAGTCAAGCTTTCATTACAGGCATAATTACTGTACTTGCTACTTATGCCGCAGCATTATTTGTTGATAAACGCCGTAGACATCATGAAATGTTAGTGTTAGTAACCTTGCGTAAACGAATTAAAGAGCAAGAAGCTTTAAAAAATCGCATTTATCGAGAAATAAAACAAATAGAAGAACATCGCAGCTTATTATATGGCGAGACACAAAAACTCCAAAATCAAATTGCAGAATCTCGCAACCAAAGAGATAGTCTGCATCGAGAATTGAGTAATTTTGCTGGGCAGAAAAAACAATTAGAAACTGAAACTAATAACTTAAAAACTACAATTCAAACTCTAGAACAAACCAATACAGAATTGAGTCACACTTGCTCTAACCTCACAGCGGAAAAACGCCGCTTAGAATTACACAGTAATGTGTCTCATGCAGAAATTGTCCAATTACAAACTCAAATTGATCAACTGCGACAAGATAAACAAGAACTGGAGAATAATTTAACCTTACTAGGTAGGCTCAAGCCTCAGCTAGAGGAAAAAATGTATGAACTCCGAATTCAAATTCAAGAGCTAGAAATTGTTGTCTCTCAGCAAAATAAATTATTAGCCGATACCATAACCGAAAGAAACGACATCATTAGTACCCTGAATAATTTAAATCAGCAAACATTAGATAAAGAATCAGAACTACAACAGCTAAATGATCAAGTTTCAATATTACAAGCAGAACGAGATTTATTACAAAACCAAGTTTGGGAATTACTCCAACAAACAGAAACACTTAATTTAGACTATATACCTGTAAATCTCCGCTCAGAAGAGGAACCTGATTTATTTCCTTTTGCCGACTTAATAGCATCTTCAGAAGATATCATTGAAGATTTACCTGAAGAATGGACTAATTTATTAGAAAAATTACCAGGTCATGAAATAGAAGTATTAAAAGCGATATTGCAAGCAGATAACCCCAAAGCGGCGATTAAACAAATTGCTGAAGCCAACATTACCATGCCAAATTTATTAATTGATTCGATTAATGACCGCGCCAATGATACTATTGGCGAATTAATCATTGAGCCTGGAGAAGACATTCCCGAAGTTTATCAAGAACACCTGAACAATATCCGCAAAATGATTGCTATGTACGAAGACCTCATGAGTAGGCAAGCCTCATCAAATTAATATTACTTGTTATCGTAAAATTATTATTGCGTGAAATATAAAATCTAGTGAAGTACATGGCAAAGCTCAAAATCTCGAAGAAAATTTCCACTGCTTTAATTAATTCCCTAGGTGCGGGAGTAGTACCGAGACTAGGAGTTGAACATATAGCAGTTGGTCGAGAACAAGAACTTAAAAGCCTCATACAAAATCTAGATGACATTGCCGAAGGTGTCGCCGCATTCCGCTTTATTATTGGTAACTATGGTTCAGGTAAAAGCTTTCTCCTCCAAATGATTCGCAACCGAGCGATGGAACAAGGTTTTGTAGTAGCCGATGCTGATTTATCATCAGAACGTCGCCTCGCAGGAAGCAACAACGAAGGTTTAGCTACTTATCGAGAACTAATGAGTCACCTTTCCACAAAAACACGCCCTGATGGTGGTGCTTTAGTTTCAATTTTAGAAGGTTGGATTAACAAAATCCAGCAAGAAGTGGCCAAAGAAACTAATATGCGGCCAAATGATGAAGGTTTTGATGACCAAGTTGAAGCCAAAATTCGAGAAGTCGTGCAGTATATTGAAGACTTAGTTCATGGCTTTGATTTTGGTAACGTCATTATTGCCTATTGGCGTGGTTATCGGTTAGATGATGATAATTTAAAAAATGCAGCTTTGCGTTGGTTGCGCGGAGAATTCAGCACCAAAATTGAAGCGAGGGCTGCTTTAGGAGTGCGGGTAATTATTGATGATGAAAGTTGGTATGACTACATTAAATTATTCGCTAAATTTGTTGCCGAGATTGGCTATAAAGGTTTATTAATTTTGTTAGATGAAGCGGTAAATTTGTATCAAATATCTACTACTGTCACCCGCGAGAAAAACTACAACAGACTGCTGACAATGTTTAATGATACCATGCAATGCAAAGCCGAGCATCTGGGTATTTTTATCGGTGGCACAACTAAGTTTTTAGAAGACCAAAATCGCGGACTTTTTGCTGACCAAGCTTGGCGCAGACGCACAAAGGAAAGCCGTTTTGCTACCCAAGCCAATGTCCAGGAGTTTTTAGGCCCTGTGATTCGCTTAAACCCGTTGAGTGAAGCTGAAATTTTAACTCTGTTACAACGCCTCAAAGACATTCATGTAACTCACTATGGCTATGATAAAACGTTGAGCGATCGCAACTTACAAGAATTCTTACAAGAAATCGTTAGCCGCCTAGGTGCAGACGCATTACTCACACCCGGCGAAATCATCCGAGATTTTATTAGCGTGCTGAATATCCTGCACCAAAATCCGAAAATTACATTCAGTGAATTAATTCAAAGTTCTCTATTCAAACCTATAGCCGTTGGTAAAAATGTCGGTATAGATGAAGATGATGCAGCGGAATTTAGTTTGTAATTAATTAAATTAGTAAAACCAAAAGAATACTAAAAAACATATTCTCGACAATTTAATACTTGATTAATATTGCTGGTAAATTTTTTCTTAGAAGAATTGTTTTCTAGAACGAAAAAAGAATCTACGGTACTAAGTAGGTCGATGTTTAGTTTGTATAGCCCCAGACTTCTAGTCTGTTCGCGTAGCGTGCGCCTTAGCACAGGTCGGATGCTCCCCTATATGTATATGTGGTGCCATTTGGGAGAAGAATTTTGCATTTACTTAACTCTAGCTTATAGGTTTAACAATAAAAACGGTAGAGCAATTAACACTCTACCGTTGTCTAATATTTATTTGAGACTTAATCTCAAACGTGAATTATGACTCAATTCCTTGAGGTAACAACTCCCGGCGCTGTTGAGAACTAACTTGGACAGTGCCGTTTTCATCGACATCAACAACGGCGGTATCGCCATCTTTGATGCGACCAGACAGAATTTCTTCTGCTAGACTATCTTCTAACAAGCGCATAATTGCCCGACGTAACGGTCTTGCACCGTAGCTTGGGCTGTAGCCTTCTTGGATGAGGCGGTCTTTGAAGCGTTCGGTGACTTCTAAGGTGATACCTTTTTCTGTCAGGCGACCAAAGACTTCTTTGAGCATGATATCGGCGATTTGGGTGACTTCTTCGCGGTTGAGTTGACGGAAGACGATAATTTCATCCAAACGGTTGAGAAATTCTGGGCGGAAGTACTGCTTGAGTTCTTCGTTAACCAGAGTTTTAATGCGGTTATATTGCGATTCGCCTGCATCTTCGGTGAACTCGAAGCCGATGGTGGAAGCGCCTTTTTCAATTACCTTGGAACCGATGTTGGATGTCAAAATCAGCAAGGTATTCTTGAAGTCAACGGTGCGACCTTTAGCATCAGTTAACCGACCGTCTTCTAAAATTTGCAATAGCATATTGAAGACATCGGGGTGAGCTTTTTCGATTTCGTCGAATAGCACCACGGTATAAGGACGACGGCGCACAGCTTCGGTTAATTGACCGCCTTCGTTATAACCAACGTAACCAGGAGGCGAACCAATTAGTTTGCTGACGGTGTGGCGTTCCATATATTCCGACATATCCAGGCGGATCATTGCTTCTTCGGAACCGAAGAAGTATGAAGCCAAGGATTTTGCCAACTCAGTTTTACCTACCCCAGTTGGCCCGGAGAAGATAAAGCTGGCAATGGGTCGGTTGGGGTTTTTCAAACCGACACGCGCCCGACGGATTGCCCGTGAAACTGCTTTCACAGCGTCTTCTTGACCGATGAGGCGCTGATGCAAGGTGTCTTCCATGTGCAGCAGCTTCTCGGATTCAGACTCGGTGAGCTTGTTCACTGGTACACCTGTCCAGGAAGCAACGATGTGAGCAATGTCTTCTTCGGTAACAACGGGTTCTACACCGTCACCACTTGCACCGTTGGTTTTGCTTTGAGCGATCGCCCGAATTTCGGCTTTAATTTCCATTTCCCGATCACGCAGTTCCCCGGCTCTGTCAAAGTCTTGGGAACGCACGGCATCATCTTTTTCTTTTAAGATTTGGCGCAGTTCTTTATCTAACTCTTTGGCTGCGGGGGGCAGTTGGGAGTTGATTAACCGCACACGCGAACCTGCTTCATCAATCAAGTCGATGGCTTTATCTGGCAAGTAGCGATCGCTGATATAACGGTCAGACAATTTCGCTGCTGCAATTAAAGCTTCATCAGAAATTTTCAACTTGTGATGTTGCTCGTAGCGATCGCGCAGTCCATGCAATATTTCTATAGTTTCATCAACTGATGGCTCACCCACCATTACTGGTTGGAAGCGGCGTTCTAAGGCTGCATCGCGCTCGATGTGTTTGCGGTATTCGTCGAGGGTGGTGGCACCGATACACTGCAATTCACCTCTGGCCAAGGCTGGCTTGAGGATATTTGCTGCGTCGATCGCACCTTCGGCTGCACCTGCACCAATTAGGGTGTGTACCTCATCAATCACCAAAATGACGTTACCCGCAGAACGGATTTCGTCCATGATTTTTTTCAGGCGTTCTTCAAATTCACCCCGGTATTTGGTTCCTGCTACCAGCAATCCAATATCTAGTGTGACTACGCGCTTGTCTTCCAGGATGTCGGGGACATCTTTGTTGGCAATGCGGCTCGCCAGACCTTCGGCGATCGCTGTTTTACCAACCCCTGGTTCACCAATCAGCACTGGGTTATTTTTTGTCCGGCGACCCAAGATTTGAATTACACGCTCAATTTCTTTCGCGCGTCCTACGACTGGATCAAGTTTATTGTCCGTCGCCATCTGGGTTAGGTTCGAGCCAAATTCATCCAAGGTAGGAGTCTTAGTGCGTCCCGATTGCCCGGTCGCCGAAACCTCTGCTGTTTCTCCCAGCATTCGGATGACTTGGGTTCTCACCTTAGATAGATCCACCCCAAGGTTTTCTAGCACCCTGGCTGCTACACCTTCCCCTTCCCGGATCAGGCCCAACAGCAGATGCTCGGTGCCAATGTAGTTATGCCCTAATTGGCGCGCTTCTTCTAGGGATAGTTCCAGAACCCGCTTTGCCCGTGGCGTAAACGGAATTTCCACGGCCACAAAGCCTGAACCCCGGCCTATGATTTTTTCTACTTCAATACGGGCATCTTTGAGATTGACACCCATTGATTTCAGCACCTTGGCCGCAACTCCTGTGCCTTCCCCGATTAGACCCAGGAGGATCTGTTCGGTTCCCACAAAGTTGTGACCTAAACGGCGGGCCTCTTCTTGGGCCAGCATGATTACCTTAATGGCTTTTTCTGTGAAGCGTTCAAACATGGCATTTTTCCCATCACCTGCGTCGTGCCGGTACGCTGATTTTAGCACAGGCTAAGGTTTTGGGTGTCTGTATCAGAGATAATAGACATATTCGAGATACTACTCAAATTGATGGGTGAGTTTGTCAACTATTGATGAATTTTGTTGCGGCTACTGGATTGAGGAGCTTTTATTTACTAGCTTTTCAGCTTGAGTTGTAAATAGTTAGCCGCTACGATTTAAAATTATTTTTTACCAGTCACAAATACTAATTATTAGCATAGTTAGACTTCAAAAGTCAAAATTTTTCTCAAAGTATTTCTTATTTAAAATAAAAAACTCATATTGATTAAATATTCTAATAATTTAATCAGCCTAAAATTTGTTATTTTCTCGGTTGTCATTACTCGTTAGTTTTTCTGCTTCCCTCTGCTGTCCCTGATCCCGGTGATTGAAAAGAGAGGCTAGAAAAGAAAGTTTTTCATGTTTGGTTGTGAGATTCTCTCATGATTAGCTTTGTTGAAAAAGTGCTGCTAACGGTAGCAAGAGTTGAGGAGCGCACTGAGTAAAAATACTAGCCCCTATCCTCTCTTTGCGACTAATTAATCAGCTGCCAAGAGAATTGGCTCAACTGTTTGCTAACTGTGGTGTGCCAAGTGTCTAAAGTCTTTTGAAACTGGGGATATTGCAATTCCGATAGCCAAAGAATCAAAGCATCCTCGCCGTTATCTTGGTAATAACGCCGTCGCAGGCCAGCGGTTTTAAAGCCAAATTTCTGATATAAGGATATGGCGGCCAGGTTGGAAGCCCTAACTTCGAGGGTGGCTCGCTCTAAACCGCGATCGCCAGCTGCCTTGAGGAGGGCGTACAATAAAGCCTGTCCCAAACCTTGACGGTGATATTGGGGATGAATCGCCAAAATTGTAATGTGGGCTTCGTCTACAATCGACCAAAAGCAACCCATTCCCAAAAGTTTAATGGGGGACAATGGCGAAAATAACCCAAGTAATTCACTATTTGGACTATCTAACTCGCGCTGGTAGCCCTCCATTGTCCAAAGTCCACCAAAACAGGTTTGATCTAGTTCGAGGATGTTACTAAGATCGTGTGTTGTGAGCGATCGCAATTTTAAATCTGATGAAATCACAATTTATTCAAAGTACTAAATTGAAAGCGCTGTAAAGCCCTGCGGGCATGGCTGCGCTTAGAGCGGTAGCGGGGCGTTGAGCAGCGTGCTGAGTTGAAATTGTTGATTTCAAACTACCTTCACTTAATGCCTAATTTCCGGCTGTGCGAAAGTTCTCTCGTACTTTTTACTCAGCGAGAAGTTGTAAGGAGCAGCCAGTCCGTTGCGGGGGTTTCCCTCTGGGCAAACTTCGGTAACTCAACACTCAGTACTCAACAATGAGTTGGTAAACTGAGAATCGGGATACTTCCTCACATCCTTAAATTTAAACAAGGACAATCTATATAGTTATGGTATCGACTCACCCCACTGAGGTTCAAAATACTGGTGTTCAGTATTTGCCGCAAAAGCGCAACCCAAACAAAACTATTTCGCCTAACCAGGAACTGTTACCTTTAACGGCCAAAGTTAACAGTGATGACTGTCTGGAAATTGGTGGGTGTGATGTCACAACCCTAGTTCAACAGTTTGGTTCGCCTTTATATATTTTAGATGAAGAAACTCTCCGTTCCGCTTGTCGGCAATACCGAGATGCTTTTGAGCAATACTACCAAGGTGAATCTCAAGTATTGTACGCTTCCAAAGCATGGAATTGTCTAGCGGTTTGTGCGATCGCTGCCTCAGAAGGTTTGGGAATAGATGTAGTATCTGGTGGTGAACTTTACACAGCCTTGAGTGCTGGCGTTCATCCCGATAAAATCTACCTCCACGGCAATAATAAATCACAACCTGAGCTAGTTTTAGCAATTGAATCAGGTGTCACCATTGTTGTAGATAACTGGCATGAATTACACACGTTGGTGAAATTAACCGAAAATACCCAACCGATTCGCATTATGCTGCGGTTGACTCCTGGTATTGAATGCCACACACACGAATATATTCGCACAGGACACTTAGATAGTAAGTTTGGCTTTGACCCCAACGACTTAGACGAAGTATTTACCTTTGTCAGCAAGCAACCTTCTTTAAACTGTGTAGGTTTGCACGCCCATATTGGTTCACAAATTTTTGAACTGCAACCCCATCAAGATTTAGCAGCGGTGATGGTGCAATGGTTTCGAGATACAGCTAAGTATGGTTTAAATTTAACCGAGCTAAATATTGGTGGTGGTTTAGGCATTTGTTATACAGAATCAGATGATCCACCAAGTATTGAAGATTGGGTAAAGATAATTTGTGAAGTTATTCAAGAAACTTGTGCAACAGAAAATATCCCTTTACCAAAGCTATTATGTGAACCAGGGCGATCGCTAATTGCGACATCTTGTGTTACTGCCTATACAATTGGCGCAACAAAAGTAGTCCCAGAAATTCGTACCTACGTATCTGTTGATGGTGGAATGTCCGATAATCCCCGACCAATCACTTACCAGTCAGTTTATCGGGCTATAGTTGCTAATCAAATGTCTGCTCCGATTACACAAACAGTCACAGTAGCTGGTAAACATTGCGAATCAGGAGATATCCTAATTAAGAATGCCCAACTACCAAAAACTGAACCAGGCGATATTCTAGTGGTTATGGCAACTGGTGCTTACAATTACAGTATGGCATCTAACTACAACCGCTTACCCAGGCCAGCAGCAGTAGTAGTGGCTAATGGCGAAGCAAATTTGATTTTGCAACGCGAAACTTATCAAGATTTGATTCGGCAAGATTGTCTACCAGAGAGACTTAAGAAGTCAGAAGTATGAAGTCAGAAGTATGAAGTAGTAAGGCTGAAAGCTGTAGACCCGAAGGGACTTGCCGCAGGCTAGGTTAAAAACTAAAGGATGAAATTTATATTTCCCACTTCACACTTCATACTTCATACTTCATAACTTTACACTTCACACTTCATTCCAGATGTCATGAGAGATTGGTCAAAGCATTGGCTGACAAACCTAGGATGGTCGCAGTCCTTGCTACTTGGGACTCTGGATATTGTATTAGTGCTGGCGCTGACGTACATGATACTAGTTATTATTAGCGAGCGCCGGACACTCTGGATGGTGCGAGGATTTATTATTTTAATGCTGGCATCGGCAATCAGCGGTAGATTGGGCTTACCCCTGCTAAATTTTGTCCTAGAAAAATTAGTGATTGGTTGTGCTGTGGCGATGGCGGTAGCTCTACAATCAGAATTTCGGAGATTTTTGGAACAATTAGGCCGTGGAGAAATACGCCAGTTATTTCAAACATCCAGTTTGTCCATCCCCAAATCTGATAGTGTGATTGATGAAATTGTGGATGCGGTTAAAGAACTTTCAAAAAACCGAATTGGAGCTTTGCTAATTTTGGAAACCACTGGCCCAATTGACGAGCGAGATTTTTCTGTGCCTGGAGTTAAGCTGAATGCTGAGGTTTCTAAGGAACTCATACAAACAATTTTTCAGCCGAAAACTTTGTTACATGATGGGGCGACTTTGATTCGCGGCTCAAGAATTGTATCATCAGGTGTAATTTTACCACTTTCGGGACGCACAGCCTCGCGCCAGCTGGGTACACGCCATCGGGCAGCAATGGGAATTACTGAGCGGGTCGAAAATTGTATTTGTGTAGTTGTATCAGAAGAAACGGGTTCTATTTCTTTAGCGGAACGGGGAACCCTAAATAGACCACTGACCATTAGAAAGCTCAAAGAGTCGTTAGAGGCTCGATTATCTCCAACGGTAGATCGGGAAGCTGTGGCTCCTGGTCTGTTAAGCTGGGTGCGTCAGATTGGTAGTAAAGCACTGGTACTGGTTTCACGTTTACTTGGTTTACCATGTCTTCGACACGCTACGCGAACGACCGCTTCTCGAGATAAAAAATGACTGTACAACAAACTGAACTGCAATATTTACCCCCCGACTTGAAACGGGAACTACTGCCCAAACACATTGCGGTGATTATGGATGGCAATGGTCGATGGGCTAAACGTCAAGGTTTGCCGCGAATCATGGGTCATAAGCGTGGTGTTGATGCTTTGAAAGATTTGCTGCGTTGTTGCAAAGACTGGGGAATCCAGGCACTGACAGCTTATGCTTTTTCCACAGAAAATTGGAAAAGACCCCAAGAAGAAGTAGATTTTTTGATGACATTATTCCAAGTCGTTTTACGCCAAGAACTGCGGGAAATGGTCGAGGAAAATGTGAAAATTCAGTTTGTGGGAAATTTGCAAGCTTTACCGCGATCGCTCCAAGATGAAATTACTCGTTCAATGGAAGCGACTAAGAATAATCGTAGTATCCGCTTTTCTGTGGCTACTAATTATGGTGGACGGCAAGAAATTTTACAAGCTTGTCGCGTGATCGCCCAAAAAGTTCAGCAAGGTATCCTCAAACCAGATGAAATTGATGAATCAGTATTTGAAAGCCATCTTTACACTGCTGGAATTGATGACCCTGATTTATTAATCCGCACTAGCGGCGAAATGCGCCTTTCCAATTTTCTCCTGTGGCAAATGGCTTATGGGGAAATGTACATTACTGATACTCTTTGGCCTGATTTTGACCGTACTGAATTCCACCGGGCTTTGTGTGCTTACCAGCAACGAGAGCGAAGATTCGGAAAAGTCTGAAGTTTAAAGTCTGAAATATAAATTTCATAATTCAGTTATGAGCTTTGAGCTTTGATAGTTTCAGACTTTTTTTATACTTCCTACTCCATACTTTATTAAGGGCCAGAAAATACGGCTTGTTCTATATCTTCACGGCTAAGAGAATACTTGAAGGAGCGTTGGATGTCTTGTTGATTGTCTCCAGCCTCACGATATCTAACTACAATTTGCTCAGTATCTAGCCAAAGTTCAGCTTGCCAATCGGGTCTTTGCACACGCCAACAATGACGTTGTGTTTCATCTTGTTGACAACCTTGGTCTTTTAACCATTGCTCAATTTGTGGCAGAGGATGATTATATAAAGGTGTATCTGCTGGCAGAATAGACATAAGAATTTGAGATTTTGAGGTGGAAAACCGTTTATTTGAATATGGAAAAGTTATAGTTTTGAGATTCCCCAGAACTAGTTAATTGGGATACGTCAGAAATATGCTGTTCGACTTTGGGGGTAAGTAGAGGTGATTGAGTTTGAAAAGCAGCTTCACCACGAGCAAATCCGATCGCAAGTGCGAGTAATAAACATCCCACAAAGGTCAGTCCCAGGATAAATAAAGCGAAAATTTCGCCAGAAGAAAGTGGGCGATCGCTGGCATCAAGGTAAGCTGATTTAGAGTAATCATAAGAATAACGCACAGGACGATGCAAATCCGCAGGTGCTTGAATTACACCAAAGCGAGAATAGCCAATTTTCAAATCATAGCTGAGTCGCCGTTCTGGATGGCTTAAAGTCGCATAAGCTTCATTAATTTGCTGAAATTTATCAATAGCAAGGACAGCAGGTAATTCTGTAGTGTCAGGATGATAACGCTTGCTGAGTTCCCGATAGGCACGGCGAATATCAATCACCGATGCTGACGGATGCAGTCCTAGCAGCGAGTAGTAGGAAGTTTCACTACTTTGTGGCATTGCCCCATTTTGATTCACGGCTGTTTGAGGTTTTTTCTAATATTGTAAACCGCTCACTCCCACTCCATCTGAATCTTTTATCGTGATGACATCTACAAGGTACGATAAATTTCATTGCCTAAGTACTTCTTCACCTCAATGACGAAACGCGCAGATGTCAGTACTAAAAAATTAATCAGCCTTGCACCTGACAACTGGGTAAGATGGGTAACACAAATACCTGATGTTGTTGCAGGGGAAATTCTCAGTTCTGAATTTCAATGGATCAGCCGCGAAAGTGATGTTTTAGTCCGTGCTACCAGTTCTGATTATGGAGAATTTCTTGTTCTCAACGAATTACAATTACGCTATCAACCGCAAATGCCGCGTCGGATGCGTGCATATTCAGCCCTTGCGGAAGAAAAATATAATTTACCAACATACCCTGTTTTAATTAATATTCTTAAAACTACTAATGAACCAATACCTACTAAGTTTGAATCACAGATTGCCGGATTGCGGGCATTACAAGATTATCGAGTGATTAACTTGTGGGAAGTAGATGTGAATATTGTTTTGAAACAACCCCTCCCATCTCTACTTCCCTTTGTACCGATTCTGAAAGGCGGTGAGAATGAGTCGATAATTCGAGAAGCATTACAAATTCTCCGTGCTGATGAACAGTTAAACCAATTAGAAACAGTCTTAGCTTTTTTTGCTACGTTTGTTTTAGAAAGTGCGTTAGTTCAGGAAATTATGAGGTGGGATATGGCTGTGCTACGTGAGTCACCTTGGTATCAAGAAATTTTACGCGAAGGCGAGGCGCGGGGTGAGGCGCGGGGTGAAGAACGTGGTCGAAGGGAGGAATTATTTGCCGGGATTGAACTGGCCTTGGAGATTAAGTTCGGCAATGCTGGTTTAGAATTGATGCCAAATATTTCCCAAATCAGTGATTTACAGCAGTTAAAAGCTATTCAGCAAGCAATTAAAACTGTTAACACCGTTGAGGAACTGCAACAAATTTTATAGGTTTATGCGTAAAAAACCTTAACCTAGTAAATCAGCGCGAGGTTTAAAGGTCTCAATTTGCCGGATCTTTTCGTAAAGTTCTTTTTCTTCAGGGCTAATATTTTTTGGTGTAACTATCTGAATTTCCACCAATTGGTCGCCGCGTTTACCGTTGTCGGTGGGATAGCCTTTATTTGCCAAGCGGAACCTTTGACCAGACCTCACACCAGGTGGGATAGTCATTTTCACAGGGCCGTCGAGGGTAGGTGCTTCTACAGATCCGCCAAGAACTGCTTCACTGGGAGTGACTGGTACTTGACAGGCGATATTTACGCCTTCTAGTTTAAATAAAGGATGTGGCTCGACGGTAATTTTTAGGTACAAATCGCCACCGCTGATACCTTGGTTTTTCAGGCGGATACTCTGACCTGTAACCATAGCTGGTGGCATTGTTACTTCTAGAGATCGCCCATCTTCTAATCGAATGCGCTCGTTACCACCTTGATAAGCTTTTTCTAATGGTAAGGTTAATCGGGCTTCGATATCCCGACGAGCAGTTTTTGGTGGATTTTTGGGAACTGTGTATTGAACTTTGCTATTTGGCGAACGAAACGGATCGGTTTTAGTCGTATTACCATTTCTCGTGTCTTGGCGACTACCCACACCAACGACTTGATTGATAAAGTCTTCAAAATTAGCAAATTGACTGGGATCTACAGTTTGATTGCCGTTGCTGCGATCGCTGGGACTTTCAGCCCAGCCTTTTGGTTTTGGGGTTTTTTTGCCTGCAAAGCCTTGTTTTTTCCAATAGCGACTAAATTGATCATATTGCGCTCTTTTGGTTGTGTCGGAAAGAATTTCGTAAGCTTCGCCAATGTCTTTAAATTTTTCTTCGGCGGTTTTATTTCCTGGATTTAAATCAGGGTGATATTGTCTAGCTAATCGCCGATAATTCTTTTTAATTTCTTCATTAGAGGCATCTTTAGCTACTCCCAAAATCTCGTAGTAATCGCGGAAATTCTGCAAATTTTGCATAGTCAGTTATTTAAATTAGATTTTAGATTTTAGATGTTGGTAATAATTATTAAGTAATCAGTAATACAATTTACCCATTACTTATTACTTATCACCAATGGCTAAATCCGTATTTTGAATTAAATTTCTCACCTTAGTAAGGTTCTCACCTTAGTAAGGTAGTTGCTGCCATCTAAGGGGAGTATTACAACCAATCATCGTCATTTTCATCCCAATTGTCTTGATAACTAGGGCGAGATGTGCGGCGAGAAGGACGACTGTCATAGGCTGAAGAACGGCTGTCTCTACCGTAATCTTTGCCATTGTCTCTACCGTAGTCTCTGCTGCTATAAGAATCGCGATCGCGGTAGCTATCTCGGTAGTAATCAGGTTCCCGTTCCCGTTCTCGTTCTCGCTCTTTATCGCCGCCTCCGGTAAAGATTTCTTTGATGGTGCCAAACAAGTCGTCGTCTTCATCTTCAGCATAATACTGACGCACTTCTCGATTTAGTTCATAAAGGGCATCTTGCAGGTCAGCGTAAGCTTGATCAATGCCGCGATCGTCGTTTGCTTGTAAACTCTCCTTGAGTTCACGGCTAATATTATCAATGCGTTGGCGACGACTGCGAGCAAATTGCATACCAAATTCTAGGGCGACTTCTCGCAGTTGTCGTTCTGCTTGTAAAATCAATGCTTCCGAACGGGTGCGCTTTTCGACACGTTCTTTGCGTTCGCGGTCAACATCAGCGTATTTTTGCGCGTCCTGAATCATCCTATTAATTTCTGATTCACTTAAGGTGGAAGCACCTTGAATCGTGATACTTTGTTCTCTACCTGTTGTTCTATCTAAAGCTGTTACCTGTAAAATCCCATTGGCATCAATATCAAATGATACTTGGACTTGGGGGATGCCGCGCGGCGCTGGGGGAATGCCATATAGTTTGAAGCGTCCCAGAGATTTGTTGTCTCCGGCCATTTCCCTCTCACCTTGGACTACGTGAATTTCCACGGTGTTTTGGTTATTTTCCGAAGTGGAGAAGATATCCGAACGCCGAACGGGGATGGTTGTATTGCGGGGAATGAGTTTCTTCATCACGCCGCCAATGGTTTCCAGTCCCAAAGATAAAGGTGTGACATCCAATAACAGCAAATCCTTCAGTTCACCTGCAAGGATACCTGCTTGAATGGCTGCGCCAACTGCAACGACTTCATCAGGGTTAACGTTTTCGTTGGGTTCAATACCAATTAAGTCACGGACTAGTTGCTTTACCATTGGCATTCTTGTCGAACCGCCAACTAACACAACTTCTTCGATATCTTCTGGTCTGAGTCCAGCATCTTTTAATGCCCGTTTGACTGGTGTGCGGACACGTCCGACTAAATCACTACACAAACCTTCAAATTGAGAACGCGTCAGGCGAGTTTCGATATGTTTTGGCCCGTCTTCTGTGGCGGTGATGAAGGGCAAATTGATATCGGTGATGCTCACAGCAGATAATTCAATTTTAGCTTTTTCTGCTGCTTCCATTAATCGTTGTAGAGCTTGGCGATCGCGTCTTAAGTCTACACCTTCAGTTTCTAAAAATTGCTCTGCCAACCAATCAACTATCTTTTTATCAAAGTCATTCCCACCCAGCTGGGTATCACCACTGGTGGCTTTAACTTCAAATACCCCATCGCCAACGTCTAAAATTGATACGTCAAAAGTCCCCCCACCCAAGTCAAATACTAAAATGGTTTCGGTGTCACCACGATCTAAACCATAAGCTAAGGAAGCAGCGGTGGGTTCGTTGAGAATTCGCAACACTTCTAAGCCGGCAATTCTCCCTGCATCACGAGTTGCTTGTCTTTGAGAATCGTTAAAATAAGCGGGAACTGTCAGAACTGCGCCTGTCACTGGTTCCCCTAAATAACGACTGGCATCATCGGCTAATTTCTTGAGTACCATTGCCGAAACTTCTTCGGGGGCAAAATCTTTACTCAGGCGGGGACAGGCAATTTTGATATTCCCGATTTCGTCTTTGCGGATAGTATATGGTACACGCTTAGAATCTGGGCTGAGTTCACCATACTTCCGCCCAATGAAGCGTTTGACTGCAAAAAAAGTATTTTGTGGGTTGAGGACGGTTTGCCGCCGTGCCATTTGCCCAACCACTCTTTCGCCATCTTTGCTGAAACCAACTACGGAGGGTGTTGTTCGCATTCCTTCTGCATTGGCAATCACCACCGGCTTGCCACCCTCCATCACGGCGACTACTGAGTTGGTTGTACCCAAGTCGATGCCGACTACCTTGCCCATGCGTTACTCTTCTCCTAGTGTGTCTTATATCTATTAATTTATTATGATTGGCCAGGACTACCAATAGCACGAAGCTATTAGTGGAAAACACCTCAATGGTATAATAGTCAACTAAGGCAAAAGTTGAATAAATTTAAGGTTAAGGAGCTAGTTGCAAAACTAGGATAGCATTCACAATGCTGAGTATGTCTAAGTAGCTCTAAATCTCCATAGTCGAAAAACTCTACTTTATCAGTGCTTTAAGTTGGGTAATCCACCCTTTTTGAATTGGTTTTTGACTTACTCCTGACAATCAGAAGTTTATTTGCAGAATACTTACAAGCTTTGAATTTACAAGAACAATTACGAATTCACTTGCATGAAATCGCTAGAGAACGCGATCCTTTCTTCGCAACAGCAGGACATTTTTTTGTCCAAGAATACATTCTGCAAGAATTAGCGCAATGGGGAAGTGTGGAAATCCACACCTTTAAAGTGAGAGGGAAAAGCTGCAACAACCTAATTTTAAATTTATCAAGTCAAAAAACAGGGAAGCATCAAGATTTACCCCCAATTTTGATTGGGGCGCACTACGATGCTGTACCGGGAACACCAGGGGCGGATGATAATGCTACAGGTGTAGCGGTGTTATTAGAATTAGCTCGAAAATTTGCGGTGGAACCTGTTAAATATCCTTTGCGCCTAGTAGCTTTTGATATGGAAGAATATGGCTTACTAGGCAGTGCTGAATATGCAGGTTTATTGCATCAACAACAGCAACAACTCCGCTTAATGATATCGCTGGAAATGCTGGGTTATTGCAACTCTACCCCAGGTTCTCAGGCTTATCCCCGTCCATTGGAGAAATTTTATCCCAATCAAGGTGATTTTATTGCTTTCATTGGGAATTTGCGGACAATTCGGGATTTAATCAGTCTCAGTCGGAGTATTCGGAAAGTCGGTTTACCCAGTCAGTGGCTACCAGTACCCAACCGAGGCTTAATCGTACCTCAAACCAGACTTAGTGATCATGCACCTTTTTGGGATTTGGGCTATCCAGCAATTATGGTGACAGATACGGCATTTTTACGGAATCCCAATTATCACAAGCCTAGTGATAATATTGCCAGTCTAGATTTAGATTTTCTCACAGGTGTTTGCCAAGGTTTGGAACAGGGAATCAGACGTTTAAATTAATTTGTGATGTTGTCTGGATGCGATCGCACATTAGGCGGCAGACTAATTAAATCATCAATGTTGCGTTTCATGGTGTTGCAAATCGCATCTAGGGGTAAGTCATTTTCATCATAGCCAAAGGGGTTTTCAATTTCCAGACCAATGGCTTCAATGCCTAATAATGTAAAACTAATTAAACCAACCACAAATCCTGTCCCCCATTGCAAATCATCTACTATTTGAAAGGGTAACAAGCAACAATATAATAATAACAGTTGCTTAAGATGAATCGCATAAGCTAGAGGCATTGGGGTTCTTAAAATGCGTTCGCAAGAACCTAAGTTATCTACAAGTATATTTAATAATTCTTGCAGATTTATTAGTTGATGTATATTTAAACAGTTGCGATCATGTTGCTTTTGTAAATAGTCACTAATCCAAAAAGCCACCTCTAAAGGTGGATTATTCATAGTAGATAATTTATCATACTTAGCATCTGGTAATAATTCTTTTAGTTCGCTATTTACTTTTTCATCACGCAAATGTAACTTAGTGGTGACGGCAAAAACAACTAAAAGCTTTAATACAGAAACTTTTTGTTCTCTATCTTCTGGAGTTATTTCATCAACAGATACCCAAATTTGGCGGGCTAAATTCCTAGTGGTATTAACCAAGTTTCCCCAGCATCTTCTACCTTCCCAAAAACGCTCGTAAGCAGTATTTGTCCGAAAAACCAATAATAAACCTAAAACAAGACTAGGAATTACAGTTCCTAGCATAGGATGAGATACAGGTAAGCCAAAATAGTCAAGAATAGAAATAATAAATCCAAAGAAGGCACACCACAAAACACGCGGATAAATTGATGCGATAACTGAACCTTTTAACTGAAAGGCCATTTGAAACCAGTGAAATTTCTCAAGTTTCATGTAACTTACCTCAAGGAATATCTAGGTAACAAATCAAGCAAGTATCTGATAACTTAAAAATCATAACCTTGGCGGTAGCAAAATCGGCATTGAGGAATTCACTATGACTGGGGTATCACCATCTTCGGCGCTTTGGGAATTCTGGATTGATAGAGGCGGGACGTTCACCGATATTGTGGCGAAGCGTCCTGATGGGGAGTTGGTAATTCACAAGCTGCTGTCAGAAAATCCCGATCGCTATACTGATGCAGTAGTGCAAGGAATTCGAGAACTACTGGGAATTCCTGCTGATGTGCCAATTCCCGGCGATCGCATCGCGGCGGTGAAGATGGGAACAACTGTGGCGACAAATGCCTTATTAGAAAGAAAAGGCGATCGCACTGTTCTTGTAATTACCCAAGGATTTCGGGACGCTTTACGCATCGGTTATCAAAACCGTCCCGATATCTTCGCGCGTCAGATAATTTTGCCAGAAATGCTGTACGAACAAGTAATTGAAGTAGGAGAACGTTACAGCGCCCAAGGGAAAGAATTAATCCTGCTGAATCTTGATGCTGTGCGTCCGCAATTACAAGCAGCATACAATGATGGGATTCGTTGTTGTGCCATTGTGTTCATGCACGGCTACCGCTACACAGCCCATGAACAACAAGTCGCCACTTTAGCCAAAAGTATTGGCTTTACTCAAGTTTCTGTATCGCATATAGTCAGCCCTTTAATGAAATTAGTTAGTCGGGGTGATACGACTGTTGTTGATGCCTATTTATCACCGATTTTGCGGCGATATGTTGATCAAGTCTCTCATCAACTCAATAACGAACAAACCACAAAACTAATGTTCATGCAATCCAACGGCGGACTAGCGGATGCAGAGAACTTTCAAGGTAAAGATAGCATTTTATCCGGCCCGGCGGGTGGGATAGTTGGGGCAGTACAAACAAGCCGGATGGCTGGATTTAACAAGATTATCAGCTTTGATATGGGCGGTACATCAACTGATGTGGCGCATTACAATGGCGAGTATGAACGCACCTTTGAAACGGAAGTCGCCGGAGTGCGTCTGCGAACACCGATGATGGCAATTCATACCGTTGCAGCTGGTGGTGGTTCAATTGTGCAGTTTGATGGTTCGCGGTATCGGGTGGGGCCGGAATCTGCGGGGGCGAATCCTGGCCCGGCGGCTTATTCTCAAGGTGGAAGGTTGACGGTAACTGATTGCAATGTGATGGTAGGTAAGTTGCAACCAGAGTTTTTCCCCAAGGTGTTTGGGGCGAATGGGGATTTGCCGTTAGATGCAGAGGTGGTACGGCTGAAGTTTAGGCAATTAACTGCGGAAATTGGAGATGGGAGAACAGCGGAAGAAGTCGCTACGGGATTTTTGGCGATCGCAGTTGATAAGATGGCGAATGCTATCAAAAAAATCTCTCTCCAGCGTGGTTATGATGTGTCGGAGTATACTTTGTGTTGTTTCGGCGGTGCTGGTGGGCAACACGCTTGTTTAATTGCTGATGCTTTGGGGATGAAGCAGGTGTTTATTCATCCATTCGCAGGGGTGTTGTCTGCTTATGGTATGGGTTTGGCAGATATTAGGGTGATTCGAGAAAAGTCGGTGGAAGCGGTTTTGAGTGAGGGTTTGTTGGCGGCGTTGGAGTCAGAGTTTGTAGGGTTGGTGGCGGAGGCTATCAGGGAAACGAACCGCAGAGGTACAGAGGACGCAGAGAGAGGAGAGGCTGATATACCCGACACCTCTACACCCTTTTTAGATGTTTATCGCAAGCTGCATCTTAGATATGAGGGGACGGATGCGCCGTTGATTGTGGATTTTGGTGATGTGGTGTTAATGCAACGTCAGTTTGAGGAGTTACATCGTCAGCGTTATGGGTTTATTGCGGCTGAAAAGCGGTTGATTGTGGAAGCAGTGGCGGTTGAGGTGGTGGTGAAACATGATGCGCCGGAAGAGAATGTAATTACACGTAGGAATGAGCAAAAATCTGTAGCAGTAGCGACGATACAAATGTATACTGCTGGGTTATGGCAAACTACACCAGTGTATCAACGCCAAGATTTACAACCAGGAGATTGTATTGCAGGGCCAGCCATTATTGTGGAGGCGACGGGTACAAATGTTATTGAACCCCATTGGCAAGCTGAATTAACTACACGCAATCACTTGGTTTTAACAAGACACTCAGCACTCAGCACTCAACACGGGTTAAACGCCCCGCTACCGCTCTACGCGCAGCAATGCCCGCAGGGCTTTACACAACTCAGCACTCAACAAGATCCGGTGATGCTGGAGATTTTTAATAATTTGTTTCGGGCGATCGCGGAACAAATGGGTATAACCTTACAAAATACTAGTTCCTCTGTAAACATCAAAGAAAGGCTCGATTTCTCCTGTGCAATTTTTGATGGTGCTGGACAATTAGTAGCGAATGCGCCACACATTCCTGTGCATTTGGGTTCGATGAGTGAAAGTGTGCAAGCTTTAATTACTCACTATGGTGATACCATCAAACCTGGTGATGTCTTTGCCTCTAATAACCCCTATAACGGTGGTACTCACTTACCAGATATTACCGTTGTCACCCCAGTCTTTCCCCACTCAGCACTCAGTACTCCCGACTCCCCACTATTTTATGTCGCCTCACGGGGACACCATGCAGATATCGGCGGTATTACTCCCGGTTCAATGCCACCCAATAGTACAAATGTGGTAGAAGAAGGTATATTAATCGATAATTTTCAGTTAGTTGCAGCAGGTAAACTCCGCGAAGCAGAATTAGTAAGTTTGCTCACAAGTGAACCTTACCCTGCACGCAATATCACCCAAAATTTAGCAGATTTACAAGCACAAATCGCTGCAAACAAACGCGGTGTGCAAGAATTGTTGAAAATGGTAGAACACTATGGCTTAGAAACTGTACAAGCTTACATGGTTTTTGTGCAAGATAATGCGGAAGAATCTGTACGGCGTGTTATTGAATTTTTGCCAGATGGCAGTTTCAGTTATGCCTTAGATAATGGTGTAATGATTCAAGTTGCAATTACCATTAATCGAGAAAACCGCAGCGCAAAAATTGATTTTGCAGGTACTTCAGATCAGCAAGTAGATAATAATTTTAATGCTCCAGCAGCAGTTTGTAAAGCAGCAGTTTTATATGTTTTTCGCACATTAGTTAATGATGATATTCCTTTAAATGCTGGCTGTCTGAAACCTTTAGAAATTCACATACCTGAAGGTTGTATATTAAATCCCTCTTACCCTGTGGCTGTGGTAGCAGGAAACGTGGAAACTTCTCAAGCAATAACCGATGCTCTATATGGCGCGTTGGGTGTTTTAGCGGCTTCTCAAGGAACAATGAACAATTTTACCTTTGGGAATGAACGCTATCAATATTATGAAACAATCTGCGGTGGTTCTGGTGCAGGTGCAAATTTTGCTGGTACAGATGCAGTTCAAACACACATGACTAATTCCCGTCTGACAGATCCAGAAGTATTAGAATGGCGTTTTCCAATTATGTTAGAAAATTTTGCTATTCGTAAAAATAGTGGTGGTAAAGGCTGTCATTATGGTGGTAATGGTGTCATTCGCCGCGTACGTTTTTTAGAACCGATGACAGCAGCAATTTTGTCAAATCATCGTGTAGTTGCACCTTTTGGTTTATCTGGTGGTGCAGCAGGGAAATTAGGAAAAAATTATGTGGAAAGATGTGATGGAACAGTTGAGGATTTAGGTAGTAAAGCTGTGGTGAAAATGAATATTGGTGATGTGTTTGTCATTGAGACACCCGGCGGTGGTGGTTATGGTTTTGCGGATGATATTAATTATTAATGAAGGAGAAGACGATTTAGGCGATCGCCTCTCCTAAAATTTAAATTGCTACTTTCTGACGTGGACAATCAAACACCACGACAAAATTAGCTTCCGGCATGAGTTGGCGTAAACTTTGTACATAACCATCTGCATCAGAACGGCTGCGAAATCTCGCAACTGTTACTCTTTGCATATCTGGAAATAACCGTGCAACAATCCAAGAATTTAGCCGTTCTTTATAAGCAAATACCTGAGTCTGCGTTTCTGAGGAGAAATCTTTGTCATCGCTGTTGTGTGGCATAATAAATCTATCCATGAGCAGTCTAATCAAGGGCGTTAGCTAGTTTCTTGGCGGGGATACTGCGGGATTTAGATCAATGCACTGAAGCAGAAGAATTGATGTCGGCTCAAGATACTTCGCCTTGCTTGAATATTGTCTGAATAACTGAGTTACTTTTTGATCAACAAGCGATCGCATACTCTCACACTAGAGATAAATCAGTCTTCTCCCCTGCGAAAGAAGACAAAAAATCTAGCACCTCTCTCAATTTGCCGATAAATTAATCTGGGCGATCGCTTAATTCTCAGAAAAAAGCAAATACTATTGGATTTTGAAAGTCAACGTATCAAAGTACTTTTGTGTTCCACAATCACCTGATTAACTGCGCCGCTGAGTTAAAAAACTGACGACACAATCCCCGTGTAACTAAAATTGTCGTCAGTAAGTTAGCCACAGCAACCATAAACACAATTAAAATCTCATAAGACACAGCATCTAAAGGGTTCACACCGCCTAATAACTGTCCGGCTGTAATGCTGGGAAGGGTAGCCATACCAATAAGCATCATTTGATTGATGGTAGGAAGGAATGCGGCGCGAATGGCTTCTCGGCGGTATTGAGTGACGGCTTGTTGGGGATTTGCGCCTAAACTTAAGTGAGTTTCAATTTCCCCAGCGGAATTATTTACTGTACTCACAAGACGTTCACCTGCGATCGCCGCTGCATTCATGGCGTTACCAATAATGATTCCAGCAAAAGGAATCATATACTTTGATTCGTACCATCTATCTGGTTGGAGAATTAAGAAGTTGGTGTAGAACAGCGTGAAAGCTGTACTGACTAAAATTGCTCCCCAAACCACAGGTAAGACTAAGGGAATTTTCTGGCTGATCCGATTTCGGGCGACAATTGCTCCCATTGTCAGCATAATTGCTAAAGTCCCCAAGACCGCCCAAGGATTATTTACGGCAAAGATGAAATCGAAAACGTACCCCAATACCAACAGCTGTAAGATGGTTCTGCCAGTTGCAATTCCTAAGTTTAACTCTAATCCCAATTTTTCCCAGGCGGATAAACCAATGGCGATCGCCATTAACCCCACAACCAAGGCTAAATCAGCTAAATCTAGTTTGATTAAATCCGGCACAGTTTTTTCACCTCCGGGAATTGTCTGATCACAACAGCTTACATACTTGAGAGTGGAATTTCAATTATTCAAGTGCAGAGTATTCACCTCAGATCCGTTACATGAATCAGATTATGTCTGCTAAACAGAATAATTCTCTATCATCTTTGCGTGAGGTTTTGATCAATTTCATAAAATGACTCCCTAGAAGTCTTGTTGATTGACACTTTTTCAGAGTGGCCTAATTACAAATTACAAATTACAAATTACGAATTAGTATGATATTTTTACCAATACAATAATTTCAGTAATCACCCTTGTTGATGCGTATCCGGGGAGACAGTCTATTAGCCAACTGTTTGATAAAAAGTCAAGCAGCTAAAATCTACTGTCGAAGTGCATCCTTTGTATCTTCAAATCACATAAAAACTCATGTTCCAAAGCATAAATTCTGTTCCAGCATTTGATATCAAGCAGCAATACATCACTATCGAAGCAGAAGTGAGTGCAGCAGTGCTAGAAGTTTTGTCTTCCGGGTGTTATATTGGTGGCCCCATCATTGAAAGCTTTGAGCAACAATTTGCTGTCTATCATGGTGTAACTAATTGTATAGCTTGTAACTCTGGAACTGATGCACTCTACTTAGCGCTACGAGCTTTAGAAATTGGTGCAGGCGATGAGGTAATTACGACACCGTTTACCTTTATTGCTACGGCTGAGGTAATCAGTGCTGTAGGAGCCAAGCCTGTATTTGTGGATATAGATATTAATACATTTAACTTAGATTTGCGGCAAATAGCTGCGGCGGTTACACCCAAAACCAAGGCGATTATTCCGGTGCATTTATTCGGACAGCCTGTCGATATGACTGAGTTAATGGCGATCGCGCAGATTCATAATTTAGCTGTCATTGAAGACTGCGCTCAATCTACAGGTGCAAGTTGGGATTATCAAAAAGTTGGCAGTATTGGGCAGATTGGTTGCTTTAGTTTTTATCCTACCAAGAATCTCGGCGGTTGTGGCGATGGAGGGGCAATTACAACTAATAATCCAGAGTTAGCTGCAAAGATGCGGGTAATTAAAGAACATGGGCAAAGAAATCGTTATTACTACGAAGAAGTTGGCGTAAATAGCCGTTTAGATGCCATTCAAGCCGCGATTTTGCAAATTAAACTGCGTTATCTCGATAATTGGAATCAACAACGACAAGCGATCGCCTCTTATTACCAGCAGTTCCTCAGCCAACTTCCGGGAATTGTTGTCCCTGAAGAACTTCCTGATGGGGAGAGTGTCTGGAATCAATTCACAATTCGCGTAGTCAGTGAATCACGAAATGGTGCTAGTGCTTCACGGCGTGATTGGGTAAAGAATCAATTGCAAGAACGGGGTATAAATTCGATGGTTTACTATCCCTATCCACTGCATTTACAGCCAGTTTATCAACATTTGGGTTATCAATCAGGGCAATTGCCAGTAGCCGAGCAAACCTGTCATGAGGTTTTATCTTTGCCTATGTTTCCTGAACTTACAACCCAGCAGCAAGATCAGGTGATTTATGCGCTCAAGGATTGTTTGGTGTAAATAAAGTGGGTAATCCGCATTAGTAGCGTGACAAGGCTAAAGTAGCGCATTAGAAAAAAGTACAAAACATTGATTTATCTCAATTTTATCCAAAATCTATTGCAACATTTTAGCTTTGCCACGCCACTAAATATACAGAGATTTTTTAGGAATCAAATCGGATTCCTCTATTTCTACTGAGAAATAGACACAACCCAATCCTTTAAAAGTTGATTGACCTGATTGGGAATTTCATCATGGGGACAATGACCTGCTTTGAGAAAATATTCAGTCAGTTGAGGATAATATTGGCGAAATTTTTGGGAACGTTCTCGCGCCTTCATCCAAGGATCAGCTTCGCCCCATAATAATAACAAAGGACAAGTTAATCGCTGCAATAGCACATCAACTTTTTCTCCTTGAGGACTACTGAACACAGAAACAAACACATCAAAAGCGCCAGTATCAAAAGCAGGGCGATAAATATCTTCTACTAATTGGTCTGTAATTGCAGTTTTATCTAAATAAACTTTTTCTAAAGTGCGGCGAATTACCCAACGTTGTCGCACATATTGAAATATTAAAAACCGGGAAAAAGATTGTTTCAAAACCCACTTAACACCATTAGCCAAAATTTTTTGTAGTGGTGACAGTTGTTTCGGCGGTTGAATTTGTGATTGTAACGCTTCTGGTTCGGCTGTGGTTTGGTTTTCGCTAAAAGGGCCAGCACTATTGAGTAATACTACCCCAGCAACACTATCAGGATATTGGGCTGCAACACACAAGCTGGCATAACCACCTAGAGAGTTGCCTGCTATGATCGCTTTGCGACCAATCACTTCACTAATAAAATCATGGAGTTGGTCACGCCATAGATCGCCACTGTACTGCAATTTGGGTTTAGCCGATCGCCCAAATCCCAATAAATCAATGGCAAACACTTCAAAATCTTGATCTAATCCATTGATGTTTTTGCGCCAGTGGTCTGTGGAAGCACCAAACCCATGCACCAACAACAAAGGCAGACGTTGTGTTTGCGAATTTCCCGCACGCACATAGTAAACTTTTTGCCCTCGCCACTGCCAATATTGACCAGGAACTGCATTTGTAGAGGGGGCTGTACTTACCTGCATAGTTACCAGAAATGTTAAGTAGCTCTTAATAATTGTAGAGCAGGATAGAAGAAGGAGTAGGAATAACTAATGACAATTGACGAGAACAAGAATAAGAGACAATAACCATTGACCATTGACTCTTGACTATTAATCAATGACCAAAGTTACAGGTACTACCGAATTATTAGGGGTAATTGGGCATCCGGTGGAACATTCACTGTCGCCGGTGATGCACAATGCAGCATTAGCCGCGTTAGGCGTAGATTATATTTATCTACCTTTTCCGATCGCACCAGAGAATTTACAAATAGCGATCGCAGGTTTTGCCACAATTGGGGTGACAGGTTTTAGTGTGACAATCCCCCATAAACAGGCAATTATGCCTTTACTATCAGAAATTACACTTGTAGCACAAGCTATAGGTGCAGTCAATACTGTTACCCGTAAAAATCAGCAATGGGTAGGTACAAACACTGATATCGAGGGATTTATCGCCCCATTACAAACAACATATCAGCAAGATTGGAGTCAAAAGGTAGCGATAATTTTAGGTAATGGTGGTGCAGCGAGAGCAGTGGTTGCAGGTTGTTATCAACTGGGTTTTGCTGAAATTCATGTTGTGGGACGCAACGAACAAAGATTAATCGAGTTCCGGGATAGTTGGGGAAGTTCACCCATAGCCGAGAAACTGCAAGTTCATACATGGCCTACTCTTGTCAAACTAATTCCCCAAGCTAATTTGTTAGTGAATACTACACCAATGGGGATGTATCCGAATGTTGATGACTCGCCATTGACTGCTGCGGAAATGAATGATCTGCCGTCAGGTGCGATCGCCTATGATTTAATTTATATTCCCCAGCCGACAAAGTTTCTGCAACAGGCAGAAAAACAAGGCGCGATTGTTATTGATGGATTAGAAATGCTAGTACAACAAGGCGCAGCGGCTTTAAAAATTTGGTTACAACAAGAAACTGTACCAGTTGATGTAATGCGCCAAGCACTGCGCCAACATTTAGGTTTGTAGGAAGTGACAGAAGCTGTTTACGGACGCGATCGCGTCCGTTATGGATGGAAGAAACAAGGAAAATCCTCTTCCCTTCTGCCTCCTGCCTTGTTTCTTAGGAGAGGGGTATGTCCGCCGCGAGTGCTTAGTCATCAGTCATTTGTCCCTTGTCAACACAAATGACCGATGACCAAAAAATTTGAGATTTCGGATTTGAGATTTTGGATGGGGAATTTTCGGTACAAGCACCACCCCTTCAGGGCGGAATTAATTCAAAATACTCGCTGCGCTGCTTACGCTTCCCTAACGCCAATCTAAAATCCGACGCTCAACGACTCGCTAACGCTGCGCTATCAAGCTCCACATTTTAGGGTGGAGTCAATCCAAAGTCCAAAATTGATTAACCAAGGACGACCTTTACGGGGAATTCCGTAATTTAGACGTGTTTTAGCTTATTTAAACCAAAATGCAACCAGTCCGAGGAGGAACAGTGAGAGAAAGTTGTTTAGTTTCTCCGGCGTTATTCCATGCAAATTCTGCATAGCCAAATAGCAGCTTGTTGGGTTGAGTTTGCAAACTAGTAATATCTATGTTTGCTTGAGCAGATGCTGTGCCAATATTAACAACTATCATTAATTCTTCTGTGCCTAAAGTCCGGGCAAAAACGTATAGTGTTCCTTGGGCATAGAGAACTTGATAATCTCCTATCCGCAAAGCTTGGTAAGCTTGTCGAATGTCAATTAATTGGCGGTGAGTTTGCAAAATTTCCTGATCCCAATTCGCTTCTAAAGGAAAGCTGCGGCGGGAGTCGGGGTCGATTGCACCAGGTAAACCCACTTCATCACCATAATAAATACTGGGCGCACCAGGAAAGGTGAGTAAAAGTAAAGTTGATAATTTGATGCTGGCTTTATCGCCGCCCGCAATGGTCATCAAACGTGCGGTATCGTGACTAGCAAGTAAGTTGAGTTGCGTTAGCTGAATTTCCCAAGGATATAGTTGCAATAGTTCTTGGATTTTAGTGGCATACTCAGCAGCAAATAAAGGTGGATAAGGTTGATAGTCCCGACTTTGAACTTGTTCTAAGACTACGCGATCGCCTGCGGCAAAGGCAATTGTCGGCCCAGCAAATAAATAATTCATTACACCGTCAAATTGCGTCCCATCTAACCACTCGCGGGAATCTCCCCAGACTTCGCCCACAATATAAGCTTCAGGGTTAATGGCTTTGACTCGCTCTCGAAATTCTTGCCAAAAACCAGGAGTTTTAATTTCAAATGGCACATCTAACCGCCAGCCATCAATGCCGAACTTCATCCAATATTCGGCAATTTCCATGATATATTCTCGCACTTCTGGGTTGTCGTGGTTAAATACTGGCAAAGCCCGATTATCCGCCCAACCTTCATAATTAGCGGGAAAATCACCATTGTAAGCAGACAGCGGCCAGCTATGAATTTTAAACCAATTTACCCAAGGCGAATGGGGGCCATTTTCCAACACATCATGGAAAAAGAAAAACCCACGACTCGAATGATTAAACACTCCATCCAAAACTACTTTAATATTCCGTTGATGGGCTGCTTCTAGCAATTCTTTAAACGCTTCATTTCCTCCCAACAACGGATCAACTTGGTAATAATCGTGAGTATGATAACGGTGATTACTCGCAGACTGAAAAATCGGCGTGAAATAAATCGCGTTAATTCCTAAACCTTGAATGTAGTCCAATCCCTCAATAATGCCCCACAAATCGCCGCCTTTATAACCTTGGAGTGTGGGCATTGCTTCCCAATCTTCCCAACGGGCTTCGTGTAACAATCGTTTACGCGGCTGTTTGCTTCTAGCAAAGCGATCGGGAAATATTTGGTAGAAAACAGCGTGCTTAACCCAGTCTGGTGTTTGAATTTGCATAGGTAATTATTTGTACCTTCAGGAGAGATTGTGGCAAATATTTCTACATTTATGACTCTTACCTATGATGGAAAAATACCAAAGAGTTTAATAGGAATTTTAGATTTGAAATTTTAGATTGTCGCGTTACTTAGCCTGATAAGTGATCAATTTATCTGCGCTTTTTGCTCTAAAATCTCATGCAGTAGTGAATATTTACTTGATAAATAGGCTCTGAAGTTAGTTGACAGGTGTACAACTTTTTTGCAACTTTGATCAATGGCATTCAAATAAATTCTGATTATTCACTGTGAATGTTACTGAATTAGTTAAAATTTCTATTATTCTCTTACTAGTTGCCACTGGTGTAGCCTTACTATCCCGTCGGTTGCGAGTTCCTTATGTTACGGGTTTGGTATTAGCAGGGTTGCCCATAACGGAATTATTATCTCATCGCATTGGTTTAGATCCTTCTTTGGTATTAAATCTGTTTTTACCAATTCTGATTTTTGAAGCTGGGATCAATACAGATGTTAGTCGTCTCCGCAGCACTTTTAAACCCATTGCCCTTTTAGCTTTACCTGGGGCTGTAGTTTCTAGTGCGATTATTGCCGTCGTGTTAAAACTAGGGCTGGGATTAACTTGGATACCTGCTTTACTGGTGGGTGTAATTCTGGCAAACACAGACACTGTTTCCATGATTGCAGTATTTAAGGAAATACCCGTACCTTCCCGACTATCTACTATTGTTGAAGGCGAAACTTTATTCAATGATGCGGCGGCGTTAGTTTCATTCAACCTAATTTTGCAAGTATATTCCACAGGTTCACTCACCTTAGTAGGAGGAATTCAACAACTACTATTTATTTCTTTAGGTGGTTGCGTTGTCGGGTTAGTATTAGGCTACTTAAGCATACCTGTATTTGCTCGTTTAGATGATCCTCTCAGTAGTCTGTTGTTAACGGTTGCAGTTGCTTTAGGAACTTTTCAGGTTGGGCAATTTCTCGGTGTATCAGGTGCTGTGGCGGTAGTTGTCGCTGGCTTAATTTTCGGCAATCTGGGACTTTCGCGCAATACTTCGGCTTCCAGTCGTATCACTTTGTTGAGTTTCTGGGAATATGCCAGTTTTACGGTGAACACGTTTATTTTTCTGTTGATTGGTTTAGAAATCAACTTAGTCACATTCTGGAAAACTTTACCTGCTGTTTTACTGGCTGTTTTAGCTTATCAAGCTGGACGAATACTAACAGTTTATCCACTACTAGCAACAGTTCGGTGGTTCGATCGCCCAATTCCTCTGCGTTGGCAACATTTACTGTTTTTAGGCAATATCAAAGGCTCACTGTCAATGGCTTTGGCTTTGAGTTTACCTATTGGTTTACCAAGTAGAGATGTTTTAATTGCTTTAGTTTTTGGTAGTGTGCTAGTTTCATTAGTCGGACAGGGTTTAAGCTTGCCTTGGTTAGTCAAACGCTTAAAATTATCGAAATTCTCCGCAACTCAGCAGCAAGTGGAAGAATTACAAGCGCAACTGATGACAGGTAAAGCCGCCCAGGATGAATTAGATAGCTTGTTGAAGTCAGGGGTATTACCAAAATCAGTTTACGAGGAAATGCGATCGGCTTATCAAGTCCGAGTGGCTGGGGCTGAAAAAGCTCTGAGAGACTTATATAATCGCCGTGTTAACAGTTTGGATACCAAAAATAGCGATTTGAGCAAATTAGATGCTATTCGTCGTCGCTTACTGTTAGCCGAAAAGGGTGTTCTCAACGAGGCGCTGCGTAAGCGAATTCTTTCGGAAGAAATTGTCCGCGGACGGATACAATCTCTTGATGAGCAAATGCTACAACTGGATGATGATTGATATCTTTTGAAGACTACCTATTTGTTTTGCCTTTTTATCACTTTTCCCGGACTAATAAACGAAATTCCTTGCTGAAAGTCTGTGCCAATCATCACCGCTTCAACTATCGGCTCAGATATTGCTGTTGAAGACACCCACTCGACAATAAAATTTGCGCCGACACCGCCCCGGCTATCATTGCGATTCACAAAAAATTCTGTAGAGGCGAGTGGATCTAGTTGAATTGGCTTTTCTAAATATTGCTCAATTAGTTTACCGTTGGAGTCGTAATAACGCACAGAAGTAATAATTATAGGATTAGTTACATCTGTATTTCTAATACTCAAGGTAGCTGCTAAATTAAAAATTTCTTGGCGATTATGATGATATATCTCAGAATAAATAGGAACATAAATAGTTTGACCTGTTGCTATTTTAAAATTCTGATCTAAAGTCACAATTTTATAAGCTTGACCACTGGGAGTTGGCTTAGTTTGTGACTTGACAGAATTTTCTGATGCTTGACAAGCAGACAGGAAAATAACTGCGATCGCTAAACAAATCTGTAAATAAAATTTCATGCAAATTACTTACAACCTTCGATAAAATCAATGACTTGATGTACACTTCCTGGTTTAGTCGCAATCAATACAGTCGAACCTGGCTCTAGAACTGTACTACCATTCGGAATCATCAAATCTTCATGGGGATGAGGTTGATAGCCAATAATCAAAGAACCACTAGGAAATCGAGAATCTTGCGCTATTTCGGCAAGACTGCGATTGACTACATAACAATTATTGGGAATAGCCAGTTTTAAAACTTCAATCTGCCCTTGCTCAAAGTGCATCATTGATTCTACTTGGGGATATTCAATGGCATTAACCATTGTGGAAACTGATAGTTCAACGGTGCTAATCACATGGTTTGCACCTGCTAAACGCAGTGGTTCTGCAAAATCACCATGACGCAAGCGACTTAAAATATGCGTCACACCATAATGTTTAGCCAAAGTTACCATTGCCAAGTTCAACGCATCACTTCTCAAAACTGCTACTAAGGCATCGGCTTTACGAATTCCCGCCTCTAACAACACTTCCGTACTCACAGCACTGCCTTCAAACGCCATTGCACCTACTTGTTCACGAGCATAGCGGCAAGCTGTAGGCTCTATATCAATGACGGCGACAGTATGTCCTAGTTCTACCAATTTTTGAGCCAAAGAAAGCCCTACTAAGCCTGCTCCACCCACTAGCACGTACATGGCTACTCCTGATACTCAAAAACTTTCTCCTTTACAGGTTAACAAGAAAGTGAATTTGACGACCTTGTTGGATATTGTGAGAAATACTTTGGTACTCACTATTTCAACTTTGAGGCACATCAATAACACGCCATTCCTGAATACCCCAACGTTGCAAAATTGGTTCAGCATGGAGAATATCTGCTTCTGTGCCTTCTATGGTTACTAAATAATTGCCCTGAAATACTTGATCATGATAAAGTTGCGCTGCTTCTTCCGGCAGAAACCAACCCCGCAGCGCACCAATGATTCCGCCAGCTGCTGCACTCGCACCACTTCCTAAAAGTGTGGCTAAAGCAGACTCAACAGCGAGGGCTGGGCCAAACCCAGGAATAAGTAAAACCCCAAAACCTGCGACTAAGGTAAGTAAACCGGCTGTTCTCGCAGTTGCTAATGCACCTATAGCTGCCCCTTCAGATTGAGTAATATTATTTGCTCTGGTGTTATTATCGTCAAGTTCAGGCTGGCGAGTAATTACAGAAATTTTATTCATCGAAAAGCCTGTATTTTTTAATTCGGCGATCGCTTGTAGTACAATTTGGCGATCGCCAAATATGCCAATAGCGTGCTGGAGTTTACCTAAAGTCATTTTGCCTACCAAAAACATACATAAACTGAGAAAGCTCTGAGCTTTGCTAGATTTGTTTTTAGTCTTAGCAACAAATATGACGAGAAAATGACTATCTATGGATAAATTTTTGACGCTTGATAGGGTGAAAAGCTGACTTTACATAACTTGCTCTCAGAGTTACTTACAAACAATTTTGTATTAATTACTACGAACTTTTAGCTTTATAATTCTTGATGTTTATTCATAACATTTAGTAATTACACAAAGTAAACTCTTGCCTTTACCTATTTACCGCAAAAATATATATCTTAACCAAAACGAGCAAAGTGATAACTTTTTCCGTAATCATTGGTACTGGCACTGAATTACTAAAAAGCACTTTTGAAATAAACATTGAATTTAGACACTCATAACCAAGTAATTCAGCTAATCATTTCTACTACATTTATTGACAATAGGATATTTCAGCAGTTACAACAACATCAAATGAGGAGAGAAATAATTCATAAAAATTAGGGAAAAATGAAAATTCTCGCATTAAAATTTATGAGTTATTGATTCATTCATAAACTGATTTATGGTTATCTAAGAAAACTATAGATACCCATAAATCCTCCAGAAATAAAGCAACAAACATCACCTGAATTTTACTAATTTAGAGTGAATTCTCTTACTGAAAAAATTACTGTTTTTCCCAAGAATAGAGGCTAAAACCACAATGAGACATGAAAAACTTTCTCCTGGGCTGCTGTTGGCAATGGAAGATTATCAACACGAAGGGCTACCAGCATTGATAACACATAAGCGATCGCTTGGTATCATGACACCCAAAAACATTGTCAAACCTACCAAAAGTCTGGTGTTTATCTACTGTGACGATGACGCAGATTTAAGCCACTTGGCACAATATGGCATAGAAATTAACCAAAATGTAGGCCATGTACGTACAGCTTTCCTCCCCATTGAAAGTTTAGATGCTTTATCCGAAGAACCAGCCATCCAGCGGATTAAACCATCGCGCAAACTCAAACTGCGGATGGATGTTGCGCCCCAAGCTGTAAAATTACCAGAATTTAAGAACAAAACTGGACTGTCCGGCAAGGGTGTAATTATCGGCGTGGTTGACAGTGGGATTGACCCAAAACATCCTGCTTTTGCTGGGCGGATTTTACGGTTATGGGATCAAACCTTACCAGGGCCAGGAGTTAAAGAAGGTGCTTATGGTGCGGAATTAACAGATGCCTTACTAACCGTTTCCCAAGATACTGACGGTCATGGTACTCATGTTGCAGGTATCGCGTCTGGTGCTGATGTTACCTACGGTGGTGTCGCACCAGACGCAGAATTAGTAATTGTCAAATCTGATTTACAGGATGCCCACATTGCCGATGCTGTCCGCTACGTTTTTCGAGTAGCTGGTGAGTTAGGACGGCCAGCTGTAGTCAATCTCAGTTTAGGTGGACACGCCGATGCTCACGATGGTAGCGACTCCCTTTCTCAAGTGATTGACGCAGAAACCGGCCCTGGCAGAATTGTTTGCTGTGCAGCTGGTAACGAAGGCAACGACAATATTCATGGTCAAGCCATCATCGCCAGTGGCAAGATGCGGGGAATGCGGTTTAATGTACCGTTAAATCAAGTGGGTATTGTTTGGTTGAATGCTTGGTATGCCAAAGACAGCCAATTAGAAGTTTCCTTACGCAGTCCTAACGGGTTTGTGACTCCTTTCCAAAAAATTATTCCTAACGGGAACCCAGCCGTAAATCATCAACTCCCCGATGCACGGGTGCAAATTGTCACCCCCGCCCCAGATGCGTCCAACGGCGACTATAATTTCTTCGTGCAGATTCGCGGAAATGGCCCCTCCCAAGTAATGGGCGGTATTTGGCAGCTAAGAGTCCGTAACACATCTGCCAATGATACCCGCCTAGATGTATGGACATTAGATGATACGTCCTCAGTATTTTTTACAGGTAATAGTGTCAAAGATTCTGTGAAAATTGGTGCGCCTGGATCTGCGGATAGTGCAGTTACAGTCGCAGCTTACACCACTAAAGTTAAGTACACAGATATTGATAACCAAGTGCGAGAAATGGGTTTAGAACCCAACTGCATTTCTGAGTTTAGTAGTGAGGGGCCGTTACGCAATAATGCCCAAAAACCTGATGTTGCCGCACCTGGAGCAATGATTGTTTCTGCTCTGTCTTCTAATGCCAATGCTGACCGTTCGATGACGATTAATTCTAAATTTTTGGCGATGGCTGGCACTAGTATGGCGACACCTTTTGTTACAGGGTTGGTAGCATTATTATTGCAGCGCGATCGCAATTTAGATTCCCAAGCCATCAAAGAGTTATTCCGCAAAAACAGTTCAATTCCTGGTAAACCAGCCGGAACCTTTGATCATAAATGGGGTTATGGCTTGATTAATACAGAGAATCTGTAATAAGACGTATAGATTGGTGTACTACGTCTGTATAAGGGTAGGTAATCAAAACCTCAAAATTTGATAGCTTAGTGTTAGGCCAGTTTCCCACTGCCTACCCTTTTACTCAGGAAATACTTATGAACTATCAAAAGCTAGGCGCAGCACTGGCGATGGCACTTAATGAGGTTCAAGATCCAGCAACACCGAGTTTAACGATATTTATTCATACTGAACCAATTTCCGAGGCGGCGATCGCAATTTTACAAAGTTTCGATGTTAGTGATGTTACTAGCGATAAAGATACTTTTACCGCTACCTTATCAGCAAATGCAATTTCCCAGCTATCAGAACAAACTTGGGTAAAATCTTTACAACTATCTCAACAGTTAGGTTTACTGAATAGTGGGAAAAGAATGCAAAGTTTCAAAATTTGAAAAGTTAATCATAGCAGAAGGCAGAAGGCAGAAGGCAGAAGGAAAAGTTTTACTATTCCTGGCATTCAAGCTTTCAAGTTGTCCTAACACATACGACTACCGCTATATAGTTACATCACTATTCAAAAAAATTTCCCGCTATTAGCTGTAGTAATAACGGGAATAGATATTATTTTCAATAAACTTTAGCAATTATCGAGTCGCAACTTGTGGCCCTGACCACACTTCTGTCTGATCCCCAAAAGTTACAGGCTGATCGGCATCTGTTGTATTTACTGTCTTACCATCAGTAGCAACTTTTACCAGAGGCCATTCTTCTTCACCCATTTCTCCTTCGCGGAAAAGTACGTGATCTGGTTGGTTTTTACTCCAACCTAGAAGTACCGCAATCTTTTCATGTTCTTCTTCCTGGCGAGATGGAGCAACGGTATTGGTGTGATTTTTTTGTCGATCCCAGATAACTGCACGATCTGTCGCGTCGCCTGTATTGAATACACCCTCAAACTTACGTGCTAAAAAGCGATCGCTTTTTTCTGACCAACTAACAGGAACTAATACCCCAATTTTGCCATTTTCTTGGATCTGTTCTGGTGGTGCAACATTACTATGTAATAACGGATCTTTAACTTGTGAAGTTGAAGCCATTACCCGCAATTTCTTAGTTTGTCTATCTTCAACAAACATCGTACTGCTAACATGACTGTTATACATTTCCGGTTTAATCTCCATCTGCACCCGGCTGTAAACAGCATACTTACCATCAGGAGAAACCACAGGTAAACTCCGGTAATAGCGCACTCCACTATTACCTTTTGCGCCAATTGCTTCTTGAGTCGCCACAATCCATTTCCAAGGAATTGGATGGGGGCTACCAATAGGATCTACTTGTTCTGCTTGCTCATCGCTAGGGATTTCCATTGCGGGTTCATCAGTTGTAGATTCTGATCCTGGCTCTTGGGGTATTGGTACGACCCCTGGAAGGCGATTTAATCCTGATGAGCCAACAAGAGAATTTTTTGCTGATGCAAAATACTTTTCTTGCACTAACGACTCAATCTCAGCGGCTTGGAGTTTTGTTGCTAACTTGAGGTCATTAACGCTGATGTTGGGAATTGGAGCTAGTTCTACTGCTGCTAAGGGATCAGCAGTAGTCATATCACCGCTTGCATAAGAACCATTTTTGATTGCATGATCTGCTACCACCAAAGACTCGATTTTTTGTGCCTGTATCACTGGCTGTTCCCCAACTACAACCAGATTCTGTGAAACTGAAGTAGATTCTCCGGTGCTGGAGTTATGCGGAGCATCTTGAAACATTCCTGCTAAATCAGGTTCACCAAAGTTAGCTTTCTCTTGAGGTACAGCTTCAGATTCTCCAGCGTCAGGAGCAACTTCAGCTACTACTTTGGATTGTTTAGCAGAGGTAGAGTGACCTGATGCTGCAACTAAAGGAGCAATCAGCATCACTAAAACAACGGAATTAAGAAATGGTTGCACACGGAACCATCCTGACAGCAAGAGGGGTTTGAGCATGTGTGGACTCTCTAGAAGTGCGGGTGCTGTGTGAGGAGCAATCGATGTCTATGTAGCAAGAAGAAAGGTGATGACTACAGGTATAACAATAAACTCACGGTTTTAACGAGTTGTGAGAAATAATTTTTTTAAATTTGCACTGCGTCACAAAAATTGATTATCATGAGCTACGCTTTTTGCTTAATAAATACTATTCACTTACGACAGTTTTGCCAGCACAAAATCGATGCAGATTCATCAAAAGATTACTGCATAAACTAAGGTTTTACACCTTTAACACATCATTAACCACAGCAGAAAACTGATAATTGATTAAGAAGTATCAGGCGCATTATGTTGGCTACAAATACTAGTAAAGGTTGGCGGAAATAAATCACCTATGATAAATGGCTGAAAAGCTCACTATAAAGGTTTTTTTATTTCAGACTTCAGCCTTGTTGTACTAACAGCCTACAGGTAGAGCAAATAGCCGAACTGTTGGGATAGACTTTAGCAACTGCCAAGCCGCAGGAGGTTCCCCCATGTGTACCTACTACAACAGTACAGACCCCGGTAACGTGAAAAGTGAGTGAGGCGTTACTTTAAAAGCTGGGAAAGCTGACGCACAACACATGATACTCGAAAAACAGAGTTAGTATCCACTCCTGGGACTAAATTAATATCTAACTGTAATAATTGGAAAGGAGCAGCTAAACTTGTAACTGTATTTTAGAAAAAATGGCCTCATGGCTTTGCTTTGGCAAACCTCACAAAGCTCTTTTTTGTTTTTAGCTGAATCAGCCAGCTAGATAAAATATCAAGTTGATATCAATTTATCAACATATTGGGTTAAATTATTCTTAGTTTATCAATAAAACTTCGTTTCGCCAACTTTATATAGAAAATAGAGAATAAGAAGGATAATAATAAATAACTAAGTAATTATTACCTATTGACTATTAACCATTGATTCTTAATTAATGAAAGTTGTATTTTTTGGCACTCCTGAATTTGCTATTCCTACCCTAGAAAAACTACTGAATCATCCCGAATTTGAAATTTTGGCAGTAGTTACTCAACCAGATAAACGTCGAGAACGAGGAAACAAACTCACTCCTTCACCTGTAAAAACACTTGCGCTCAATCATAATTTGCTAGTGTGGCAACCAGAGCGAATCAAAAAAGATAGTGAAACTCTAACCCATCTGCAACAAACAGAAGCTGATGTATTTGTTGTGGTAGCTTATGGACAAATTTTATCAAAAAAAATCTTGAAGATGCCTAAATTGGGTTGCATTAATGTGCATGGCTCAATTTTACCTAAGTATCGTGGTGCGGCTCCGATTCAGTGGTCTGTATGTAATGGTGAACCAGAAACAGGAATTACCACAATGTTGATGGATGTCGGTATGGATACAGGGGATATGTTACTTAAAGCAACCACACCCATTGGATTATTCGATAATGCTGATAGTTTAGCCGAGAGATTAGCGACAATTGGTGGAGATTTATTAATAGAAACTTTGTTAAAACTGAAGCTGCAAGAAATTCAACCAGTTCCGCAAAATAACGCAGAAGCTACTTACGCACCTTTGATACAAAAGCAAGATTACGAGTTAGATTGGTCAAAGAGCGCTACACAATTACACAATCAAATTCGGGGTTTTTATCCTAATTGCTTAACAACTTTTCGGAACCAGGCTCTCAAAATTACAGCCACCCTTCCCCTTGGTTCTGCTGACGCTGAAGAAATACCACCAGATTTAGCAAAAATATGTCAAAAATTGCCTGATTTATCCAATATATCTGGTAGCCCAGGAGAAATAGTCAGCATTGCCAAGGGAATAGGAGCGATCGCCCAAACTGGAGCAGGTTTATTATTATTACGGGAGGTTCAGTTAGCTGGTAAACGTACCCAATCGGGATGGGATTTTGTCAATGGGACTCGTTTAACAACAGGCGAAATTCTGAAGTATGAATTATGAAGTACAAAATTTCAGACTACCCTTCTCCCAAAGGGAGACGCTACGCGTAGCTTGCTTCTCCGTAGGGGTACGGGAACGCCAAAGGCGAACAGACTTCACACTTCATACTTTTTCATAGTAGCGACAATCCTGGCAAGGGCCGTGGGGGTTGACTGCACAACGCACAATTTCTGAATTAGCATTATAAACACAAGTCGCATCACCAACCACCCAACGGCCATCTACCAAAGTTTTTTCTGCTGGTCTTTGAGCAAACTGCACATAGAGAGCTATATTATAAAGTCGATAACGCCCGAATTTAAATTGATATCGATGGCGACGCTCCAGAACAGCGTAGGTTTTGCCCTGAAAATCAAGATAGTTTCCCGGTTGGGGTGTCCAGTCAAGTTGCACTTTACCGAGGGACTGACGCGGGTGCGTCAGTATCACCTCAGTTGGTAGAGAGTCTGGCTCCATAAATTTATGTGATGTGGTTTACATTATAAAAATAGTATCGCAGGAGCCTACGCTTGCTTATCTGACTTCGATTATAATTAATGATTAACTTTATCTGTGAGCGTTGAGGTAAAGCGATCGCCTCAGACTTAAAATCCAAGGCGATAGATAATGCTGCTATCTCAAAACAACTTGAAAGGAATTCAAATAACCTGTAATAGTTTTGCTGAGAGTTTGTTGTTGCTTTTTAGTTGTAATTGCCATGACTTGATAAAGTCTACCTTCGGCAACATACATCCTACTTTTCGTAATTTTACCTCCAGCATTTACAAACTCAATTTCTTTGCCAGGATGACCATTGGAACTACGAATATTGCGCTGACTAATTAAATTACTTTTCGTAGTTTTTAGCACCATAGCTTGTGCTTGCTCTAAGATCGTTTGCGGATTGGTCAATGTGCCGTAACTGTGGGGAAACTCATTATAAACAACTACGTAGGCAACTTGTTGTTTTGGTGGTTGAGCAAAGAAGATTTCTAAATCTATTTCCCCCATATAAGTTTTTTGGGTTTGAGTTTCTTTGTTTGGTGTTCCCGGCATTAATACTGTAAAACGTCCATCAGGCGCACGGAATAACTTCCATTTTGGTTGGACTGGTTGCGCCGCAGTTTCCGGCTTTTTAGTTGCTGGTTGCTGGGGTTGGCGTGCTTCCGCAACAAAACAGCTACCACAAACAAGTGTGGCAGCTATCAATGGTAATAATTTTTTGAATGTCATAGTTTTAGCTTTGCTGATGCAGATATCACTGATGATGTTAGTGTTATAACCTAGCTGCACACAAAGCTGCACCTATTAATCCTACTTGGGGGTTGAGAATAATATATACTGGTACATCTGCCAAAAGAGAACGCATTCGGCCTTTTTGCGTGAAGTTCAATAAGAAATTACCGTTTTGAATTAAAGGTAGAATTTTTGGGGCAATTCCACCAGCGATGTACAAACCACCGTAAGGCAAAAGTTTCAAGGCGAGATTTCCAGCTTCTGCACCGTAAGCATCAACAAATAACTGTAGAGTTTGTTCCGAGAGGCGATCGCTTTTCTGCACTGCGGCTTTACCAATCACCGCACCAGGATCAACACTTTTTTCTGGCTGTCCGGCTTCTTGTTCCCAAGTTCTCACAGCTTGGGCGATTTCTGGGGATTCCGTCGCATGTTTGCGGTCGCGCAGAAATTGGTAAATCGCCACAATACCCAACCCGGATACAACGCGTTCTACAGAAACACGCTGGATATCATGTTTATCCAGCAAATATTTCATCAGCTGAAATTCTAACTCATTGCGAGGGGCAAAGTCGGCGTGACCACCTTCAGAAGGAAAAACTTGATAATTATCTCCCTGCTTCATCAAAAAGCCTTGTCCTAATCCAGTACCTGCACCAATCACCGCGATAGGTGCTGCTAGTTTCTGTTTCCCTGGTTGTAAAGTCAGTAAATCTTCTGCACTTAAACCGAAAATTCCATAGCCCACAGCCGCAAAGTCATTAATCAGCGAAATTGCCGCAATACTTAATTCTTGTTGCAGACGTTCGGTATCTAAATACCATGCAAGGTTAGTTAATTTTGCTGTGTTATTGACTACTGGCCCAGCGATCGCAAAACAAGCTTTTTGAGGAATTCCTGTATTTGCTTTAAGTAAAAACTGCTGTACCATCGGCACTAAATCAGGAAAATCCCCACTACGATAACTGTCCTCATAAATAGTCTGTAAATCTTGTGTTTCTGATGTTTCCACTAATCGCAAAATGGTTTTTGTGCCACCGATATCTCCTGCTAGTAACAAAGTCATAAATAAATACTTAGTAATTTAGTTGCTGTTTTTGTAGAGTCAATTCGAGCTTGAGGAAGAAAGTTGGGTGAAACTGGATTAATACTTAATCCTTTCTTAGCTTTTAAGTCAAGTACAGGCCGGCGGAAATAAACAGACCATTTGGAATTGCTAAAAGGCTTGTGGTATCACTATTCTTTCTTTTTCCTTTTGACTTTTTCCTTTTGACTTTTTACTTTTGCCTTTTTGTACTAGTCTTCTGCCCTGTTGAAGAATTTACGCAAATCTGATCACTTCTTCTAATTGATTTAAATGGGCAGTATCCCCTTTTAGTTCTAGCAACCATTCTGGGCCTTGAAGCACAACTTTGACCAAAGAACATAAGGAAGCCTTTACTTCCGTTTTGGCAACTTCACCAACTAACCCCATTGCAGCCCCTAGCACAGAAGCACCATGTGCTACCAATAAGATATGTTCTGGAAAGAATTCTGTTGCTAGACATCTAGCAGTTTGTCCTGAACGTGCGCGTACTTGTTCGTGTGTTTCGGGGTATTTGGCCGCAATACGTGGTGTGTAGCTATGATCAATCCTGGGAAATAGTTCTTTTAAAGCTGGAACAGAAAGTCTTTCTGGTTCTTCTGTCATCCATTCAGGATTTAGCCATTCGCTCAAGCCTGTTTCTAATTTAATAGATAAATCCAAGGCTTCAGCCACAGCATTAGCTGTTTGCACCGTTCGCAAAAAGGGAGAAGCAAAAATATGGCTAATTTTCTCAGTTTTCAAGCGTTGGGCTAATTGTATTGCCTGCACGAAACCATCGTCAGATAAAGGCGGATCGTAGCGTCGTTCAGCGGTGAGGAACCAATCAGGATTTACAAAGTCGAGGCGGTTGGCGTGTCTTGCGATCCAGACTATTTGACTCATGGGTTTTTTACGGCAAATAAAGTTCACACCTACAAAAAAATAGGAGTGCTAAAAGATGGTTGCAAACCCAATATTATGACAAATTTTGTAATGTTTTGTAATAGTTAAATATATTTACTAGTATAAAATAAGGCAACTCATACACTATTTTCGCTGAAATTGATCAATAGCCAACCATATCCAGAGTTTTATGGCTGGATTCAATTTATTCAAACACATCTCTAAACAGAAAATTGTTATCACAGCAACATTTACCAGCGAACCAGTAGAAGATTTCTTGTCGTATTGGCTGCAAGAAATCGGCATACCTTATTTATTAGAGTTTACGCCTTATAACCAGGTATTTCAAGAACTGCTCAATCCAATCAGCCTCATGGCTAACAATCAAGATGGAGTCAATGTACTTCTGGTAAGATTTGAGGATTGGGAAGGGAATAAAAATCGTTTGCAATTGCAAGTTGACGAGAATTTAAAAGCAGAAATTTTCGGCGATCGCCTGCGTAAAACCTTACCTAATCATATAGAAATTGCCCATCTAAATCAGTATGAAACTGAGTATCTGTACCAAGAAATCTTCCTTGAAGGCTTTCAATTTGTTGTCGATGAAGAGTTTCTTCTACATGGTTCGGGACTCTTTAATATTTATGCGACTCGCTACAACCAGAACCAAACTCTAGAACCACAACAGCTTAACAAAAACGCATCCCAATTAGAGCAAATTGTCAAAGATTTCGGTAATGCTTTAAAAACAGCAGCAGTGCGATCGCCAATTCCCCACATAGTTTGTATCTGTCCTGCTTCTGTAACCAATGATGCAGAGGCTAATAGTTCATATCAGAGAATCGAAGGACTGTTAGCGGATAAGGTCAAATATATTAGCCCAGTCGATCTTTGTGCGCTATGTAGTTCAGCATTGGCAGATGTAGAAGCGATCGCAGCCCAAAAGAGAATCACCTTGATTAGTGAATTACCTGAACCTGGTGGCATGATTGAAATAGATGCTTTAATGTTCCGCCGAGTTTTGGATAATTTGTTTACTAATGCCATTAAATTTTCACCATCAAACTCTCAAGTTACCTTGCGTGCTGAATATCTACCAGCAGGTGGTGCAAAATTACAAGTCGCTGATTCAGGTAAGGGCGTTTCTGAAGAATTACGCCAAATTATTTTTGAGAAATATGAAGTGGGAACTCGGATGCCGGAAGTTTCGCAAATTGGGCTAGGATTAGCTTTTTGTAAAATGGCAGTTGAAGCACACTGCGGCACAATTAACATCGCAAATAATCATACTCAGGGTAGTATTTTTACAGTCATAATTTAATGTCTAGTAGTTTTTATGAACGATGCACAACTTTGGTATATTGTCAAGCATAAAACTAAAAACTGTGAAATAGTCCCTAGCAATTTAGTTAGAGACGATGATCCAGAAATTATTGAAAAGTGGGGGAGTTTTGCTTCCCAAGAAGAAGCGATCGCGCGGCGAATTGGGTTAATCCGGGCTGGTAAATGCCAACCCTTATGAACCTCGTTATTTTTTCTCGGCGCTAGTGAGACCTTTAGCAGCAATTTGCTTACCTAAAATTTCCACTCCTTTAGCAAATTGTGGGTCTGCCATAGTCGCTAATTTATCACGCTCATGTAGCCATAAATCTTGTCTTTGAGCATCGGTCAAATCCACCTTCACATCTGGATCAATCCCATGCTTGTTAATATCTTTACCGCTGGGAGTGTGATATTTAGCAATTGTCACCGCCAGTCCTGAGCCATCTTCTAAGGGGCGCACCGATTGTACTAGACCTTTACCAAAAGTTTGAGTACCGACTAAAACAGCCCGCTTATTATCCTGCAAGGCTCCAGATAAAATTTCACTTGCACTAGCAGAACCTTTATCTACCAAAACTACCAATGGTTTATTAGTTAACGCTCGCCCTCTAGCTATTTCTTTTTCTTGCTCACCTTGGCGGTCAATCGTGGAAACAATGGTGCCTTGATCAAGCCACATTCTGGCAATCTCTACACTAGAGAACAACAAGCCTCCAGGGTTCCCACGCAAATCTAGAACATAGCCAGCAACTTTCTTAGACTCTAAGTCTTTGATCGCGTTTTGCATTTCCTTACCAGCATTAGCACTGAATTGGTTCAAGCGGATGTAGCCCACATTACCAGCTGGTGTTTGTTTTTGAGAATAACGTACTGGATGGATTTCAATTCTGGCGCGTGTAATATTAAACTGCTTGATAGTATTGTTACGCTGAATTGTGAGCGTGACTTTGGTATTTGGTTCACCTCGGATTAAGGATACAGCTTGGTTAGTATCCATCCCCTGAGTATTTTTACCGTCAATTTTCAGAATAACATCTTTAGCTAAAATGCCAGCTTTGAATGCCGGTGTATCTTCAATTGGCGCAATCACAACTAATTGCTTGGTTTTCTCGTCCTGACTAATCGTGATACCGATACCTGTGAGTTCCCCAGAGGTATCAACCTGCATATTCTTGAATTCTTCAGGATCCATAAACCGGGTGTAAGGATCACCAAGCTTTTTCAGCATTTCCCGGATGGATTTATACGCTTCTTGCTGATTACTGTAGGACTTGTTCAGGTACTCCTTACGAACAGCCTGCCAATCTACCTGGTTAAAAGTACCATCTACATATTGGCGGTTAACAATTTGCCAAACTTCGTCTAATGTTTCTTTGGGACTTGCTTTAAATAAAGCCTGACCACGCGAGTGAATGCCCAGGCTAGTGACAGCGATTGTGGAGAGTGTTACTGCCGTAGCACCCAGAACAAGCCTACTTTTTGTAATCACCATAATGACAGCTGTGTCAGAGGGAAAATAATAGTCAGTATGCCCAATCTAACACAGGTATTCTGCAAAGACCGGGCGTGTATTCCTAACTTCATTAAAATACTTGACAATCCGGTGAAATGGGGAAGTAGAAAATCTGAAGTCTGAAGTCTGAAATTCAGCCTCTACTAGAGCATCAATTCAGGAATTAAAAACCTCTTCCCCATGAGCTACCGGATGACTAAAAACCCCTCTCCGACGTAGAGAGGGGTTGGGGGAGAGTTTTTTCAGGATTAATGAATTGGTATTCTAGTCCTTCCGGTAATGCTCCTGCCTCCCTAACAACAGTCGCTGCTCGCAGAGAAACAGCCCACATCACTTCTACATAACTTCATACTTCATACTTATTATGGGTCTACCCAACGTCCGTCTGTTTTAATTAGCCTGATTAACTCTTCTACACCTTCTGTTTCTGGTACTTTTTTAATTTCTTCTCTTCCACGATATAAAGAAATGTAACCAGGCGTTTTGCCCACATACCCGTAGTCAGCATCTGCCATTTCTCCTGGGCCATTTACAATACACCCCATCACAGCTATGTCCAGCCCTGTTAGGTGTTTGGTGGCTTCCCGGACTTTATGTAGCACTTCTTCTAGATTAAATAAGGTGCGTCCGCAGGAAGGACAGGCGACATATTCCACCATTGTTTTTCGCAATCCCAACGCTTGCAAAATGCTGTAGCATACAGGAATTTCGTTTTCTGGTGCTTCTGTGAGGGAGACGCGGATGGTATCACCAATGCCATCTGCTAGTAAGGTGGCAATACCAGCTGTAGATTTGATTCTGCCGTATTCGCCATCACCTGCTTCTGTTACACCCAAATGTAAAGGATAATCCATACCTAATTCATCCATGCGCTTGGCTAACAGACGATAGGCGGCTACCATCACGGGAACCCTTGAGGCTTTCATGGAAACCACTAAGTTGCGGAAATCTAATGATTCACAAATGCGAATGAATTCTAAAGCTGATTCCACCATTCCTTCTGGGGTGTCTCCGTAGGTAAATAGCATTCTTTCTGCTAGAGAACCATGATTTACCCCAATCCGCATAGCTTTACCTTGGTCGCGCAAGGAAACTACCAGCGGTTCTAGAGTTTCGCGGATTTTATCGCCAATTTCCTCAAATTCAGCTTGTGTATATTCGGTGCGATTGGTGTTTGGTTTTTCAAACACATACAAACCTGGATTAATTCGGACTTTCTCGATGTGTTTGGCAACTTCTAAGGCAATTTTCATGCCATTGTGATGCACATCAGCTACAATTGGCACATCTTGGTAGGTTTTAATGATTTTTTGCTTAATTTCTGCCAATGCTACAGCATGAGCAAGGCTAGGCACTGTGACACGCACGATTTCGCAGCCGACTTCGTGCAAGCGACGAATTGCAGCTACAGAACCATCAATATCAAGAGTGTCTTCGTTAATCATTGACTGCACCACCACAGGGTGTCCGCCGCCGATGGTGACATTACCTACCTTGACAGGACGGGTTTTACGCCGCTTGATTGTAGTATCGAAGGTGGGTTGACTAGATGTGGTGTTGGAACTTGTAGGTGTAGGCAGAGTTTGCATAACTCTAGGAAGTAAATTTTTATAGCTAAAATATCAGATTGAACAATCTCTGTTTCTCAGATTGCCATAGTACGGGCTTGTTTGGGCGATGATATGGGAAAAAAGTATATATGCGATCGCCAACCGACTCAAACAACCGCGCATTACTGATACCAGTCCCCCAAGTGGTGACACCTTGTTCTGAGTCAGGACGGTGTAAATAATCGCCTTTCCAAGATTTTAGCTTGATGATGCGATCTCCAAGGCATTTTGTTATCAATACCAATGTTTCTGATAACATTTGTTCTGATTCAAAGTGTTCCACCCAAAAAGGCTGCTACCAAGATGTATGTATATCTGATCGCCCCAAGTCAAGCAATAATTACAATGCGCGAACAGTAAGCCAATTCCGCCCTGAATTTCTTACTAATACTTGTCATCAACCAGCTAAATCAATGGTTTTGAGAGCCAGTATTGTGCATCTCTATTGCGAGGTCGGGGCTATAATACGAATATCTAGAAAATATTATTTAACTTTTCACAAACTTAAAAAAATAACAGTAATTCTACTAAGCTATTTCTTCTTGTTCTTAAAGAAACTAGATATAGAAAAATATAAAAACTTACTTCTGTATAGTTTTAGGAGTAGCAATTTTGCAGTTAAATACAAAAAATTCTATATCTAAATTAATAGGAATTTGGACATTTATTTTCCTTTTGGTATTTAAAGGTATTTTTATTAAACCTGCTTATGCACAATTAACGACCTTAGATAAGTGTGCTACTGATCCAGAATGTATTGCTGCGGTCGGTGCTGAATTAGCACCTGTCATTTCTGCTCCAACTGGTGTTGGTTTTGGTGCTTCAACTCTTAGCACTACTACATCTATTGGATCTACCAGTGCAGTTTTAAGAACTGTTGCTGGGGTGGCAATTGTTGGAAGTAATGCTGTTGGGGGATATGCAATTTGGCAACATTGGAGCCAAGGTCAAAATGAGCAAGCCCAAAATAAGGCTAGAGAAAGATATTGTATTGCCAATCCATACGATTCGGTTTGTGGGGACATTTACGAGGTCTACATTAAGCCATATTGGGAAGATGAGGGATATGAATATTTTTGGGGAGAATTTACGGCTGTAGGTTCAATTATTGCTAAATCTGATTGTGATGGCGCATGTATAATTTATGTTGACTCTTTAAACAACCATGTCTTTCATGCTGATCCTAGAGACAAAACACGAATTCTAGGGCCAAAGAATGGGATTGTTTGGGCGAATTGGCCTCAAGAAAAGCGTGATGAGGCGGTTAGATTACTTAATCCCTCTGATTGGCAAGGTTTCATTACTTCAATGCCAGAAGGTGGTGTATTAAAATCCTGGAGACAAGATTAATGCCCCTACAATTATAATTCCAGGACAAGAAACAGACGACCCGAATACGCCAGCAGATGAGCGTTTGTTAACAAAAGAGTCTGGATTTTTTATTTTCCCTGGAGTTCCAGACTTTGATAAAGATGGTATTCCTGATGCAAATGATTTAGATAATGATAATGATGGAATAGTAAATACAAATGATCCAGAACCATATAATCCTAATATTCCATTCGCAAGTAGTTCGCCCGATCAGTCAGGAGAAGTTACTCCTGAAGTTCTTCAAGATATTACCGATATCGTCAATAAGTACCCGAATGAATACTGTGTTCGATGCGCTGCTGAAATTGAGACTTACTTGAAAGAGCAAGGTATTCATGGAGAGCGGATTAAACTTGATACTGTCAAACTAAGAGCAGCTGATGACTTCATATATGATAATAGCCACCCGCCAAAAGCAGCACCAGAGTATGTTATTTCAACCAATGGTCATCATGAAGGAATTGCTATTAAAATCAATGGAGAAGAAAAAGTTTTTGACAACCACCACCCAGATGGAGTTCCAAGAGAGCAGTGGATGAATAACCTGACATATTATGGTAAAGAATATCGAGGAGACAGTTTTAGAAAATCAGGATACTTGTTCTAAACCCAATTGTAAGTAATCATTATGAGTAATCTCTCTAGACTTCTCCAAGACATTAAAAATAACCCGGTCATGTACCTAGACAAGCCATCAATTATTTCTCTTCATTCATTCTTGAATGGATATTTAGATTATCGAAGTAATCTAGGCTTAGATAGAGAAGGTTCTGGAATTGAAGGATTTCAAGATTGGATACAAGAAAAAGCAAATACTCAAGTATCTCAATCATGGTCTGGAATAATTCTATTTGGTTCTGGAACTGAGAGAATTGCTTTCTATAGATTTTTTGAAGAATTTGAGCAGTTTTTAAATCAGAAAAATAGTTCAAAAACTCAAGAATCTGAGGAAAAATATAGTACTACTGAGGACAATTTAAGGTTTCGTCAGCTTGATATTTATGACGAGATTTTAAAGGGTGTAAAGAAGAGACCGGGTATGTTCTTAGGTAGTAGTTCAATTACTAAGCTTGACATGGTTCTGCGAGGAGCTAGTCTGGCTCGAAGAGAAGCTGGCGTAGCCCCAACTAAGTCGGAAAAGAGCTTTGAAGGTTTTCAATCATGGATTCAAGAAAAATATGGCATTAAGACAGGTCAGTCATGGGCTAAGATAATTCTTTTCTATTCTATAGATGAGTACGAGGCACTACAGAAATTTTTTGAATTGTATGAAGAATACATAAATTGGAACAAGAGTTTAGAGGTTGACAAAAATAGTAGTTAATCAAGAGAGCGGAAAAATAGCTGAGATTTTGAAGTAATTTAATTTTGAATTTCCAAAGGTTGTCAAGCCGCGACCGAGCAAGGAAGTTATGCAGCATTGGCTCTCACAATTCTTATTCTGTCTAGCTTCTATTGCCAAATCAAAAAACAGAATCATCTGAATAGCTTAAAAGACGATCGCTTGCTGATCATATTCTTGGCGCTACTGCGTGGAAAAAATATTTCCCACGCAAAGACCCCACTAGGGGCAGTGTATAAGATAATCATTTCTTGGTGGTCAATATTGTTGAGAACATCATTAACATTCCACCAATTAAAATTGCGAGTGCTAATCCACCAGTTGCCCAATCCAGTACATTAGTGTTGTCCATCTTAAAAATCAACTCCGCGTTTGAGTTCTACGCCGTGATTTGCATAGTGTTTGTGGCAGTATACCTCAGAGTGGATACTGGCTAAATCAAAGTAAGCTGGTTGCTGTTGACAACGACCAGTAATAATAATTTCTGTATCGCGGGGTTTGCGGAGTAAGGCTTGGACGATGGGTTCTACTGGGAGAAGTTCTAAATCGACAGTGGGGTTGAGTTCATCTAAGATGATAGTTTTATACAACCCAGAGGCGATCGCAGTTTTGGCAATTTCCCAACCGCGTTCGGCTTCGACATAATCTAATTCTTGCCGAGAATTGCGCCACACAATGGCATCTCGACCACAACGTTGATGATCTACCACTTCTGGGTATGATTGTTGTAAAGCGGCGATCGCTGCATCTTCTGTATAACCGCTACCACCTTTAAGCCATTGCATAATTAACACGCGGGTAGAACCGGGATGGTTAATCCCTCTACCAATGGCTTGTAAGGCTTTACCCAAGGCACTAGTCGATTTACCTTTACCTGCACCAGTATAAATTTCAATTCCCTCAATTAATAGCTGTTGGGCGGTGGGGTGGTGCTGCGGCTTCATTTCTGAGTGTAAATCGGCAATTTCCAGCAATTTTTCTGGTGCGCCGCGTCCTGTGGCGATAATTTCTAATTCTTGGGGTTTGGCTTTTAACGTCTGCACCACTTCATCAACTGGTAGCAAACCCAAATCGAGGACGGGGTTAAGTTCATCTAAAACTACTACCGAATACAAACCAGATGCGATCGCACCTTTAGCCACATCCCAACCTCTTGCGGCTTCGGCACGATCGTAGGGGATAATTTCTTCTGCACTAAAAAATTCGGCTCTTCCAGTCCGTACTTGATCAATTAAATGGGGAAACCCACGCTGCAAAGCTGCGATCGCACCATCTTCATCATAATCACGTTCTGGCCCTTTTAAAAACCGCAGCAGTAAAACGCGATTGCAATTAGCTGGTGTATTTATCCCTAAGCCAATCGAGCGCAAAACCACCCCTAAAGCCGCTTGGGATTTACCTTTACCCAAACCATCATAAACGTGAATTTGACCTGTGAGTCGTTCAGAACGCGCTTGCGCTGTGCGAATACCGATGCCGTTCCTTGTCATCTCTCGAAAACCTGTAACGTGGCAGTCTCTAATCTTACCTAACGTCTTGCACTTCCAGATATAAAAAATCTCTTTTGGGTACTTCCATACAAGATTTAGCAGGATATATTAACAGGGTAAATAGGGGTATACTGGCACACCAAGATGGTAAACAGCGATCGTAATGCCATAATTGCCTCCATTAGCCTGATTGTCCCAACTTTACCCTCTCACCTTAAACCTTACCATTGACTCTCTATGCTAGAAAATTTTACCCTTCCGCGACTTTTGCCCATTGGGGTGATGTTGTTTAACCTGTTATTTTTCCTCATTTCTATCCCCATTGAAGCTTATATCTTCAATCGCCGACTCAAGTTTGACAAAAAAACCAGTATTTTTTATGCCATAGCCACCAATCTCTTTTCAGCAACTCTTGGTTGGGTCATATTTTTCGTATTAGAACCAATGTTGCCGCCCGAAATTAAATCAGAATTAATTAATTATGTATTTTTTAATAACTTTAGATATCCCAATACCCAAGCAACTTTGATTTTAACTACTTTCATTATTTTCTTTACTACTTTTTTAATGAAATTTTTACTGTTACAGCTTTTGGTATTTACATTACGAGAAGATGGTTGGAAAAAACCAGAGATTGTCGAAACCTCTCAACGAAGACAGTTACGCCGCGCTATTCCTGGGATTAAATTGCAAACAACTAATTTAGTGACTACAACATTAATAGCTAATTCTCTTAGCTATAGCGCAATTACGATTATTTTGCTGATTCGTAATAGATAAATAGCCTGATTTTTTGTCGAATAAATTATTTAGGGTGAAATCATGAATGTTCTATTTAAAGATTTGCTGGGCATATTTAAGTTTACTGAAGATATTTATGCCAGAGTCAGGAAAATATTAGTTCCGTCTCAAGCTTATGCTTGGCAGACATTTATTTATTTAAGCGTATTTTCTGGAGTGTTATCTTATTTTGCTATAGGTTATGTCAGAGATATCATTGCAATTTGCGGTTGGTTATTTTTAATTGCTGGTACAGCTTGGTATACAACTGATGATCCACTGAGAGTTCCTGGCACTTTTATGCCAGTAGGTGCAGTAATTACAGGGTTCTTAGTCAGTGTTTTTGCTTTTGGTAATCAACAGGATGTGATTACACCCCGAACCATCGTACTTTGGCCGACTATATCGGCTTTAATTACAGCAATTCCTGAATTTATTGAAGGTTCAGATACCGACTCAAAAGCACAAATTCCCAAACCAGAAGTTAGACAAAAAATCATCATTTTAGTTGCAAGTTGCATGATTTTAAGTTGCTGGTTGCAATTTTATTTTGTCATGGATAAATGGTTACAAGAATATCCTAGTTTACGCGCAGATAATTTTCAGCGGAGTACCTTTGTCAGAAGAACAGATATTATCGAAAAAGTGCCGAAAAATGGCGTTGTAATTTTAGATAAACTGCAACCATTAGTAGAACAACAAATCGATGCAAGACCTTGGTCTCAAGTGGAAAAATGGCTACTAGATGCAAGATTGCAGGTGGGAAATTTGGGTAATAGAGTCATAGATAAACAACTGGCAAAGTATGAAGAAAAAGCTTTATGGCGTGTTGAACCGCGTGTAGTGAATACAAAATCAGGTGGATATATTTTAGATTTGTTGAGTATTTGGCGCGGCCCAAGTTCTAGCCAAAAAGGTTATTACTTGAAAAAATCTTGTCGGATTGAACCCGTAGCAACTTCTACTAAAAAAGCGATTACAAGTAATAACCCAGAAGACAAAATTGCGGTTGGAGAAATAGAATGCGATCGCGTCAGTAAATTTATTGCTGGTTCTCCTCCACCGCAGCAGTAGGAAATAGGAGGAAAAGGGAATTTGTATCAAAAACAACTCAGCATTCAGCACTTTTTAAAACCAATGAGAACCTTGATAATTGCCAAGAATGTATTTCAAGAAGTAGTGCGCGATCGCATTTTATATGTGATTGGATTTTATACTTTGATTTTAGCGATCGCTGGGCGAGCATTACCGGAATTTTCTGCTACGAATGAAGATAAAATTTTGCTAGACTTTGGGATAGTGGCTATGAGTGTCATTACCTTAATTATCGCTGTATTCGTAGGTACGGGACTGCTTAAAAAAGAAATTGATAAACGCACTATTTTGGTGTTAATTGCTAAACCAGTTAGCCGCAGCGAAATTATTGCTGGCAAGTTCTTGGGCTTGTCAGCAGTTTTAGCTGTTTTAATAGCTACAATGACAGCTATTTATCTAGGCTTTTTACAGCTAGAGAATATTCCTCATCCCACACTCAGTATTGTAATTGCCGCAGTTTTTTTGTTTTTACAGTTATCTTTAATCAATGCTGTGGCTATTACATTGGGTGTGTTTACAAATTCTTTGTTGGCGATAACTTTAACTTTTGCTGTGTATTTAATGGGGAATATCACACAAGATTTAGTTAAATTGGGTCGTTTGAGTCGAAATTCTACGATGGAAGGCATTACCCAAGGGATGTATCTCGTTTTGCCAGATTTATCTCGCTTAGATTTAAAAAATGATGCTGTTTATGGAATGCAAGCCTTACCTGATGCCGGTTTGTTAATCACAAATGCAGGCTACGGTGTACTTTATAGCATTTTTCTGTTGGCGATCGCTAGTTTTGTTTTCTCAAAGCGGGAGTTTTAAAGATTCGTAATTCTTAATTAATTCAGTGCTTCTTTCTAAAGGAAATCTAAAGAGACCAAATAGGAATAAAAACGAAGGGTAGGATGCAGATAACCTTTCAGTAATATGGCTGAAACCAGAATCTTCGCAGGTAAATACCAACATAACTAAAAGTATTAGGTAGGAAACAACAATGCTGGAAAGTCTGGGAAGAATTAACAATCCATTAGTTAGAAGTGTTGCCACAGCTGCTACAGTTTGCTCAGTAGTTACTTTATCTACGGCTATTGTCATTGGAGTCAACAATCCCAAAGATAAATCCGCCTATCAACTTGGTGTCTATTCCTCTATATTTGGGGCTGTAGCTGGTGCAGTATTTGGCTTAATTTATACTAATAAGGCAAGTGAAAATGACTCCACTCCAGACATCAAAACATTAGATAGTGATGTTTGGCAAGATTGGCGAAACTTTGTGGTTGTGCGGAAGGTAAAAGAAAGCGAAGAAATCACATCTTTTTATTTGCAACCGGAAGATAAAGGTGAAATTCCTAACTTTCAACCAGGACAATTTTTGACTATTAAATTAGATATTACCGGACAAAATAAGCCTGTAATTAGAACTTATTCACTTTCCGATTATTCTAAAACTTGTGAATACTATCGTCTCTCAATTAAGCGGGAACTTGCACCAAATGGATTAGATGTTATGCCTGGTATAGCATCTAACTTTATGCACGATCGCATTCATGAAGGTTCAGTTATTCCCGCCAAACCACCAAATGGTAAATTTGCTTTGGATGTGCATAAATCTACCCCCGCAGTCTTGATTAGCAATGGTGTGGGAATTACGCCGATGATTAGTATGGCAAAAGCTTGTACTCGTCTCAATCCTCAGCGTCCTATTTGGTTTATACATGGTGCTAGAGATAGTGACTTCCATGCTTTTCAAGATGAAGTAATGGAAATAGCCCAACAAAACCCTAATTTAAATGTACATATTCGCTACAGTCGCCCCAAGCTAGAAGATACAGGTAGATATCATAGTGTTGGTTATGTTGATGCGGCTTTAATTCAGGAGTTATCTATACAAGAAGCTGAATATTTCTTGTGTGGTTCTACTCCATTTATTCAATCTGTTACTGAAGGGCTAAAAGCAGCGGGAGTAGCTAATAATAAAGTCTACTTTGAATCTTTCGGTAAAGCAATGAAAAGTGAGTCGGAAAAACCAACTCAAACCGCAACTCAAGGTGAAGAATTTGCCGAAATTGTCTTTGCAAAATCTGGAAAAACTTTAACATGGCAACCTAGTGATGGTACTATTTTAGAATTTGCTGAAGCTAATGATATTAATCCACCTTTTAGTTGTCGTGTAGGAGTTTGCGGGACTTGTATATGTAAAATCCGCGAAGGTGAAGTTGCTTATCAAGAAGAACCAAGTGCAGCAACTGATGAAGGTGAAGTGTTAATTTGTATTTCTCAACCCGGTAGTTCTAGATTGGTGTTAGATATTTAATAAATTCCTGTGATTATCAAGAAGCCTTAGCGACTGAAGTCGCAGGCTAAACAAACAAAACCCGCCTACGCGGGTTGAAAACTTTTAGCAAATACATTAATTGATAATAATTATGTCAGGTTTATAAATTGTCCCTTCAGGCATCATTGTATCTCTGAGCTTGCTATAAATTATTTTTGTCTCCCAAAGATTAGCATTTAACAAATTTGCCTTAGTTAAATTAGTCCATGTCAAGTCTGCACCATTTAAATTTGCTTCGGTTAAATCAGCTTCCAATAAGATTGCGCCACAGAGACTAGCTTCTTGAAGATTAGCTCTGATTAATTTGGCTTCGATTAAAGAGGCTTCAATCAATTGAGCATAACTCAAGTCTGCTTCTGTGAAATCTGAACCACACAAAGAAGCTCCCCAAAAGTTACTATAGCTACATTGCGATCGCCATAAATAAGACCCACACAAATTTGCATAACTTAAATCAGCATGACTCAAATTTGCTTGTGTTAAATCTGCTTCACTTAAATCCGTATCAGTCAAAATAGAACCTGATAAATTAGCACAGTTTAAATTTGCTCCTCGAAAGTTAGCACCACTTAAATTTAATTCTTTTAACTCGATTCCCTGCAAATCACATCCACTGAAATCCTGCTGCTGCCAACATTTTTCGGTAATTTGGCTAGAGACTAATTCTTGCACATCAGCAAAACTTCTCATGGTACTCACCTCAGAGTGTCAATAATTGCAAAGCTCAATTGTCAGAGGCACTGTATATCGAGATTACACCAATCCAGATAATTAGCTGAATGAGAAATTTACAATATTTGGAAAATTCACGCAAAATCGGCTCAAAGTGTGTTTTTTACAACAAAAAATGCTGATTTATGTCAGGAAATATTCATAATATGCAGATAAAGTTAGCCGACTTCTTCAAAAAATCGGCTATCTAGTTAATCACTAATAAAAATAATTATTCTTCGCCCCAAGTCTGTAACTGAAAATATACAAAAACTAAAGTTACAGCTAACAAAACTATAGCCGCCGCCGCCGCATAACCAAAATCAAATTGACCAAAAGCTTCTTGATAAATGTAGTAAACCAATAAATTAGTAGAATTTAAAGGGCCGCCACCAGTCATCACGTAAACTTGCTCAAAACTGCGTAATGTAAAAATTGCTGTGGTGACTGTAGCGAAAATTAAAGTAGGGCGTAATCCTGGTAAGGTAACATACCAAAATTGTTGCCAAGCATTTGCACCATCTAATTCGGCTGCTTCATAACGGCTGGGGGGAATTGCTTGCAACCCGGCTAAAAAGACAACCATATTAAAGCCTAATTGTTTCCAAATGCTCAAAATAATTAAAACAGGCATTGCCCAAAATGTATCGCCTAGCCAAGGAATGGGTGCAATACCAAATAAATGTAAAAATGCGTTGACAGGGCCAGTAGTTTGAAACAGCCAACGAAATCCTAAACCAGCCGCTACTAGAGAAATGATAGAGGGTAAAAAATAAGCACTTCTTAACATTCCTCGCAAAGCTAGAGAACGATTTAATAACACTGCTAATCCCAAAGGAATAATTAAGCTGGGGATGACAGTAGCGAGGGTAAAATAGATGGTGTTACCCAGAACTTGCAAAAAATCTGGGTTAAGTAGTAAGCGCCAGTAGTTTTTTAAACCTACCCAATAAGTACCGGTGGATGTAAAACTACCAGCCGTGAAACTGAGATAAAACAAATAGGCGATCGGCCAAATTACAAAAATACCTAATAAAATTAGTGCGGGCGCAAGAAAAGTCCAAGCGGCAAATGTATCATTATCTAACCACGATTTATTACTATAGATTTTTGGCATCTATTAATTTTCCCTTGTTGCTGTTATGACCTTTCGCCCTGATTCTACCTTTAGCTTGGTTTCTCCCGTTATTAGCGATCGCCTATCATCTAGTGAGACTCCTATTAAACTAGGTGTTCTGGCTTCGGGGAATGGTAGCAATTTTGCAGCAGTTGCCAAAGCTATTGAAAATGGGCAAATTAATGCCCAAATTCCAGTTCTAATTTACAATAATCCAGGTGCGAAAGCAGCAATTCGAGCCGCTAGTCTTGGGATAGAAACCGTTTTATTAAATCACCGCGAATATAAAAATCGAGAAGCTTTGGATAGAAAAATTGTCCAGACTTTGCGCCAGCATGATGTTGATTTGGTGATTTTAGCTGGTTGGATGCGACTGGTGACATCTGTGTTAATTGATGCTTTTCCTCACAGAATGATTAATATTCATCCTAGTTTGTTACCGAGTTTTAAAGGGCTTCACGCTGTGGAACAAGCTTTGCAAGCTAAGGTAACAATTACTGGTTGTACAGTGCATTTAGTTTGTTTAGAAGTTGACAGCGGCCCGATATTAATTCAAGCTGCTGTGCCAGTATTTCCAGAAGATACGCCAGAGACACTCCACGCCCGGATTCAAATTCAAGAACACCGAATTTTACCACAGGGAATTGCGATCGCTGCGAGTCAACTCCAAACCTCGCTCACGCCTTTATAGGCTAAACAGAAATGTTACCTATAATTACATAACCCTATCGGCAGCAGATTTTGAGAGACAATATAGATATAGACAACAAATTTCTCAATACAATTCATCGCCTCAAGTAACTTTGCAAAGATAGCAATTGGAGGTGTCTTATGTTTAGCGATTTTCCACTTTCTGATCCTACAACATACCTAATTGTCAAACTGATCGTTTTGATGTTGGCACTCATACTTTTGATGGTAGTTGCTGCGGCTCCAGTCGTGTAGAGATTAGTTAATTTATAGCAGAAGGCAGAAGGCAGGAGGCAGAGAGCCGCGCGTTGCGGGGGTTCCCCCCGTTGTAGCGACTGCGGAGAGGCAGGAAGAAAAGTCTGATTATTCCTGGCATTCAAGCTTTCAAATTGTCCTAACATATCTGACTACCGCTATAAATAAGTAGTTAAACATAATTAATTACACAATGTCATTGCGAATGGAGCGCAGCGAAATGTAGCAATCGCAAGGGTTGGGATTGCTTCGCTGCGCTCGCAATGACTGTAATTAATTTTGCGTGGTTACTTATTCTTTTAAAAGCTTGTTTCCCAGAAATATAGCGGTGAGATTATGCTGAAAATAAGCAATTTCTTACCAATGGGTGTTGTTTGTGTCACCCTATTAGCAAGTTCACTGATTTCTGTTAAATTTCTTTTTGATCAAAACCTTAGCCTTGCTAATCAAGCAGTCAACATTGCAAATTTAGTAAACGGTCAATATCAATTTTGTAGTCAACCCGATCCTCAAGATTGGCGAGATGGTGCAGGCGTTTGTTTTAATTTCACTAAAAATAGAAACCGAGTGAATGGCTATTATGGCTATCCGCACTCTGATCAATTTATTTGTATTCGTGGGATATTAGAGGGCAATCGCATTAATGGCAAAGGTCTAGGTATAGTGTGGGATATTCCGCCGAAAAATACACCTGATGCTGCTGAATTTAACTGGGATTCAGAAAAACATTTAACACTTAGTCAGGCAAATATTCTCAATACCGTCAATGTTGACGAGGATAGTGCTAATTGGATTTTGTATCGCAAAGCTTCACTAAATCTTGAGGGATTTTACCAATACAATCGCCCTCGGATGACACCAGTATCTCAATTGTGTCAGTGGAGTATTAAGTAGCAATTAATTAACTGGCATGTTCCCAGTCACTGAGCAACTCATGTTCTTGCTTGATTTTTTTGGTTTTGCGAAATGGAACTTTGGGAGAACCAATATCCGTACGTGGAAAAGACTGTTTTTTCTGCTTGGCAGATTTTTGATTTTCTGTAGTTAAGGTAGTCATTGATGATTATTTCCAAAAAACTCAGCACTACTTTAAATCATCAATTTCAAAACAGCAAATTTCTGAAGAAGTATTATTTAATTTATTTAGGCGATCGCACGGTATAAAAATAGTCTACGACTACAAATGTTTTGGTATACCTTTGGCTTAAACCATTTTAGTAAACTACTAAATAGGAGTATACCGTGGCATTTTAGATGGGAATTGCGATCGCAAACTCAGTGCCGTTACCCACCTGAGAATGAACTTCCATTGTGCCGTTGTGTTTTTCGACAATAATCTGATGGGCGATGGATAAGCCAAGTCCAGTACCTTTACCTACAGGCTTTGTCGTAAATAAAGGTTCAAATAAGCGTTGCTTGAGTCGTTCAGGAATGCCAATTCCATTGTCAGCAATTTTAATTACCGCCATTTGTTGAGAATTGACCTCTGTTGTAATCTTAATTTGAGGAATGCGATCGCACATTTTGCCTTGGATAATCGCTTCATCAAGAGCGTCAATGGCGTTAGCCAGAAGATTCATAAATACTTGATTCATCTCTCCCACATAGCAATTGACATGAGGTAATTTGCTATAACACCGCATAACTTCAATCCCTGGGCGATCGCCATTAGCTTTCAAACGGTGTTGTAAAATCATCAGTGTACTATCCAGTCCTAAATGCAAATCAGCAGCTAATTTGGTATCACTATCCGAGCGCGAAAAGCTGCGGAGTGAAGTCGAAAGGTGCTGAATGCGTTCAGAGCCTACCTGGAGTGAACCTAAAATTTTGACAATATCTTCCAGAACAAATTTCAGATCCAGGTTTTTAATAAAACTAGTGATTTTGGCTGTTGGGGTTGGATACGCTTGTTCATAAAGTTGGAGAAGCTCGGTGAGTGCGTCGATGTATTCCTGTAAAGGTGGGATATTGTTGGTGATAAAACTGATAGGATTGTTCATCTCATGGGCAATACCGGCGATTAACTCACCTAAAGTTGAGAGTTTTTCTTGCTGTACCAGTTGCACTTGCGCTTTTTGCAACGCATTGGTGCGATCGCGCACTTGTTGTTCTAAAGATTGATTCAATTGCTGGAGTTGTAAATGCACGCGCACTCTAGCAATCACTTCCTCTTGGGCAAAGGGTTTAGGGATATAATCTACTGCACCAAGAAAAAATCCTTTGATTTTGCTTTCCGTATCAGCTAAAGCTGTAGTGAAAATAATCGGCACATTTTGTGTTGTGGGATTAGCTTTCAGGCGGCGACAAGTTTCAAATCCGTCAATGCCCGGCATTTGCACATCAAGTAAAATTAATTCTGGTTGATTGCGTTCGGCTTGAGCGATCGCACTTTCGCCATCAACTGCTACTCTAAAACGCCAACCCTCACTAGCCAGCGCTTCCGACAAGACAGATAAATTGGTCGGATTATCATCGACAATCAAAATAAATCCGTTAGTTGAAACCTTATTCATGATGCAATTTAAAAATTAAATTTAGGCTGAATTAATGAATTTGTTGTTGAATAAAAGTTTCCAAACGTTTGAGTTGGAAATTGCTGGCTAACTGAATGATATGCCTAGTAAAATTGCTAAATTTCTGATCGGATGCTGCAAGTTGTTCAGCTATTTCTAAAATTTTTTGAATATCGCCGTCTTGTGCCAGTTCTAAAAATTTTTGTAAAACCTCTTTATCAGGAGGAATTACATCAACTAAAGTATCTGAATTATCTATTTTTGGTTTGTTAATAGTATTTTTTTGATTGTCATATAACCATTCTAGATGCAAAAATTGCCGCAGTAGTTCCAGAAGTGTTTCTGCTTCTATCGGCTTGGGCAAAAAAGCATTAGCACCCATATCAATACTTTTATATTCGTCAATTGCAAACACACTGGCAGATGAAGCAATCACAGGCATCCCTTCAGATTGACCAGATTGGCGTAAAGTTTTAATAAACTCAAATCCATCCATCACAGGCATAACTAAATCTGTGATAATCAAGTCTAGTTTGTAGGCATTTACCTGTTCCCATCCTTCTTTACCATGACTTGCTTCTATGACAGTAAATCCTACTGGTTCTAGTAAATTGACAATCACTGAGCGATTTTCCCATTTATCATCAACAATTAAAATGCTCCGTTTTTGCCCTTGATAACCAATAATAGTTCCCTGTTCAACTACTCTAGAAACTTTTGCCCAATCTTTAGATTCTGGTAGTTCCACCTCAAACCAAAAGTTGCTCCCTTTGCCAAACTCACTTTCTACTTGAATTTGACTATTCATCAAAGATAGAATTTTTTGGCTAATAGCTAATCCTAAACCTGTACCTTCAGTTTGACGTTTTTGACTGCCTACTTGTTCAAAAGGCACAAATATTTTCTCGACTTGCTCAGAGGTGATACCTGCACCTGTATCGATGATTTCAAAGCGAATTTTATATATAATTTGTCCTTTGTTATCTGGTACTTGGTTAATAACTTTAACATTGAAAGTGACACTACCTTGCTGTGTAAATTTAATCGCATTACCAAGCAAGTTAATTAATACTTGCCGCAAGCGTTTTTCATCAGCACGAATCCCAGTTGGTAAATCCGGGTCAAGTTGCAGATTAAACCCAATTACTTTTTGTTGAGCGCGAATGCGACAAATTTCACTAACACTGTCTAGAAAAGCAGGTAAGTAAAAATCAATGGGATTTAAGTCCAGCTTTCGTGCTTCAATTTTGGATAAATCCAAAATATCGTTAATCAGCGTTAATAAATGAGTACCGCATTGATAAATAATACCGATGCCTTTGCTGCCTTTTTCACTTAAAGGTTCTGTGCGTTGGAGGATTTGTGCATAGCCAAGAATGCCATTAAGTGGTGTACGTAATTCATGGCTCATATTGGCAAGGAATTCACTTTTGGCTTGGCTAGAGTCTTTAGCTATTTCTTCAGCTAGGCGTAGCTCTGTTTCGATGCGTTTACGCTCAATAATTTCAGTTGAAAGCACTCTATTAACGGCTTCTAATTGGGCAGGACTGGGTATTGTGAGAGCTTGAGGGATGAGAACAATTAAGGCAAATGCTGTATATATAGAAATAATTGCCGTAAAAGCTTTTAAAGCACCAGAAATCCAGTAATCGGGGTGCCAAAGCGTCCAAATGTCCATTAAGTGTCCAGTCCCGCAGGCCAGAATAAAAGCTCCAAATAACAGAAAAACTCCATTAAAAGGAACATCTTTGCGTTGGGAAATAAAATAAATCAATAAAACAGGAATAGAATAATATGCAAGAGCGATCGCACCATCAGCAATAATGTGGAGCCACACTAGTTCTGGTTTCCAGAGATAACAATGTCCGTGGGGAATAAAAGCGGTTGGGTAGAAAAAATAGTTGAAAAATGTCAAAACCATGCTCTAGCTCGCTGGATTTGTAGTTGACTGTGCAAGTTTATTATTCCCAAATTGTTACGAAAGCTGAACTTACATTTTCAAGTAATCTGTCTGATTTGTTACTCTTACCTGAAAAACTAGAAGTCGTGACTACACAGCCAAATTCCATCTAAGCAGGTGAAAAAACTTTAATTTTCTTGTTATTATACGTAGCTATACTTAGCCAGTGTGGTAGCTAATTTTATTAGCCCAATACTATTCAAAATAATCGTCTAGCATGAGTGAACGCTGCGTCTATTTGCCGAACATCTGCTGAGAATTAACAATCGAAAAACCCCGGCGTGTTGGTTTAACCTTGGCTAACTCAACTTGAAAACTCACTTTATCGCTGGTTTGCTCACTTCGTGCTTCTAAATTCCAATTTCCAGGGCGCAGATACCAAAATAAATTAGTTGATTGTGTATCGAGTTTTTCACCATTCAACCACCACTCAACCGATGATGAATTTCCTGCTAGTTTAAATTCTAATTTTTGCTGTCCTTCTGTACCTGGATATAGTAAGTACAAATCACCATTTTGGGGCGAAACAATTCGTAAATTACTAGATACCAAATTTGATGGCTGCTTGGCTAACCAATCATTATATTCGGGTGGTAAATTAAACTTGTCTTGAGTTGCGTAAGCAATTTTATCTTCTGGGTAAAAATACTCTTGCACAATAGAATTACAATCTGCCGTGGGGCGTAAACCGGAGTTTGCACAGATAGGGAGTTGAATTAGGCCTTGGGGAACTGTAAACGGTGCGGGTTCTTGGTTTTCGTGCAGGTGCAACATAATGCGGTTCCACAAAGGTGCTGCACCCATAACTCCTGACACTTGGCGCATCGGTTCGCCGTTGAAATTTCCTACCCAAGTTGCAACGGTGTAGTCGGTGGTAAAGCCAACAGTCCAAGTATCGCGGAAGTTAGAAGAAGTACCAGTTTTGACAGCTGCGGGGAAGGGCAAGTTTAGAACTGAGTCTACACCAAAAGCTGTAGCGCGGGCGTGGCGATCGCTCAACATATCAGTAATTAATTGCCATGTTGTCTGCTTGGGCGAGTTGAGAGTAGGGAGTGGAGTATTATTAATGGTCGTGATTAGCGGTACAGCTTGTCCTTGTTGAGACATTGTGACGTAAGCTTGAGCAAGTTCCCATAAAGTAACTTCACCACTACCGAGAGTTAAACCCAAACCATAATATTCTGGGGTTTGTTTGAGGTGAGTAAAGCCTAATTCATGCAGACGTGCTAAAAAATTTGGTACGCCAATTTTTTCTAAAACTCGCACCGCCGGCACATTTAAAGAATTTGCTAAAGCTATCCGCACCCGCACCGGGCCGAGAAAACGTTGAGTATAATCTGTAGGGCTATAGAGTTTCGCCCCAGGAATAGCGTAGTGGGCGGGGACATCAGCCAAAATGGTGTTTGGGCGAATCAGTTTTTTTTCTAACGCCAACTCATAGACAAAGGGTTTGAGGGTAGAACCTGGTTGACGTAGGGCTTGTACTCCGTCGTTACGTCCAAGTTTAGCTTCGTTGAAATAGTCAGGTGAACCGACATAAGCTAAAACTTCGCCAGTGTGGTTGTCAATGACTAAAGCTGCTGCATCATGGACGTTGTTAGCAGCGAGGGTAGAGATTACTTGCTGCGCTTGGGCTTCGGCGAATTGTTGTAAAGGCCTGTCTATAGTGGTCTGGATGGATTGTTCCCCCCTTAGTAAGGGCGATGTTCCTCTCTTACTAAGGGGGGTTGGGGGGATCTGTATTTGCTTGGCTAACCAAAACAAGAAATGAGGTGCAGCAATAATTCCCCGTTGACGAGACTTAAAAACGACTTTTTCCGTTTGGGTTTTCTCGGCTATTTGTTGAGTGATATAGCCATCCTGTACCATCCGGTTGAGGACGTATTTCTGACGCTGTTTCAACCTATCCCAATGTTGTAGAGGGTCAAAGTAGGTGGGATTATTGGGGATAGCAGCAAGAAGACTCGCTTGGGCAAGATTTAACTCACTGGCTGGAGTAGAAAAGTAAGTTCGAGATGCGGCTTCTACACCATATATATTACCGCCCATTGGCAATCTATTGATATATGCAGCCAGAATTTCATTTTTATTCATTCCCGCCGCTAACCGCCAAGCTAACCAAATTTCCCGCACTTTACCTGATAATTTACGAGGCGATGGTTCTAACATCCGCGCCAACTGCATAGTAATTGTGGAAGCACCAGAAACAATTTGTTTAGCTTGAATGGCTTGGTTGATAGCGCGGATAATAGCTTTCATATCCAACGCGCCATGATGGTAAAAATTGCTATCTTCGGCGGCGATAATTGCCTTGATAAATTGGGGAGAGACTTGATTTAAGAGAACGACGGCAGTATGTTCTTGGTCGCGGGTGAGGATTGTGCCTAATGGTAGCCCATTGCGATCGCTAAATTCCAAAGCCAGTTGATTTTGGACGATATCTGCGGTGTGTATAGGCGCAAAATAGGGCAGTAGCCGCACTACTAGGCATACAAATACAATAGCTAAGAAAAATTTTGACTTTCGGATGAGCCGCCTAATTAGTCTCATCGGGGACTCCCCTGTATAGTAAAACTTACTTCAATTCTGGCGCGGTGGTTATTTATTTATCAGTGATTATTTCCAAGACTTAACAATTTATACCAATTTAAATTAAGAATTGTAGTGATTTTTGGCAATAACTACACTAAATTAGCTATCCATTGTATACCGAGTTCCTCTTTATTTTTTTCTCTGTGTAACTTTGCGTTCACCTCAGCGTACCTCTGCGTTTATATTTATAAAACATGATTATAAAAATTATCCTCCAATTATTTATTACTCTCACATTTATATTAAGCATTAGCGGATGTAGTTTATTAGGTATAACCACCAATAAAGAACCATTACCAATTGTCTCACCACTCACCCCACCAAAGTTACCAGACTGGATTGAACAAATTAGCCCCGTTGGTGATACTACACCTTTAAATCAAATTCGCATTCGCTTTAAAGAAGCTTTAATTCCTATCGAAAAGCTTGACAGCCCAGAACAGCAAAATTTATTACAAAAATTTGCCTTATGGCCGCCTTTACCCGGTCAATTTCGTTTTTTAACGCCACGAATGGTAGGTTTTCAAGCAGATAAAGCACTCCCGCAAGCAACAAGATTTCAAGTTACGCTGAAATCTGGGTTAGGAGATTTAAAAAATCACAAATTAAATCAAGATTTAGCTTGGACTTTTAATACTGAACCTATCAAGCTCACCGATTTACCTGGTGTGAATCCTGTAGAAAAAGCCGAGATTCAACCTATCGATTTAAAACAAAAACTACAATTTACATCTAATGTTGAATTAAACTTAGCTTCCTTACAAGAGCATATCAAACTTGTGCCGGAAGGTAAAAACAAAGATATCACTTTTAATGTAGAGTTGGCGAAAGAAGAAAAACCAACAGAAGGTGAAGATCCGTTAGCAAAGTTTGACCCTTCAATGCGTAACTGGGTTTATAATCTCATACCCCAGAAAAGTTTAGAAAAAGCGACTAATTATCGTCTGGTATTTTCTCCCGGCATATTACCAGATTACGGTAACTTACCTACAGATAAAGAGTCTGTGAGTAAGTTGGCGACTTATTCATCTTTAGAATTTAAAACAATCAATTTTTACGGACAACCTGATGTTAACGGAACCTACGGCAGATTTATTAAAGGTAGTCCGCAGTTAGAATTTAACAATATATTACTGGCAGATTCAGTTAAAGATAATATCAAAATCGAACCAACACCAAAAGATATCTCTCGACTATTACAAGTTCCAGAGGAATCTAATGTGGTGACGCTTAATCCCTACGCTTTAGAACCTACGACTAATTATAAAATTACTATCGGGACAAATATTAAAGATAAATTTGGGCAGACTTTAAATAAACCTGTCACCCTACAATATAATACTGGCGATTTAGCGGGGGATATTTGGGTTCCTGGGGATTTACATATTTTTCCTTCCGGTCAGAACTTACAATTAAATATTAGTACAGTTAATCTGCCAGAGGCTAAATATAAAGCAGCTTATCGTGTAGTTCAACCTAGTGATTTAGTTTATTTTAATAATGCTAGTCCTAAAGGCAATGATAACGAGTTATTACCACAGTTAAATTCATGGGCAAGCTTTAAAATCAACGCCAAAAAAAATCAACTTGTTGATATCAATGTCCCATTAAGACAAAAACTGGATAGTCCAACAGGGATGTTAGCTTATGGAGTCCAAGCCCGCACAAATAAATATCAAGATAATGGTAAGGAACTGTGGCGAGAACCTGTCACTTATGGTTTAGTTCAATTGACAAATTTGGGTGTATTTAGTCAATGGTTCCCTGACTCTGGTTTAATTCGTGTCCATCATTTGAGTGATGGTTCACCAGCTAAGAATGCAGCTATTGAAGTTTATCAATCAAAGCTAGAAGAAAAATATCCCAGTAACGTTCTACCTTGCGCGACGGGTAAAACTGATGAGAATGGCACTTTAAGACTGCAAGTTGATAATTTAAAGCAGTGTTTTGCTGGGAATCAAAGATTTACTAAATCACCACAGCTATTAGTAATTGCGCGAGAAAATCAAGATTGGGCTTTTGCCAGAACTGAAGAATATAGCGGTGCTTTTGGTTATGGTATTGATGCAGGTTGGCAAGAAGCAAAAGCAGAATCACGGGGTGTAATTTTTTCTGATAGAGATTTATATCAACCAGGAGAAAAAGCTTGGTTTACTGGTTTTGCTGACTATTTACAAAATGGGACTATTCAACAAAATAAAAACGCAATTTATCAATTAACTTTGATTAATCCTAATGGACAAAAAACTCAATTAGGTGGCAAAACTACCAATGAGTTTGGGACATTTTCTTTAGAGTTACCAATTCAAAAAGCTCAAGCTTTGGGCTACTATACAATTCAAGGTAAAGGTAAAGAAGGACAAGAAATTTCTGGCGAGTTTCGGGTGGCTGAGTTTAAACCGCCTAATTTTAAAGTTGAACTCAATTTAGATAAGGAATTTGCCTTAGCCAATGACAAAATTGAAGCGAAAGCCACTAGTAATTATTTATTCGGTGCGCCCGTGGAAGCTGGGGAAGCAAAATATTTTGTCACGCGTCAACAAACTAATTTTATCCCTAAAGGTTGGGAAGAATTTAGTTTTGGTAGACAATGGTTTTGGCCGGAAGAAAGTCCATCGTTAACAAGTGAGGTTTTGCAAACTAGTGATAAGTTAGATGCAGGTGGTAAAACTAGTCAAACTGTGACAGTTGCTAAAGATTTACCTTACCCCATGACTTACCAAGTAGATGTGCAAGTTGCAGATGTTTCTAATTTATCTGTGGCTACTTCTCAAAAGTTTACGGCTTTACCTAGTAACCGACTAATTGGATTAAAAAGTAACTTTATTGCTGATGCAGGTAAGGCCTTACCCATTGAAGTTATTGTAACTGAACCGACAGGAAAAGCAATCACTGGTCAACGGGTGCGCCTAGAATTACAACAGATGAAATATATTAGTGTGACTCAGTTAGTTGAAGGTAGTCGCACCGCTAAAAATCAAATTGAATATAAAACAGTTGCACAAGCAGAGATTACATCTGCTGATAGTTCCCAGATATTGACTTTAACACCACGCGAATCAGGCTCATACAGAATTAGGGCTAATTTTAGCGATACAAAAGAGGAATTAACTGCGACAGATTTGCAAATTTGGGCAACAGGAGAAACTTCAGTTTCCTGGAGTTCGGAAGATGACGATCGCCTAGAGGTTAAACTAGATAAAAAAGAGTATAAACCTGGGGAAACTGCTACAGCCTTAATTCAATCTCCCTACCCAGAAGCAGAATTATATTTTGCAGTCATTAAAGACAAACCTCTCTATCAACAAGTCACTAAAATCAAGGGAGGCGCACCCCAAATTCAGTTTCAAGTCATACCAGAAATGTTACCCAATGCAGCAGTTGAAGCTGTATTAGTTAGACAAGGCGCACCTCTGAATCAAGTCGAACCTGGAAGTTTAGATAAATTAGTAAAAATCGGTTTTACACCTTTTAAAGTCAACTTGCAAGATAAATATTTAAAAGTGCAAGTTACACCTTTGCAAGCATCTTTAGAACCCGGTGCAGAACAAACAATACAACTAGAACTCAAAGACAACCAAAACAACCCCACTCCAGGACAATTTACCGTCATGGTGGTGAATGAAGCGGTGTTGCAACTATCTGGTTATCGTCCGCCAAACTTAGTAGATACAGTCTATGCAGAACAGCAAATATCTACTCGTTTCAGCGATAATCGTCCTGATGTGGTGATACAACCCCAAGAGGTGGCGAAACCCAAAGGTTGGGGTTATGGCGGTGGTTTTTCCACAGGTGCAGCAAATACCCGCGTCCGTACAGATTTTCAGGCGTTAGCTTACTACAACGGTTCGGTGTTAGCTGATGCGAGTGGTAAAGCGCAGATAACCTTTAAATTACCTGATGATTTCACTACATGGCGGGTGATGGTTGTTGCTACTGATGGAAACTTACGCTTTGGTAACACTGACGCGACGTTTATCACCACCAAACCACTGCTAACTAATGCCATTTTGCCACAATTTGCCCGTCCAGGCGATCGCATCTTCGCTGGTTTATCTGTCACCAACACCACCGGGAATAACGGAAACCTCTCAATTAACGGCGAACTTAGCGGTACAGTCAAATTTGCGGAAAATAACCCCACCACGACTTCCTTACAAACCAACGCAGAACCAGCCACCAAAGCTTATCGTTTCCCGATGATTGCAGGTGGCGTTGGCGAAAGTAAAGTCAGATTTACCACCCAACTAAATAATACAGCCGATGCTTTTGAATTACCCTTGGAAGTCAAGCCGCTAGAAATTACTGAACAAGTTGTGGAAGCTGGCGTAACAGAAAAGCAAGTGAAAATTCCACTGAATGTTGATAAAAATATCTACCCCGAAGCTGGCGGTTTAGATATTCAATTGGCGAGTACATTAATACCCGAAATTAAAGTACCAGCCAAACAAGTTTTAGACGATGATGATTTACCCTTTGCAGAACCAGCCGCCAGTCAATTAATCATTGCTGCTAACCTGCAAACTTTAGGACAAAAATATAGTCAATCCTTTGCTGAATTTAATCCTAGTCAAAAGGCAAATCAAGCCATTACCCAACTACAAAAACTACAGGTAGCTGACGGTGGTTTTGCTGCTTATCCCGGACAAGAAAAATCAGATCCTTGGGTTTCAGCATACTCGGCAGAATCGTTAGTAAAAGCTAATCAAGCATTTCCTAATTCTGTAGACACTGCAACACTTTCGCGTTTGAAAACTTATCTGCAAAAAGTTTTAGCTAACCCTGGACAATACGATTTTTGTAAACAGCAAATTTGTAAACATCAACTGCAATTAAACGCCTTAATCGCCCTAGCAGAATTAGGTGATAAAAGCAATAGTTTCTTAGGTGATATTTATCAACAACGGAATAACTTTGATATCGTCACCCAAATCAAACTAGCGCGATACTTATCGCAATTTTCAGAATGGCAAGATGAATCTCAACAAATGTTGAACCAATTACAACAAAATATCTATGAAACTGGACGCACAGCCGTAATTAGTTTACCCCAAAGTTGGGGATGGATGAATTCATCTACCACCGCCCAATCACAGGCTTTAAGGTTATTTATTGCCAAACAAAGTAAACCAGAAGTTATTGATAAACTATTCCAAAGTCTTTTAGGCTTGCGGCGAAATGGCACATGGCAAACTAACTATAATAATGCTCAAGCTTTAACAGCTTTAGTAGAATATAGTCAACTTCAACCCACACCACCAAACTTTGCCACGATAGTAAAACTTGCTGGTAAAAAGTTGGGTGAAAATCACTTTGATGGTTATAAAAATCCTAACTTGCAGCTAAATGTCGCAATGGATAAATTACCTCGCGGTCGTCATGATGTGATATTGCAAAAATCAGGTAGGGGCAAATTGCACTATTTAGTTGCCTATAATTATCGCTTGCAAGGCAACCAACCAGGAAGGTTTAATGGGTTACGAGTCACCAGAGAAATTAGTAAAGTTGGTGAAGAAAAAGTTCTGCAAAAAACCGGGATGTACGCTGTTGATAAACCGTTGACTGTAGATAGTGGGCAAGTATTTGATATTGGTTTAGAAATAATCGCAGATCATCCTATAGACCATATAGTAATTAAAGACCCATTACCAGCAGGATTTGAAGCCGTAGACCAGAGTTTTCAGACTGCGACAGCCGCACTGCAAGCTAAAGCCGATAGTTGGCAACTTGGTTATCGCAATATTTACCGCGATCGCATTATCGCCTACGCTGAACACCTCGAACCAGGAGTTTATAGTCTACATTACTTAGTTCGTTCTGTAACTCCCGGTACATATACATGGCCTGGTGCGGAAGCGCATTTGCAGTATGCACCTGAAGAATTTGGGCGTTCTGCTGAGTCTACAATTGTGCTTAACGCAGAGGTACGCTGAGGTAAACGCAAATTTACGCGGAGTTTTTCTTCTCTCTGCGTTCTCTGTGTCTCTGTGGTACCCTTCGAGAAGCCGCTTCTCGGTCTACGTTAAAAAAAAGGGCGTTGCATAAATGCGGGATGAAATCATAAAATTCTAATTTTCCAACTCTTGCTCTTTGCGCCTTTGCGCGGCAGTCGCTTCTCCTAATCGGAGACGCTACGCGAACAAGTCGGGAAACCCGCCCAACGCGCTGCCTTGCCTTTGCGTGAGACAAAAATCATCCCCTCAATCAGCAACGCCAAAAAAAGTTATTGACAAATCTGAACCATATCAGGATGCAAAATCATGAAACAATTTTAGTATTCTTTGCCGTACCCGTTCTCTAACTGCTTCATCCTCACCCGCTAACCCATCAAATAACATTTCGTATATTAATGGTACGCCTAACTCTAATTCTTCTAATAAAGAACGCTGACTAAATACATCTTGTGGTTCACCTTCTAGTATCAATTGTCCTTTATCCATCACAAAAACCCAATCTGCCCAACGATAAACCAAATCTAAATCGTGGGTTGCCATAATTAAAGTTGTACCATTTTGATGAATTTTTTGCAGAGTTGCTATCAAATTTCGCGTATGCTTAATATCTAAATAGGCAGTAGGTTCATCTAACAATAATAATTCAGGATTCAATACCATCACATCTGCTATAGAAACTCGTTTTTTTTGTCCTAAACTTAAATGATGTACTGGTCTTTCTGCTAAAGTTGTCAACCCAAATTCCACTAACACTTGTTCTACTCGTGCTTGAATTTCTGCAACTGGCAAGTCTAAATTACACAAGCCATAAGATATATCTTCTTCAACTGTAGAAGCAACTAATTGTTGTTCGGGATCTTGAAATATTAGCCCGACTTGTTGACGCAATTTACCTAAATAATTGCGATTATAAGTTAACGGTTCTCCGCGCCACCGCACAACGCCAGCATCAGGTTTATATAAACCATTAGCTAGTAAAAATAATGTGGTTTTACCACAACCATTTTGTCCAATTAGCGCACATTTTTGATTCAATGGAACTTTTAAGTTAAGTCCATTTAAAGCTGATTGCTGTGCGCCAGAATAAGTATAAAATACTTGCTCAAATTCTAGTAAATATTCCTGCATTCCGCCAAAATTCCAATCCGATTAAACCAATACAGCCACAAACTGCTTCGATGATATATCTGGTTTGGGGATGATAGCGGCGAGGATGCCAAACTCGCAATTCACCAACAAACCCTCGCGCTTCTAAACCCAGAGAAAACTGACTATATCTTTGTAATGTGCGCTGTAAAAGTTGTCCAATTAATATGGCTAAACTTTTCATTCCTCGTCGCCAAGTGCGATAGCCACCGCGAGAATTTTGTGCTGTCAAAAGTTCATTGACTGTATTCAGTAAAATGAAAATAAACCGATACATCAGTAATAACAAATCAGTTAACAGCACAGGAAATCGCAAGTAACGCAGAGTTTGTAATATTTCCGTAAACGGAACAGTTAACATGAGAAAATATAAGCAAGAAACTGAGGCTAAAGCTCTAGTAAAAATTGCCCAGGCTTGCAGACTGCCGTGATGACTAACATAAATATAGAATTGTCCAACAGTTAGCCCATACAAAGCATCTAATTGCACCTTTGGCAAATCACTAATTGTCACCCCATTTACTATCAAAGCTGGTAAACTAGTCAAACAAAAAACTATAGTAAATGATAACAAGCGGAAATAAATACCAGCCGGAATCTTGGCATAAACAATTGTCCAGATAACCATCCAAAGTGTTATCAAAATCTGTGCTAGTGGATGGGTAGCCAAGGAAATAGTAAGAGTAGTAAATGCAAAAATTAGTTTATGCTCTGGTGGTAAATTTCGTAGTTGATTAGTGTAAGCTAAAGTGTCTATTTGTAGGCTCATTCTTCACGTTTTCGTTGTTGAGAACGTCCTTTATATAAACCAATAGCATAACCAACGAATCCTGCACCCAAAGCTGCTTGCGAAGCAAATAATAAGCTTGCTATTTCACCACTAGCTGGTTCAAAAATTGATTTAAACCAAGGTTTATATTCTGGTTGTATCTCACTTATAGCTTCTTGTGCTTTGCCATCAGCACCGCCAAATTCTGCACCACGGACAAAGATTAATGGTGCAACAGCTAAAATTAATACAGCTAATATTAATAGCCAGTTACTCGACCCTTTTTTAGACTGATTCATTTCCTTGGGGTTCCCGTTTGATTAATTTCAGCAATTCTAATTCTTGAGGATTATAAGATTGCAACCAGTTCCACACCAATACAGTTAGCAATCCTTCACTAATTGCGAGAGGGATTTGAGTTAGGGCGAAAATGCCTGCGAACTTGGTGAATGAAGCAATAAAGCCACCAACGGGCGCAGGAAAAGCTAAGGCGAGTTGGATAGAAGTAATAATGTAGGTGAGTAAATCTGAGATGGCGGCAGCGAGAAATATGGCGATTTTTGCTTTACCACCCAGCTTAATTGTCAGATTATATATCCAGTAAGCAGCAAAAGGCCCAGCGATCGCCATCGAAAAAGCATTTGCACCCAAGGTTGTCAAGCCGCCATGTGCTAGTAATAAAGCTTGAAATAACAATACTAAGCTACCCAAAACCGACATAGTTAAGGGGCCAAACAGCACCGCACCTAACCCTGTGCCGGTAGGATGAGAACAGCTACCTGTAACCGAAGGGATTTTCAATGCGGAAAGTACGAAAGTAAACGCACCCGCCAAGCCGAGTAATAGTTTAAGTTGGGGGTTAGCTTGGGTAATGCGCGTTAAACTCCGCAAACCTAATAAAAAAAATGGTAATGCTACAATCCACCAAAAAATTGCCCACTGCACTGGTAAAAAACCTTCCATAATGTGCATAGCGTAGGCGGGTTTGGGTAAACCAACTACTAGATAAAAACTAATTACTGCCATCAGGCTGAGACTAGCTAAAGCCTGCTTTTTTCTGTTCATAATCTGTACCTCGCAGATTTATGTAAGTATATTCAGTTATATCGGCGGGCATCCTGACTCACCTAATTTCGGTTCACAGTTGCGGTACAGTGCCGGATTTACACCAGACTTTCCCCCTTACATCTGATGGCTGCTCCCCATCAGAACCGATTTCAGTCACTATATCACTATTTTTAATGTTGAAACTTCAATCGGAGCCGCATCTATTTCAAAAATCAAATATAGTATCATCCATCAGAGTTAGGTAAGGTTGAATGCAGAAATTAACAAAACAAGTAGTACTTTGGCTGAGTGCAAGTATCATCGTTTTGGGTTTAGCCAGTTGTGATAAATTTTTTAGTGCTTCTGGAGACTTGGTTGAACGAGTTAGCGATGGGGATACTTTAGCTGTCAAAGATGCGAAAGGTAATAAATTTAACGTGCGCTTTGCTTGCATGGATGCGCCAGAAGTTCCCCATTCGCAAAAAGAAAGGAACAGTAGCCGCGCCAGCGATCGCAATCAATTTAACTGGGGTGAAAAAGCACAAGCACGCTTACAGCAACTAGTAAAACAATCAGGCGATCGCGTTATTCTCAACATCACAGATACTGATCGCTATCAAAGAAAGGTGGCTGAAGTGCGTTTAAAAGATGCTACTTTTGTTCAAGAAGTATTATTAAGAGAAGGTTTAGCTAAGGTATATCGTCCTTATTTAAATAAATGTCCCAGTAAAGATTTAGTTCAACAAGCTGAAGCACAGGCACAACAGCAAAAACGAGGGGTTTGGAGTGATACTAAGTTTACCAATCCTTGGGAGTTTCGCAGTATTAACAAGAAAAATTAACCTTGATCTTCACACTTCATACTTCACACTTTCTCTTCCCACCCATGCTGACTGCCGACTTCTTTTGTGACAATTTCGATGAGTCTTGGGGGTGCGGTTGAGATTAAAACACTAGGATAAACTGCTGTACCCCAAATAGGATGAACTAGCATACAGCATTTATTTTTAATAACTGGATAGCCAAGTAACGCTTTGACTACAGCTGTATCATTATGGGGCATAGCACCAGGACGGGAAAGTAACGGATAACCAGTCCGCGGATCAATTAAATCTGCGAGATAACCGCGATCGCGCAGATCAAAAGCCACGTCACAGCCGAACCGCATAAATTTTTGTCGTAAGCGTTGTTTCTCTGACTCAACTTCTGTTGTGCTTTTGACTAAATGATATTGCGATCGCTGCAAAACAATTACCACCCAAAACAAAGGTTGTTGTTTCCAATCTGGTAATATGTGTTCGCAGTTGGCACAGATATATTGGCTAGGTGCATGAATGGAAATTTGCACCGCTTGTCCCATATCACCAACCAAATTTATGGGACTCCTTTGTTCCGAAATTTCAACGCTGGGGTAGTTCACTACATTGATTCGGTTTTTTACAAGTTGTTAATTTATTCCTTGCGATCGATAATAACTCTTAAAACTTTCTAAAAACAATCAATTTTCCCTCAGCAGCCAGATTTCATAGCAAATAATGTATGTGTATGCTAAATTTTTAATCCAATTTTTATCATTTGTTAACCTTACTTAAAAATCTGCACCAAATATCAAGGACTAAGGATTTTCTGGTTGGGTTGTGTAGCAAGTTTATATGTACTAATTTGAATCTCTAGACTCAAAACCCCTGCTTAATGCTTGGCTGTGAAAGTTTTTGATTGTAACTGTTGACAAGGTTCTTCCTTGTTTCCTGTTTCCTACTGTCTGAATTATCAGTTGATTCTCCACAGCATTTCCGACTGATGATTTTTCTTGGAGAAGTTGTCCTAACAATTAAGTCAGGACAACTTCTGGTACACCCCTTGCACAATACAAACAATATCAGTATTCACCACAGTTTGTTTGCCAAATTGGCAAAAATTAAAAATGTAGTGCGTAAGTGCGTCTGACCCTGATAATTATTGGGTTCTTAATTTTACCCGAATTTCCCTCAAGCCAGCACGCACACGCGACTGTCTCCTCCTGATGGCTGAATCTTGCGTTGCTAATTGTCATAATAGAAGCAGTTACTTGATTGCTTTTAAATAGTTAACTTTACTTCATTGCGTAAGTCCTAGCTCTCAGAAATAAACTAAACTCAGTGAGGCTACCCATGAATACTGATCAGCAACTTAACATTAATTTACGCGAAGAACTTGAAGTAGCTAGAAGACAGTTAAAATATGACCAAAAAGGTGGAATTGCGGCCTTAGATCAGATTTACCGTCAAGGTAGAGTCCCAAATCCTACTTTAAATGGTCGCTACTGGGGTGAGTTTCTGACCGCTAATTTCCACCCGGTTTTAGACAGTTGGTTAGATATCATCACTAAAATGTGGCTACCTTGGGAAGGTAAAACCTTTGATGCGAATACCAATACGGGAGACAATATTTTTACCAATGATGGCTTATTATTGGGACGCATTATCTGGCCTTTCTATAATGGCTATGTTGCAGATAGTAGAGGTCGAACACTAGCTTTCAAATTTCAAACATCGCGGGACAAGTGTTTATTAGAGCCAGATATTGAAGTTTTGCGCTTGAATTTTGATTTACCTGATAATCCCCAATTCTTAATTCGTGACTTGGTAGACCAATTAGTCCAGATTGATGAGGATTTTTATCTAGGAAAAGCAGTACTCAAATATCCTGATGGTGGTCGGTTTTGCGCTGCTTATTTCACCTTAAAATCTGGATTAGTTACTGATTAATTCTACGGTTACGCACTGCACTATACTGCTGAAAACTCAGATACCCGATTGCTTTAAGCCATCGGGTATCTATAGCAACCATCAATCAACTAATAATTTGACATTAGCAAGTATGAATTAATATTCCCATTCCTTATATTCTGCAAAATAAATACATTGATTACACACTTCGGTCGGATTCACAGCACATTGAATATAGGGCGATCGCGCATTAAATAAGCAATCACTTTTTTCTAAAAAATTATGACTGTTACGGCTTTGATTTGGTTCTCTAACCTGCATCCTGGGTGTGGCGATCGCTGAGATGATTCCTAGTAAATACCAAACTGTAGTGCAGAAAGCCATGAACACAAAATCAGACACACGTCTCATATTCAACACCTAGCTAAAATATTGACTTGCCAATGATTTTAGCGATATCAGAATATTTATTCATCCGTCATTAGCAATTGTCTTTAGTCAATAAAAACCATCAATAGTGGGCAAATAAGCCTAAAAAATTAACGCTTACTTTCTCGGTGTGATATCTGAAGCGACTGGACGCAATCGATAGAAAATACTCTTGTCAAATTGCACTCGCTCAAATGATTCATGGAGATTGATTGTAGTTTCCCCGCTACCCAGAAATAAATAACCATCTGGGTTTAATTGCTGTCTCACCTTGGTGAGTAAATCTTTCTTAGTAGCTATATCAAAATAAATTAAAACATTGCGAAGAAAGATAATATCAATATTAGGTAAAATTGACCAAGAATCAATAAGATTTATTTGACGAAAGTTTATTATTTTGCGGATTTCATCATGAATTTGCCATTCATTATCTAATAATTTAAAATATCTTTCTCGCAAATTGTTAGGTAGACCACGCCTAATTTCTAATTGGTTATAACGCCCTTCCTTGGCACGGGCTAAAACTTTGCCAGAAAAGTCACTAGCAATGATGTTTAAAGACCAATTGGCTAATAAAGGAAAATGCTCACGAATCAGTATAGCGACGCTATAAGGTTCTTGTCCATGAGAACAGGCAGCACACCAGATATTGAGTGATCGCTCAATGCACCGTTTTTTTATCAAATCTGGCAGAACCAGTTGTTTCAATGCTTCAAAAGGATATGTATCCCGAAAAAATGACGTTTCGTTAGTAACTAATGCCTCAATTGTCTGAATATGCAAATCATTCAATGGTTGATGTCGCAGGTAAGTAATTAAATTTGTAATTGTGGTAAATCCTGCTGCTTCAGCAATGGGCTGCAAATATAACTCCGCCAAATAAGTTTTATCACCATCTAACACCACTGCTGAATGCTGATAAACTAATTGCCGTAAATAATCAAAATCCGAAGTATTAATATCCATTGCCTATTTCATTACAGACCTGACCTTTGAACAGGATGGATGCGCTGCATAATTTCACCCGCCATTTTCTCAAGGGGAACAATCTGATCTGCTAATCCGGCATTGACGACAAAACCAGGCATTCCCCAGACTACACTACTAGCTTCGTCTTGTGCTAACACTTGTCCGCCAACTTCTCGAATACATTGACAGCCGTGCAGACCATCTTGACCCATACCTGTAAGAATCACTGCGATCGCCCTTGCACCATAAACTTGGGCTACTGAACGCAACAGTACATCCACGGAAGGGCGACAAGAATTTTCTGGAGGTGCTTGATGAACAGCTAGACACACCTGATTTCCTTCACGCTGCACAATCAGATGAAAATCTCCCGGTGCTAACCACACTTGTCCAGCTTTTAAGGTAACTCCTGTAACTGCTTCCTTTACAGAAATTTGACACTTAGAAGATAATCTTTCGGCGAGTAGCTTTGTAAACATCGGCGGCATGTGTTGCACAATCAGAATAGGAACAGAGAAATCAGCAGGTATATTACACAGCAGTGTAGCAAGAGCGTTTGGCCCCCCAGTAGATACCCCAATGGCGACCACATCCACTGGTGCTGTTTTTTTCGGGATAGGAAGAACAACAGCATTGGCGATCGCCTTTAAGGGCGAAACCGCCGGGATTCCTGCACCAAATAGTTTAATTTTGGGAATTAATTCTTGGCGGATATGTTGGTTAGCAGCCTCCACACTACCTAGATTACTCGGTTTTGTGGCGTAATCTGAAGCACCTAAAGAGAGAGCTTCTATGGTAGCAGTTGCGCCAGCGCGGGTAGAGGTGCTGAACATAATTACTGCGAGGTGTGGATAAATGGGTCTGAGGGCGGCCAAAGTTTCCAAACCGTTCATTTCTGGCATTTCCACATCTAAGAGGACAACATCAGGATTGACTTGCGGAATCTTGGCTAAGGCAATGCGACCATTGGCGGCAACTCCAACTACCTCCAGTTGCGGATCGCTGGATAAAATCTTACTGACGCGACTGCGAACCAACACCGCATCATCCACAACTAATACCCGAATTTTTGGCATGGTCAATCCATTTTGGATTTTAGATTTGCGATTTTAGATTGACTGTACCCACTTTTGGGTTACAGCTTGGGGATTTTAAATTTGTTCCGCCCACAAGGAGAGAAGTACGGTCTTGGGCAAAGCCCAAGTGCCTATCAATACTTAAACTGAGTGACAACCCTTTGCAAATCTACAGCCATTCGGGCTAATTCAGTGGCGGCGGCTGAAGTATTACTGGCTCCAATGGTGGTAGTTTGAGCATTCAGGGCGACAATGCCGATACTTTTGGCAATATCTGTTGTACCTTGGGCGGCTTCGGCGATATTCCGGGCAATTTCATTTGTGGTTGCCGTTTGCTCTTCGACAGCGCTGGCGATGGTGCTTTGTAGGTCGTGAATTTGGTTGATGATGTCAGTAATTTGGCTGATGGCGGCCATCGCACCTTGAGTATCAGATTGAATCGCTTCAATACGTTGACTAATATCTTCTGTGGCGTTGGCTGTTTGCTTGGCTAATTCTTTGACTTCATTGGCGACGACGGCAAATCCTCTCCCTGCGTCACCGGCTCTAGCGGCTTCGATGGTGGCGTTGAGTGCGAGTAAGTTTGTTTGTTGGGCTATGGATGTAATAACTTTAATGACTTTGCCAATTTCCGAGCTACTTTGACCAAGTTTATCTATTGTCTCATTGGTGCGATCGGCAGTTTTAACTGCCTGATTTGCGACTTTCGCCCCTTCTGCAACAGTTTTGGCAATTTCTCGAATGCTGGCGTTCATTTCTTCGACTGCTGTCACCACGGTGATGCTATTTTGATTGACTTGTTCGGCTGAAGCTGAGGCGGAATTTGCCTGTTCGGAAGTTTGTTTGGCATTTTCTGTCATTTCTTTGCTGACTGCGGTGAGTTCTTCGGCGGAAGATGCAACTGCTGTGGCGACATCTGCCATTTGTCTGATAGAAGATCGCAGACGGCTAATCATCTGATTGGCATTATCAGTCAGTTGTTTAAATTCTCCGGCGTTGTCGGCTTCGATGTGCTGAGATAAATTTCCTTGAGCAACGACTAGGGTAACTTCTCGAATACTTTTAATCTGCTCGGAGATATTTGCAGACATTTGATTGACGTTGTTGAGTAATTCTTGCCAAGAACCTTTAGCACCTTTGACTACGGCTTGAGAACCTAAATTTCCCTCTGTACCAATCTCCGAAGCGATACGAGCCACTTCGTTGTTGACATTTTGGTTCAAACTCACCCATTCGTTAAAAACTGTGGCAATTTCACTTAAACCATTGTCCTCAACTGCTAGACGAACGGTGAAATCACCATTTTTGGCGGCTTTTAATGCTGCTAATAAAGGTTGTAGTTGGATGTCTGTTGGATTTTGGTTGGTTTGTATTGGTTCCGCACCATTTTCTGTGGGAGATTTAGAGTTAGCTGTTTTCCCAGACCGATTTGTAGCCATTGCCAATAACTCCTAAATGACTTTAACGTTGAGAATTTTTTCAGTGTCAACAACTAACAAAAATCCTTCTGCAATTGGGTAAGCTCCCGCCAGTATCTGACGCATTCTACCTTTTAGGGTTGCGGGTGGAGATTGAAAGGTGTTTTCGGGAAATTCTAAAACATCTCCAACATCATCAACAAGTAAACTGACTACTTCATGATCAGAACATACAACGATATTAAACCCCAGGGGTGCTTCTAGCTGAGTGTTCCGCCTGGCTGACTCACCCATATCTAATCGCTGCTGTAAATCGATGACAGTAATAATTTGGCCGCGCAAGTTAATTAATCCACAAATATCTGGCGGTGTTAAAGGTACACGAGTTAGAACTTGGGGACGAATCACTTCTTGAACATGCCGCACATCAATGCCAAAGTAAATTTTATTTAACCAAAAAGTGCAGAGTTGTTGTTCAGCCACGATCGCTCACTTGCAACAAATAGGGGTTAGCAATCTTAATCACAGCCTCAACATCTAATATTTCTGTGATTTGCCCTTGAATGACAGCACAAAACAAAACTCCAGGTCTACTAGGGATACCTTGAATTGTCAGTGGTTCTTCTACAATATCAAGAATGCGTTCAACTACTAAGCCCACACTCAGTTCGGCATTGGGAGAGACAATCACTAATTGCAGTGTCTCGGTTTCTTGACTAGGCTTTGTATCGTCAGGAAAGATGTTTTTCAGGTCGATTATAGGCAAAATTCTGCCAGAAGACCGGACAACATCTTGATTCCCCACTTTTTCGACAGCATGACGCTGAATTTCTTCTAACCGAAAAGCGATCGCCACCGGAATCCCCATCAATGCACTTTGAGTTCCTTGAAACAGTAAAATTAATTGACGTTCCTCTACTTCTGTTGGGATGTTTGCACCGAAAATACTCGCCAATAGTTGTTTTTTTTCATGTATTCCCGCTTGTTTTGCCAAATTTACCGCATCAAGAATTAATGCTACTCTGCCATCGCCCATAATTGTAGCTCCCGTAAACAGAGATAGGGCTTTTAATTGCTTTCCTAAAGGTTTGACAACGATATCTTGAATGTCTTCAACTGCGTCTAAAATTAGCCCAAATTGGTAGTAGTCGGATTGGATAACTACTAAGACTAGTGCTGTTGGCTGTAGGGAGGGTTGAGCAGCTTGCTGAGTGCTGAGTACTGAGTGGGGAGGGCTTGATGGGTGTAGGACTTGATTGAGGTAAACTAAGGGGATGAGATTTCCTCGCAGGGGATATACGGGTACGTCGTAGAATGTTTCAATTTGTTTGAGTGCTTGCTCTGGTTCTAAGTAAACTAATTCTTCCAGGCTGGCTTGGGGGATAGCATAGCGATCGCCATGACTGTTCACAATTAATGCGGGGATAATTGTTAATGTCAGGGGAATTTTTAGTTTAAAGGTGGTTCCTATTCCCGGCTGACTATCAATTTCAATGCTGCCGTTAATTTTATCAATATTACTTTTGACAATATCCATCCCTACCCCTCGCCCAGAGAGGCTTGTCACTTGTTGGGAGGTGGAAAATTCTGGTAAAAAAATTAAATTTATAGCTTCTGCATCATTCATTGTCTTTGCTTGTGCAGGACTTACTAAACCTAGTTGCTGCGCCCGCATTTTGAGTTGTGCTGGAAATAAACCGCGTCCATCGTCACCGATTTCAATGTTAACTTTGCTGTTTTCATAAAAGGCTTGCAAAAAAATCTTTCCTGTGGTTTGTTTCCCAGCAGCACTGCGCTCGGTTGGCAATTCAATGCCATGATCAATACAGTTGCGGACTAAATGAGTTAAGGGATCTTTGATAGCTTCAATAATACTTTTATCGACTTCTGTCTCTGCACCTTGCATTTCTACTACAACTTGTTTACCATGTGCGATCGCTAAATCTCGAATTACTCGCGGGAATTTTTGCCAAATAGTACTAATTGGTTGCAGTCGAGTTTTCATCACTCCTTCTTGCAACTGGGATGTAATCAAGTTGAGCCGCTGACAAGTCGCACTAAAGCTACTATCTTGATATTTCTGGGAAAATCCCATCACTTGATTCCGGTTTAAAACCAGTTCACCGACTAGATTCATCATCTGATCTAGCAAACTCACATTCACGCGGATATAAGCTGATTCTGAGCCTGTGATTGTAGTTGCTGTTTCAATCGGTTCGGTCGCTGGAGATGATTGTAAGATGGTAACTACCTGTTGAGTTTGTTCTAATTTCGCTAAATCACGAATAAGTGTAGAATAATCATCACTGCCTTCTTGTGTGGTAGTTTTAATCTGCGATAACAGCTGACGGATGCTATCTACTGTTTGTAATAAGGTGCTGATGATTGGTTGTGTAACAGCAAAGTTGCGATCGCTGTTAACTAATGATTGCTTTGCACTCTCACGCAAACATGAAATTAAACTTTCTCCCGCATGAGCCAGTGACTCTAACTTGGGAAATGGCAAAAATCCACAGTTTCCTTTGAGTGTATGGAGCGAGCGATAAATCCGCTCTAAAGCTTCTCGATTAACAGATGCTTTCTCAAGCTCAATGATGTCTCTTTCAATTTCGGACAAACTCTCATTGCTTTCCAAGAGAAATGCTTCCATATCATCGTTGTCAATTTCTGTTAACTCCATTAGATTGATCGGCGATAAATTTATATCTTTCGTCTTAATTTTAATATTTTTTAAATCAATAGATATATTTCCCTAGAAAGATGTTCACAGTAGGTAATGCTGAAAAGATAATGATTGTCCTTAATAATTCAACTGAGAGCAATGCAATGTCCTCGTTGCCACTCAACTCAAACTTATAAGAATGGTCGTCGCAAAAACAGACAATGCTACAAATGTAAACAGTGTGGCCGTCAGTTTCTTGAATCTTACCATTCTTGGACTTATTCAAATGATATCAAGCAACTTTGCTTAAAAATGTATTGCAAAGGTATGAGCCTACGGGAAATTGAACGCGTTACAGACATTCACCACACCACCATCTTACACTGGCTACGGCAAGCCCAGCCAAGAGATGAGATTGCCAAAACCTAATTAATTTGACAAAACTCTCCCAAAAGTAGCATTATAGTTTCAGCAGTATATGTATTTTGAAAAAATGTTGCTTTTGCTGAAAAATATAAAATTAAATTATAGATAAATTAAATTTTATTTCGACATTCTGAGTTTTATTCAACAACATTTATCGGCGGAATTACCAATATAAAATGAGTAAACATAACCCAATGAATTTTTAGGATCAACCTGATGAGCTTAGTGTTAATTATTGACGATGCAGCCTTTTCGCGGAGAATGATTCGCAAGTTTCTGCAAGCCGATGGTTATGAAATATTAGAAGCAACTAATGGGCGTGAAGGATTAGAAATAGTTCACAAACATCAGCCTAATTGTGTATTGGCTGATTTACTTATGCCAGATATGAATGGATTTGAATTTCTCCAAGCTTTACAAGATGAAGGGTTAAAAATTCCCACAATTATCATTTCGGCAGATATTCAAGAAGGCGCACGTAATCAAAGCTATAACTTAGGAGCAGTTAACTTTATCAATAAACCACCAAAAGAACAACAATTACGCGAAGTGGTTCAGCAAGCTATAAATACAAAGGAATAAACATCCTATGAATGTGACAGTAGATCAACTAGATGCTTTACAAGAATTAATTAATATTGGAGTTGGTCGAGCCGCAAGTCTACTGAATGAAATGGTAGATTCTCACATTAGTTTGGAAATTCCCTTTGTCAAAGTCTTGACTGCTATACAAGCTTATCAAGAATTAGCAACCCGATTTCATGATGCTAATTTAGCATCTGTCAAGCTGAGTTTTACAGGCTCCTTTTATGGGACTGCGGGGTTAATTTTCCCGACAGAAAGTGCATCAACATTAGTGGCAGTTTTGACTGGAGAAGAAGCAAATTCAGCAGATTTAGATGAGGTAAAAATTGGTACTCTAAGCGAAATAGGCAATATTGTGATTAATGGAGTAATGGGTTCAATTAGCAATGTATTAAAGCAACGCATGAATTACACAATACCTATTTATTTAGAAGACAAAATTGATAATTTATTATTATTTGATAATGATAATGATCAAACTAAAATATTACTGGCACAAGCAAGGTTTGCAATTGAACAATTGGAACTAATTGGGGATATTATTTTAATCTTTGAGGTGGGGACATTTGATGCGTTAATTAAAGCGATTAACGAAGAAATGTCCGGATAGCATTCCTAAATTATGCGTGCAGAAGCAAAGTAAATTTGTAATTCTTTATTTTATGTTCCCTGTTCCCTACCTCAACGAGTAATTTCATAACTCATTTAGGATGGCTATATTATGGGAAAATTTCAATTAGTTTGAACAGCATCAATTAAAAACAGTGTGAGAAGATGAGCAGAATTGAGCAAGCCCAGGAAAAATTTAGCTTGTTAGACCAAATTCCTTTGGGAGCTTTTGTTCTACATTCAGACTACACCGTTTTATTTTGGAACTGCTGTTTGGAAGAATGGACAAAAATTCCCAGACATAATATTCTAGGAAGCTCGATTGACGAGTATTTTCCTCATCTGCATCAACCCCGCTATACTATCCGGTTAAAGCAAATTTTTGAAGGCGGGCCACCTTCCATCTTTTCTTCACAGTTGCATAAATATGTCATTCCTGTAGCACTACCACAAGATAAATACCGCATTCAACACACAACAGTTACTGCTGTACCGTCATTAGATGGAGATGGATTTTATGCACTGTTTTCCATTCAAGATGTGACAGATTTAACCTTTCGAGTGCAAGAATATAAGAACTTACGGGATCAAGCCTTAGCTGTAGCGGAAGAACGCCAACAAGCTAAAGAAGCCGCCGAAGCTGCAAACCGTATTAAAGATGAATTTTTGGCGATAGTGTCTCATGAACTGCGATCGCCCCTGCATCCGATTTTGGGCTGGGCGAAGCTATTACGGAAACGCAACTTAAACGAAGCCGCCACTGATCGCGCCTTAGAGACAATTGAACGGAATGCAGAGTTACAGGTGCAATTGATTGATGATCTATTAGATATCTCTCGGATTCTGCGCGGTAAGTTATCACTGAATTTAGAAAATGTTAATCTCACTACCACCATTGAATCTGCCTTAGAAACAGTGCAATTGGCAGCAGAAGCGAAATCAATTCAAATTCAACTGCATCTTGATTCTACAATTGGGCAAGTAAAAGGTGATAGTAGCCGTCTACAACAAGTTGTGTGGAATTTGCTATCGAACGCCGTCAAATTTACCCCCGATGGTGGACAGGTGACTGTTAATTTAAAACAGATCGATTCGCAAGTGCAAATCCAGATTCAGGATACAGGTAAAGGTATTAGTCCTGAGTTTTTGCCTTACGTTTTTGAGTATTTTCGTCAAGCAGATAGTAGCATCACCAGGAGAGCAGGCGGATTAGGACTGGGTTTAGCCATTGTTCGCCAGCTAGTCGAGTTACATGGTGGTAGAGTTTGGGCAGAAAGTCCTGGAGAAGAGCAAGGCGCAACATTTACAGTTTGCTTACCAGCCCAGCCACAAAATCGAGAGTTAGTCACGGAAGAAACCAAAGTACCTTCCTATCCATTAGCTATGCTTTCTCTGCCTCTAGAAGGCATCAAGGTATTAGTAGTAGATGATGATGCGGATACACGAGAGTTTCTGGCATTTTTTTTGGAACAACAGGGAGCAATTGTCACCGCCGCACAATCCGCCCAAGCAGCCCTTGAATCCATCGCACAGTCCCTGCCAGATTTACTGTTAAGTGATTTGGGTATGCCAGATGTCGATGGTTATGCTTTAATTCGCAAACTGCGATCGCAACCTACTAATCAAGGTGGCAAAATTCCCGCTATCGCCCTCACAGCTTACGCCGCAGAGGCAACACAACAGCTAGTTTTCGCCGCCGGATTTCAACTGCATATTGCCAAACCCGCTGATCCGGTAAAATTAATTGCTGCCATTGCTGGACTCATTCAAAAATAAAAAGCGATCGCAGTTCCGTGGTAGCGATCGCTTTAATTTATAGCCTATAAAACCCTGAACAAAGTAATCGATTACTAAAATTGTATTTTTGCTAGTTTCATTTTGACTGCGGGGTTAACCCCCTGATGGGTTTGACCCCTCATACTATTTGGGATTTGCTTTCTGTATCTATAGCTTTAGCCAAGGTAGTTAGGGCATCGGTAAGCGATAAAACTTAGACAATAAAAGACTTTTAACTCTGTCACCTCTAATACCGTTTCACTTTAAGTTTGATACAAATAGGCCGCAGGGGGGCAGGGGGGCAGGGGAGCAGGGGAGAAATTATTTGTATCATTTATTTGGTGAAATGGTATAATTTGCCCCTTGCGATAATTCACAACCGAATGAAAAAACTATCCCGCAAATGAAAGTCAGCTTCAGCACCTGTATGAGCTAATGCCCAGTAAGACACTTGATGGTTTTTTTGTTTTACCACAGTCGTAATTGCGACATCAATAGCTTGCTCTGAAGGCACAATTTTAGCCAAATCCACATCTAAATTCAGGGTTAAAATCTCAGCCTGATGTTCCACTGAGAATGGCAGAAAAGTAAAAGCTGTTTCTACTTGCATTCCTTGACGATAGCCAGCAAAACGATAGAGATTCCAGTGTCCAGCAGGAGAGAGGTTAAATTCCCAATAACGTTGAGAGTCTTTCAGCCCCACAAAAAACTCAAAGCAGGTATCTTGCCACAGTTCATCTTTGCGGGTTGGTGTATCAGATGGTGAAGCAATGATAATTTCTGTTAAATCGCCGCGGAGGTTGTAAGTAATCGTCAGTTGATGATCATTTCGGGCGATATTACCTGTAATTTGCACATTCGGGAGCAAATTACCAGATTTAAAGGGTTGCAAACTGAATTTCTGCTCGTTCATTGCATATCCTGAATAATCTTGCGAATTTGGCTGGCTTGAGCTTCGATACTTTCGGTGAGCTTAAACTGAACGATCGCCCTTGCTAAATTGTGTTCTGGGTGCTTGACTTTAAAATAGACGTTTCCGGCTAAGTAATCAGTAAAAAATCGCAGTCCTAATTCAAAAGCAATCAAACGAATGCCATCGTACATATAGGCATAATCATTCTCCGTCAAAAACGCCTTAGCAACCGCCAGATAACCTTGTAAAATTCCCTGACACAAATCTGTATCAAAATAAACACTATCCCAATGCTCAGTTTCTTCACCCAGGGGATTGCAACCAGAACGTAAACAGTCACCAATGTCGTAATGTACCAATCCTGGCTTCACAGTATCTAGATCAATTACACTGACAGCCTTTTGAGTTGCCGTATCAAACAGTACATTGTTAATTTTGGGGTCGCCGTGCATCAAGCGTAATGGTAATTGGCCTTGAGCTTTGGCATTTTCCAGGATATGTGCAAAAGTGGTGCGATCGCTGACAAACTGCAAGCAATAATTAACTTCAGGCGATGATTGCGGGGTGGTGTTTGCCAAAACTTTTTGATAATCATGCAGGTAAAGCGGTGTAATGTGGAAACCTGCAAGGGTATCGGCAAATTTTTCTGGTGGTAAATCACTAATTAAATTGTGAAACATCCCCAAGGCATAGCCAATTTCTGTGGCATAGCCAATATTTGGCATCGTATCAAAAGACTGGGAGTTTTGAATAAAACTAATTGCCCGCCAAAAAGAGCCATCAGCATCAATGCAATAATCTTGAGCATCCTGTGTTGACAATACCCGTGGTAATTCCCAGCGACGATTGAGGGGTGTATGTTGCAACCGCTGATAAACATGATCGCTAAAAATCCGCATATTCTGCATAATCAGTTGCGGCTGGCGAAATACTTGGGTATTGATGCGTTGCAAGACAAAATGCTGTAATGGCGCAGAATCAAGGGTGACGAGAAAAGTGTCATTAATATTACCACTGCCAAACGCAGCCACACTCTTAACCTTACCCTGAATGACAAATTGCTCGGCAGTAACAACTATATGCTCCAAGCTCTGCTGACTGATAACTGTTGCCATATTTATTTTTGACTACTCCCCACGCAAAATCCACAAAAGCAATAGCAGAAATAGTAACTCAAGTGTTGGCTTTAGAGTGTAAGTAGTTGGAGAAACCGAAATATTTGGGAAGTTTTTGTTACTATTCTTTTCCCGCAGGGCATTATATGAGGAACGAACTCAGTACAAATGCTAAATATGGCAGTTATAACCACGCAGTATTCAGCTTTAGGAACTTTGAGGATCATTTTGAGTCTAACGAAATGGACAGAAAACTTTACGTAAAATTCCGCAATTGTCACCAGGACAATTGAATAGTTATCATGTCATCTTTAACTAGAAAATCAGTACGTGGCGGTTTCTAGTAAAAATTTCCACTACTGCTATAACGCGATCGCTTATATATATTTCATTTGTTCCTCATACTATGGCAGAAAAACACACCAAAATTAAATTTCCCTTTTGGCAGTATCTTAACCAACCCTTATTTAGCCGTGATTCTAAATTAGAATTAAACCCCCATCGATTCGCCCATAGCTGGCGGATTGGATTGCTCAAAAGGTGTTGGCATAAAGAATGCGATGCCAAGGGGCATCAACAATCATAAATTTAAATAATACGTATATATTCGCAGCGTAGCTATTTACTAAAAGTATCAATGCTGGGGAAATTATCAATATTTCATAGGTTTGCATCTGTAGGTTTTATTGAGATATATCTACTTTTGTCAACAATTTATTAATTTTTGGAGGGTGCGCTAACACTGTTAGCGCACCCTATTTACTTAGTAATGCTGATCTAACCCAACTGAACACCTTGTCCTACCTCAATAAAACGAGAAACGCTATATTGTCATCATTAGATTAAGTACTCTGGCAAATTTACAGAATTTCATAAACGACATTATGAGCCAAACATTGGTGAATCCATATCTTGATGGCAACTTTGCACCCGTTCAAAAAGAAATTACAGCAGAAAACCTGCAAGTAATTGGTGAACTACCGCCTGAACTCTCAGGGATGTTTGTCCGCAATGGCCCTAACCCTCAATACTCCCCCATTGGTGAGTATCACTGGTTTGATGGCGATGGAATGCTGCATGGTGTGAGAATTAGCGAGGGTAAAGCAGTTTATCGCAACCGCTATGTGCAGACGCAAAAATGGCAAGCAGAACATGACGCAGGTAAGGCAATTTTAACTGGGCTGCTAGAACCACCACAGGCTGATCATCCTCACATATCGAGAAATGCTGCCAATACTGCCTTAGTTTGGCATGGCGGGCAGTTATTAGCCGTGTGGGAAGCTGGTGCGCCTCATACAATTCAGATGCCTGAGTTAAAGACAATTGGCGAACACACATATAATGGCAAACTAAAGTCTGCTTTCACTGCCCATCCCAAAGTAGACCCAATTACTGGTGAAATGGTATTTTTTGGCTATTCGTTTATGCCGCCATATTTGCAATACGGCATAGTTTCCGCCGCAGGTGAGTTGTTATCGACTGTACCCATTGAAATTCCCGCACCTGTGATGATGCACGATTTCGCCATCACAGAAAACTATACAATTTTCATGGATTTACCCGTAACTATCCGCCCAGAACGGATGCAGCAGGGAAAACCAATGATCATGTTTGAGAGCGATCGCCCAAGTCGTTTTGGCATTCTCCCACGTCACGGCGATAACAGCAATATTCGCTGGTTTGAGAGTCCGGCTTGCTATGTGTTTCATACCCTAAACGCCTACGAACAAGGTGATGAAGTTGTACTCATAGCCTGTCGGATGAGTTCAACTTCGGTGTTGGGTTTTAGTGGTATTGATGATCCAGATGCCAATATTCCCCGACTACATCAATGGCGGTTTAACTTGAATACTGGGGCTATGTCTGAGTCTAGGTTAGATGATCACGCCGGGGAATTTCCTCGCGTTAACGAGAATTTCTTAGGGCGACAAACTCGCTATGGTTACGTTAACAAAAGCGCACCTACTCCTGTACCCTTGTTTGAAGGCGTAATGAAATACGATTTTCACAATGGTACATCCCAAATTAATCTATTTGGGCAAGGACGTTATGGCGGTGAGTCTGTATTTGCACCACGTCCCCAGGCTACCGCTGAAGATGATGGTTGGTTGATGACCTTTGTTCACGATGAGACAGCCAATACTTCTGAATTATTGGTGTTGAATGCTCAAGATATTACCGCTGAACCTGTGGCACGTGTTTTAATTCCCCAACGTGTCCCTTATGGGTTTCATGCTGCGTGGGTAACTGAAAAACAGTTGCAAGGATTTTAACTAATTGGGTGGGGCTACCCGCCCTTAATTTTGCCCATCACGGCCTAAGTAACATGAGTTCGGAATAAGCCCAAAACATGATTCTATCGTTAGCCCAAAATCCTCAAACTTATGCAAAATATCTCTCAAATTCTCATAACTCTGTGGTCTCTGTGCCTCTGTGGTTCGATTAAATCTTTTTAACCCGAACTGAGGTTAAGTAAGTTCTCTGGGGGTGGACTAGAAAGTTTATCCTACAAGAGAAAGGTTGTATTGCACTCACATGAAAACTTGTGACTTAACAATTAAAGAACTCACAGAAGCAGTTGGAGGTGGGATAACTCCCCGGATGGTACGACATTATCATCAATTGGGGCTGTTGCCGCAACCAGTGCGATCGCCCAGTAACTATCGTCTCTACACTGAACAGGATGTGATTCGGCTGCAAAGAATTGTGGCGCTGAAGCAGCAAGGGTTCCAACTCAACCACATCCGCAATATTTTGGAGACGGAACCAGAAACCGATAATCTCACCGCCCAATTACAACAACAGTATTGGGCGATTATGCAGCAAATTGCCCAACTGCGACAAACAGCCTCAGCCTTAGAAGGATTATTAGGACGCGATCGCCATTGTCAAATTATGCAGGCGGAAGTCCTCGCCCAAATGAAATTGTTAGAAGTTGAAACCCAAGTTGGCTTAGGTGGACTAGAACAACTTTGGAGTGGTTTAGATGCAGAGGTGCATACTCACTCAGAAGCATTTGCTGAATCGTTACAACGTTTGCTACCTGATTTATCTCACCGTTCAGAAATTGAACAACACCTGATTTCCCAGTTGGTTTTAGCCTGTGGTGATGTGAGTTTAGCATCCTTTGTCAGAGTGCGAGGCGGTGCGATCGCGGCTAGTCGTCAAGCCTTATCTGCCAGTTGTGAGATTTTTGTTGATATTCCCACCGTTGCAGCGGCTTTAGATCAAACCAGATTAGCTCATTTAGGCTGTCGCATCACGACTTTAATTAATAACCCCCACATCACCACCGCCACAGAGGCCGAACAGGAATTTTGGCAACATCAAGAATGGCAAGAAAAATTACAGCAAGTTGCCAATGGCGGCATTTTAGTGATTGGTTATGCACCTTCTGTTCTCCTCGCCGCCTGTAACGCCATCAAAGAGCAAAAAATTCAACCCGCCCTAGTAATTGGAATGCCTATCGGCTTTAGTCACGCTCCCGCCGCCAAACGCCAACTTCTGCAACAAAAAATGCCGGCGATTACCGTAGAAGGGACTTTAGGCGGTGGTTTGCTGGCTGCAACTACCCTCAATGCCTTGGTTGAGTCTTTAATTGAAAAGCCAGATTGCCATTGTTATTTATCAGAGAGTGGTGAGTAAGTACTGAGAAATTAACGGTAATAATATTTAATTTTTTCCCTCGCCTATTTTCTCATTGGCGTGTATATTTTTGTGAAATAATCCTGGGCTAATTGGTAATAAATGTGTTAACTACATCGACATCGACAACAAGAAATAACTTAGATTTTAAAGTATGTAAGCTATTAAATGGTTTAAAGAAACTAAACAGACCATGAATAATGGCAAAAGTCAAGATAAAGTAAAACACAGTATAGATTCGGATACGTAGATTACCCAAATTTTCAAAGAAACTTGACACCAGATGTATAATTAGCGCGTCTCCTCCTGGATAACAAAATCACATTGAGGACTGGCCGGTTCGCTGTTTTCTGTACCTTGGATTAGGAGTATATGGGGCAACAACAAAAAAAAGATAGTGCGATCGTCAACCTGGCATTAACGTTAGCTTTAGCTACCACCCCTATGGCAGCCACTCTGTTTGTGTCAACATCAGTGTTGGCACAATCTGCCACTGACACTCCCTCTTTCTCACTGCCGCAAACAGTGGAGAATGGATCTACGGTGCGTGTTGATGGTTCCAGTAGTTTGGCGCTGATCAACCAAAACCTCAAAGCAGGTTTTGAAAAACAGTTTGCTGGTACAAAAATAGACGTTGCCAACAACGGTACAGATGCGGCAATTAACGCTGTACTTGAGGGAAAAACTGATATAGCGGCCATTGGGCGTGGTTTAACTCCCGAAGAAAAAGCCCAAGGTTTAGAACAAGTCCGTTTGCACCGCGAGAAAATTGCCATCATTGTTGGTGAAGAAAATCCTTTTAAAGGCAGTTTGACTGATAAACAATTTGCCAGAATTTTTCGAGGTAAAAGTGTGACTGATTGGTCACAATTGGGAGGGCCAGCAGGCAAAATTCGGGTGATTGATCGCCCAGATACTAGCGATACCCGCCAAGCCCTCAACAACTACCCAGTATTTAAGGCTGCAAAATTTGCTACAGGTGATACTGCTACCAAATTAACAGAAGATAACACTGCCGAAATTGTCAAACAACTCGGCAAAGATGGCATTAGTTACGCCAGAGTCAATCAAATCAGCAAGTTACCTGGGGTGCGGGTATTGCAATTACATCAAGCCTTACCCAATGATCCGAAATATCCTTTCTCTCAACCTTTAGTTTACGTTTATAAAAAAAATCCTAGCCCCGCTGTCGCAGGTTTTCTCGGCTTTGCTTTAGCAAAACCAGGAAAACAAGCTATAGAAACAGCTAGAACAGAAGAAGCAGATGCGATCGCCAAAGGTGAATCTCCTACCCTACTGTTAGCTGTCAATCCCCCATCTTCTCCAGAAACCACACCCCAAGCTAGTGTTTCTCCCTTTACAACAGCAGTACCAGTCGCAACTACCGCCCCGACTGCAACAAGCGAACAGCAACCACCTGCTTCTATCGCCCCAGATGCAACAGGCGGACAGCAACCAGTACCTCCCTCGGCGAATAATCCCATTGCTCAAGGACAAATACCGCTGTGGTGGTTGCTATTACCTGTAGGTGTCATTGCTGGATTACTGTTGTGGATGATTAGAACGAGTCCATCGAGTTCTCCCATCGCAGAAGACATCCCACCAGCAAATCCTCAGCCACCTGCACCAGAAATAGCAGCAGCAATGGAAACCACTGCTATCAGCGAACCGGTAACGGAAGTTTCTCCGACTAATTGGGCTAATGGCAATGGCTCTTACAATGGTGCTAATGTGCTGGAAGGTACTATCCCAGCTTCAACAGCCGATGCAGCTTTCGCTGTTGGCACAGGAGCCGTGATTGGGTCAATCATTGTCGGCAAAGACTCCGCAAACCATCAAACTGAAGACAATGGTTACGATCTTGGCATATCGCCGTGGGATATGGAAGCACCAGCCTCAGTGGTCAACACGTCCTATCCACCCATTATAGATAGGTCGAAAACCACCGCGAATTCAGAATCATCAACAATATCTGACGAGCCAGAAGAAACATCCGCGACAGTCGAAGTTCCCCCAGAACCAATTACGCCAGTAGCAGCAGTTAATCAGACTGAGACAGAGACAAACGCAACTCTCGACTTGCCAGAAATTCCTGACAACTCAATAGATGAGGATGATTGGGGTTTTGCACTGACTGAAGATGTCACAGAACAAGACTCGCAGTTAGACCCGGAAATAGAGAAATTGAATTTCGTTGCAGATGCAGCAGAACCTGAGTTAGAACAAACAGAGGAGTTGATTGTGAATAATTCAGAAAGCTTACCAGGTGCAGGGATAGGAGACTGGTCTGGGATGAATCCGCCAGAGTCAACAGGGCAAATACCAAGTGCTACCACAACGGAAATTTTAGCGATCGCTGACCCCCAGAGCAATGTCACTCTCACACCGAAAACGCATGATTTAGCTGATGTAACTTGGGAAATTTCGGCAAATGGCCAGCAAATACTTCACAATGCTGGGCTATCCCAATTTGTTTTGCGGCTTTATGATGTCACCGATATTGACATGAGTTATCAACAGCCCCACTTGGTGCAGCAATATGAATGTGAACTCACCACATCGGGCGGCTCGGTGGCTATTCCTCAAACTGAACGCGATTACATTGCCGCAATTGGTTATGCAACTGAAGGTAATGGCTGGGTAACGCTGGCTCACTCCCAAATTGCGCGTGTCTTTGGTAGTGCTTATACCAATACTAAAGCAGCAAATTTAGTGTTAGTTGATGAAACCAGCACTGTCACTCTGACACCTAGCACCCATCAATTAGCTGATATCTCTTGGCATATTTCCGACACTAGCAAGCAAATGCTGCAAAATGCGGGAATCTTCCAATTGGCTTTGCGGCTTTATGATGTCACCAACATTGATATGAGTTATCAGCAGCCGCAATTCGTCCAGCAGTACGAATTTGATTTCGCTACATCTGCAAGCTCTGTGGGTATTCCCATAGCCGATCATGATTACATTGCCGAAATTGGCTACCTCATCGTTGGCGATCGCTGGGTCAGTATAGCCCGTTCTCCCATTGTCCGTGTCTTCAGCCCTCTCTATACAGAAGATGAGCATCTACCAACGTTAGATCAGTCATCGCCCTCACCAGCAGATAATAGCAGTATTACCCTGACACCACGTACACCCAAATGGGCTTATGCTTCTTGGGAGCTTTCTGATACCCGCAAACAAATGCTGCAAAATGCGGGAATCCTGCAATTAGCATTGCGGCTTTATGATCCTACTGATATCGACATGAGTTATCAGCAGCCCCAATTGATTCAGCAGTATGAATGCGAAGAAATCACCCATGACCGCTATGTGGCAATTCCGACAAGCGATCGCGACTATATGATTGAACTCGGCTATGCTACAGAAGGTGATGCTTGGGTGACAATTGCCCGTTCCACTGCGGTTCGCATCTTCAGCCGCCCCCAACGCGATTTCTGGTTTGTCGCTGATGCAGAGTTAATCATCCACGGTGCAACCGAACCCAATGCAACTGTCAATATTGCGGGTAATCCCATCGCTCTTAAACCAGATGGCACATTTCACCTCCGCGTTCCCTTCTCAGAAAACTTGATTGACTATTTGATGACTGCGGTTGCTGCTGATGGGGAAAAATCCAAAACAATTCATAAAAAGTTCTCCCAAGAAGTGCCAGAAGCATAGTTGTTAAGAACAGGGAATAAGTCTGTTCCTGATTCTCTAGAACACCAATTCAGGCATCCTGGAATAACCTCTCCTCCAGCCCCTCTTCGATGCGGAGAGGGGCTGAGTATTTTCATACAAACACATATCCAGATTTTGGTGAATTAGTATGAGCCGTTGGAATGCTCTAGAAAGCATGTCATTGCAAGGAAGAAAGATGTAGCAATCTCATCTTTGAGAGAAATCTAGCTGATGTAATCTTTGTTTGATTATTCGGTTGATGCTTCAGAGGCTTACAGTCTCTTCTTAGATATAACTCTATGGAAAATTATTGAGACTTGTTTTTTTTGCGGTGGCGAACTGCCAAATATATCCCCGCCAAAGATAATACAGCTAAACCACTAGGTTCTGGAACGGGACTTGCTGGCTGTGAGATAATCACTTCTCCGGCTGCCACTTCACCATTATTTCCGACTTCCCCAATGTAAAGATATAACGGACTATTTGTAGAAACAGGACTTTTGAGTTTGAATTCTACTTGACCATTGTCTCCCAAGCTGAAAAATCCGAAAATTTTGCTGGGGTCAGTAGTAGAATTGGCATCAAAATTTCCCAGGGTGGCTACAGCATTATTGACATTACCGCCTGTAGTACCAAACAATGGCGGAGACATAGGAGGACGTTGGCTTCCTGGAGTCAAAATAGTTCCTGTAGGGCTAAAATCAAAAACGTCTACTAAATCTGAAATGGGGATGTTTTTCGCTGCCGCTGCGCTGTCAACAGAAACATAACTAAGTTTGACTGCATCTAAATCAAAGCCACTGACATTACCAGGAGATCCACCAGTACCATTGCTAATATCTTTAATGACAATGGCAGCAATCTCACCAAAGCTTAAAACCGGAATTTCGGCACGATAAACAGCGGTAGTTGCCGGAGAACCACCAGCTAAACCTGTTAACTTGGTAAAACCAAGAGCTATTGTTGCTGCTGTAGCACTTTGACTTGAGATCAAGCTAATAGCCAACGTAGCCATACTAGAAGTTAAAAATTTAACACTAGAAAAACTACTTAGTTTTTTCATGAATTTTAATATCTTGTTCTAAAGGAAATGCAAGTATTACTCAATGTTCGGATTTAGCTGAGGTGGCTAACTGAGGTAATCAAATAGATAGTTTATCAATTTTTACAAAGAAGATATCAAGATTGTATAAATTTTTTATCCGACACTGTTAGATATGAGGGTATAGGGTTAGGGGTTGGAACAAATAAACCTTAACACCTCACATCCTTTCCCAAACTCTTGATTGTGCCTTTTACTGCGACAATGCGAATCAAATATGCTGAAAGGTATTATGGTAGGCGGAATTAGTTACCTGAATCAGTTCTTGGAGTTTGGTGGCGACTGCACCATTAGTTAAGAGTTTTTCTGCTTGGGCAATACCCGATCGCATATCTGAACAAATACCACTGTGCCACAGATAAAATCCTCCATTCCACAGGGCTGTTTGCATTAATTCCCCTGGTTTTCCGGTTAGAACATCTTGAATTTGCGTGATTAGTTCTTTAGTAGTTCCTAAAGGTACATTTTTGGTAGTGAACCCATAATCATGAGGTGAAAGAAATAACCTTTCTAAATCTGGGGATGCGGATAAAGCGATAATTGCGGTGCGATCGCGTGGTAGGTCACAACTCCCTTCTAAACCTTTAATTAAGGTATATTTTTTGACTCCCCTGAGTTCTAATGCAGATTGAAACATTGCTTCTGTGGGAGGATGGACAAACCCGGCAATTACGTGAGCATCACCAGCGTAAGGACACCAAATTAATTCCATTGTGGCAAAGGGTGGACGTTTACCAAGTTGGTCGCGGTATTCCCAAAGACTTTTGGTTAATGGAAAATGATTAGGTGTGTAGATAAAGCCAATTCCCGTTTGTGCAAAGACTTGCTGGGTTTGAGGTAACGATAAAGCAGTCCAATCAACACCTAAACCTTGCCAAACTTCTATTAAGGGTAAACCATATTTTGTCGGCAAGCGATCGCCGCCGTGCATGATCACAGGTTGTCCAGCCGCAGCAAGGAGTAAAGCTATGATATGGCTCATGGGTGCAGTGCGAGTTCTGCCATCATAGGGTATACCCAGTACAATAACTGGAGATGCAGATAGAATTGCTGGGAGTTTTGCCCCTAGTTCATTGTATGTATCTAACATCCCTGCCAATTCTTCGCCCGTTGGTCGTTTGATGCGGTGGGCAATTAAAAATGCCCCAATTTGGGCTGGTGTTGCTTCCCCCAGCAACATCATTTTAGTAGCGATCGCAGCTTCCGCACGAGTTAAGTTTTCGCCTGTGTGATTGCCACCACCTACTTTTTTTAGTAATTCCCTGAAGATGTTACTCATATTTGTCATTAGTCATTTGTCATTAGTCAAAAGGCAAGAGGCTGAAGGATAAAATTTTATACTTCATACTTCAGTTGACCATTGACTATGGACTGTTGACTCATCATACTTCAGGAAGCCGATCGCTGTTCTTGAGATTGCAGCGGAATATTTTCTAAGACTAGTTCCCAAAAGTGTTTAATTGGGGGAATATGCAGGCGGTCTTGAGTTGTTACCATGACTACACGGCGAGTTAACCCAGAATTATCTAAGGGATTATTAGCTAAAGGGCGCACGGCTAAAGTTAGGTCTTGCCGGGCTTCGACCAAAGCGGAGGTAGGAAGTAAGGCTATTAATTCCCCTTGACGTACAACTCCCCGGAAAGCATCGAGGGTATTAACTTCTAAAGCTGCATGAAGTGTGGCTTCTAAACGTTCAAATTTATCTTGGACTAACCGCTGCATTCCATAACCATCTTTAAATACGACTTGGGGATAACGCACCAATTCTGCCCAAGGGATGCGTTCATATTGGGCTAGAGGATGATTTGCGGCGGTGAGGACTTCTATTGGTTCATCATATAAAACTTCCACCACCATTTCTCTGCCGGTGGTTAAAAAGCGATTATTCATGACGATCGCTAAATCTACTAAACCATCTTTGAGAACTTTTAAGGCGCGATCGCTGCCCAAAGATGTGACCCGCAATTGCACTTCAGGATAATCACGGCAGAATTTTTGTAATACTGGCGGTAAGTAAGAAGCGCACAGGGAATGAATTGAGGCAATGCACAATTCTGGCTGTTTTCCTGCCATTAAATCTGTTAACTCTTGTGTAGCAACTTGCCACTCCTGGCAAATTTTGCGGACACGGGGCAATAAACGTTCTCCGCCCAAGGTTAATTTAGCATGAGTGTTTCTGTGAAACAGTTCCACACCCAAATCTGCTTCTAAGGCTTGAATCTGGCGACTGATAGTTGATTGGGTGACACCACATTGTCTGGCTGCTTGTTGAAAGCTACCACTATCGGCGATCGCTAAAAAAGCTTGCAACTGCTCTAGTCGCATATTAATGTAGCCTGAATTACATTTATGGCTCTCATTAAGTTAACGGTTTTCCCTCCAAAATTTAGTAGAGTTTGTTACATCTGCTGATAATTGAAATATTTTAATAGAAATTTAACTTTTTCTTGTTATTCATGAATTTGATCACCATCCCAAACGGAACAAATCATGAAATTGCTTATACCTGTACTTCTGTTTATTCTATGCTTTACCTTGGTAAGCGTGCATTCATTTGGGCAAACCATTATGACCGCAGCCCCTCAACTGTTGACAGATCCATTTTTGCAACTGCCAACTGCAACCTCAGTCAGAGTAGTATGGTTTACTGAGTTTGTCGGCAATAAACATACAGTTGTTTACGGTGAAAATTTGCAGCAAACTGCCAAAGCTACTACTACCAAACTCAGCCGCACCAGAGAAGACCGAAAATCACGTGTTGGGAACCAAACTCAAGACGGACAAGTTTATCAACAACCGACTAAACGGGATATTTGGCGACACGAAGCTGAGGTAGCAGGGTTAACGTCAGGGGTGCGGGTGAATTATCGCGTTACCAGTGAGAGAGAAGACGGCGTATCTGTTAGCAGTGATGTTTTTACTCTGGCTGCTAAACCTGAACCGGGTACACCACTAAAAATTCTCTTAACTTCCGACCATCAACTCAAGCCAATGACCGCCGCAAATCTACAAAAAGTAGTAGAAACAGTGGGGCGAGTAGATGCTGTGTGGTTTGCTGGTGATTTAATTAATGTGAGCGATCGCGCCTCAGAATGGTTTGATGATAATCGGGGCAATGCGTTATTTCCAGGTTTGCAAGGTCGTGCTAAATATGAAATGCAGCATGATGGTGTAAAAGTTACTTATACTGGCGGGCAAATCATTCAACACGCACCTATGTATAGCTGCATTGGTAATCATGAAGTCATGGGACGCTTTGCCAGAACAAACAATTTAAACAATGAATTTGATGATACATTTCCCCGTGCTGTTGCTCAAAAACTCTATAGTGGCAAATCGCTTATTGATAATTCTTTTAATACGACCACCTACGAAGAAATTTTGAGCTTACCTCAAAGTAAAATAGGTGGGAAAAAATATTATGCAGTTAGTTTTGGTGACGTGCGTTTAATAGTTTTATACATCACAAATATGTGGCGCACTCCCAAGTTAGATGAAAAATATCCAGGTAGGTATCGGGAAGCAGAGAAAGATTTAGATAATCCTGAAAATTGGGGTTATGGACAGATAATTTATGAGCCAATTTCCCAAGGTAGTACACAGTACAATTGGTTAACAGCAGAACTCAACAGCCCAGAATTTCAACAAGCAAAATATAAAGTGGTGATGTTCCATCATCCGCCCCATACCCTCGGTGATAATATTGTCCCTGCCTACACTGACCCAGTGCAAATTATCGATCGCAATCAACAAGATAAAATTACATCTGTGCGTTACGAATATCCTCACAATGCTGACTATATTATTCGTGATGTTGTCCCGTTACTAGAAGCAGCTAATGTGCAGTTAGTATTTTATGGTCATTCTCATTTATGGAATCGTTTTATTAGTTCTCAGGGAATGCAGTTTTTAGAAACCTCAAATGTTGGTAATACTTATGGTGCAGCTTGGGGTGACAGAAAGCGAGAAGTTCCCACAGGTTATCAAGAAAAATATGTTATCCTGGGCGATCCTAATGATTTGGAACCAGTAGTACCAAGCATTGCACCACTATTAGGTGATGATGGTAAACCAATGCCTTATCTTGCTAGTAATAATATTACTGTTTTTAGTATCTTCGATACGTCTACAGGTAAGGTTAGCAGCTACCTTTTTGATACGCGCAAACCAGATTCAGAAGTTATGAAATTTGATGAATTTAAGTTGAGATAAACAGGAATTATGCACCAATATTTTATGTCAAGAATGGGTGTAAGGGTATGAGGGTGTATATAAGAGTGTCAGGGCTTTTAACACCTAAACCCTGACACCCTCATCTAAAATCTTAGTTTTTCGTTTTCTTGCATAAGTCTTAACTAGCTACTCAAAGCCTTAATAAATCGTTGTAAGCTTTTTAACATACTGGGTTTTTTCATAGGTGTACCTTCAGTTGATGTTTGCCCTTGCCCTTGCATCAGCAGATAGTCAATATCATCGCCCGATGGTTTTTTGGGTAGTTCAGCTATTTTTTCCCAGGTTTCGCCTTTTTGTACCAAAACTTCCCACTGTCCGGGATAGCAGCGAAAGACAGCGGTGTTTTCATCAACTGGACGCAAATAATAGCAAGATTCAATGGTATTGAGAAAACGCTCACGAATTTGTCTAGCAGCGTAACCAATCCCTACAGTACCAGAATCTTCTAGGCGTGGGTTTAACATAACCAAAGGGCGATCGCCAATAATTTCACAAACTTTTTCCAGTTGGGGTATTTCCACCGCACTTGGGGAAACAAATAAGAAAATTTCGTCTTCTGGTTTGATTTTAGACTGAATAGAGGCAGCCCTACCTGTCCCAATATCCAAAATTTGAAATGCTGCATCTACCCAATCACGACGTGCTAAGGCTGCACCACCAGCATCAGCAAAGAACACTTTCAACCGCGACTCATATTCAGCAAATAATGGCAGAAATTGTTCCGCTACAGGCATTTGTTTGAGTTCCGGGAACAGCAAATCAACTTGCACACGGGTGTAACCATCTGCTAAAGCGGCTTTTGTGGCTTCACGAGCTTGAGCGATCGCATCTTCAAGAGTATCAGGAAGTTGAGTCATAGTTAATATCGAGTTTGAGAACTTGCATCACCAATGCTTAATTTTTACAGTTTTACCGCCCAGCGATCGCGCCTCGTCATCTTTTGATTGCTAAAAATTAACCTGACATAGCTTAGATTTCGTACATCAAGCCAACATCTTCAAGACTGGTAGAGTTTTTTCTATGCGTCTTCATCAATAATTTATATTAAATTAATCGAAAGATACAAAGTCTATGCCTTCGTGATTATACTAAAATTACGTATATTTAGAGAACATTATTTAGCTTTTTAATAACTTTAAAAAATAACCGTAATTGCACTCAATTATTATTTATTTTTCTCAAAGAAACTAGATACAGCAAATATTAAAACTTACAAAAGTAAGTTGTGAGGAGTAACAATGTTACGCTCAAATGCAAAAAGGAAAAGTTCTTATGCCCAAAATCAGATGTTTGTGTGATGAAGTTATCAATTTATCTGTGATTCCAAATCGCCAAGAGTTTAAGCTTATTTGGGAACCCAAAATTGAACAAATTATCGATTCTTTAGTCAATGCACATCAACAAGCAGCATCTAATGAAGATTTTGAAAAGCAAGCCTATGACCTTTTTTATCTCAAGAAGCCAAAATTTCCTCAAGTTTATGAATGTCCAAATTGTAAGCGACTGATTGTGTTTGCCAGTGCTGCTGATAAAGTGCCTGCATTCTGGTATCAGCAAGAATTGGCAAACACAGAGACAGATTCATTACGTTCCTTGGTTGAGAAAACAGTAGATAATCAGGCTGATGAAGCTTGATAAGCCATTAGCTAAATTCTTGATTCTTTTGATATGAAATAAAACTGAGATGCTCCCAATCGTTAGGAGATTGTTATGCCCAAAATTAGTTGTATATGCGGTGGAATTATCAACCTATCCCCAATACCAAATCGGCAAGGTTTTAAGTTGCTATGGGAACCGCTAATTGAAAAATTAGCTGATAATTTAGTTGCTGCACATCAACAAGCTGAATCTGATGACGATTTTGAAAATAAAGTTTATGAACTTTTATATCCAAGGAGTTGGGAGCCAGCGAATCCTCAAGTTTACGAATGCTTTCACTGTAAAAGACTAGCTGTATTAGCCCGTGCTTCTGATCGTGAAATCACATTCTGGTATCAGCAAGAACTGGCAAACACAGAGACAGATTCATTACGTTCCTTGGTTGAGAAAACAATAGATAATCAGACTGATGAAGCTTGATAAGCTATGAGCTAAATTCTTGATTCTTTTGATGTGAAATAAAACTGGGATGCTCCCAATCGTTAGGAGATTATTATGCCCAAAATTAGTTGTATATGCGGTGAAATCATTAACCTATCTCCAATACCCAATCGGCAAGGTTTTAAGTTGCTGTGGGAACCACTAATTGAAAAATTAGCTGATAATTTGGTTGCAGCACATCAACAAGCTGAATCTGATGAAGATTTTGAAAGACAGGTCTATAAACTGTTAATTCCTACAAGACCAAAACCAGAATTTCCCCAAGTTTACGAATGCCCTCACTGTAAAAGACTAGCCGTATTAGCTAACGCTTCTGATCGTGAAATTACATTCTGGTATCAGCAAGAACGGGTAAACAAAGATGCAGATTCATTACGTTCCTTAGTTGAGAAAACAGTAGATAATCAGGCTGATGCAACTTGATAAGTTATGAGCTAGAGTCTTGATTTTTCTATTAATTGAATTACGTAAGGAGCAGATTTATGATTACTCCAAATCGCTAATAAGCAGCTTATTTATCATCGACACACTACACAGAGGTAGCAAAGAAAATTAGTTCCTTGCTACCTCTGTTACGACTGTAATCATCTGCTAAAGCGGTTTTTGTGGCTTCACTGGCTTGAGCGATCGCATCTTCAAGAGTATCAGGAAGTTGAGTCATAGTTAATATCAGGTCTGAGAAATTGCATCACCAATGCTTAATTTTTACAGTTTTACCGCCCAGCGATCGCCTGTTAAACCATAAACCTCACTTACCTCTGTCATCTGGCCCCACCTTGGCTATCTCATAACCATTGGGATAACTGCGGATAGGAGAATCAATATAAAAATTAGTCTGAGTCCGCGGTGGGAACAAGTGCATTAATCTGGCGCGGAATTTCAGTATTCTTACCATAGTAAAACGCAACAATGGTGAAGGGTGTTCAAAACCAAAAGCATCAAGCATTGTCTCATCAACTAAAGCATAGATAATCGGTTTTAATGGTTGTCGCATCCAACCAGGAAACCAACTCAAAAATAAAGCGAGGGTTGCTTCGCCAACGCGGCGGTTTGTGTGAGAATAGCGAAAGTTTTCTCGTTCGTAGTCTAGTTTATAACGTTCAAACTCTGCGTAGGTTTCGGGAATATTTTCAATGTGCATCCTCTTACCGACTTCTTGCCAAAAGTAAAAGCAAGCTAATTTTTCTTGTTCGCACATCAACCGCCAACCAAAATTCGCATTCCAGTCGATAGGATCGTAAATAAAGGTCGAAAGTACATATAAAAAATCTGCGTTGTCAATCTTAAAGCGTCCGTGGATAGCATTCATGCGTTGTAATGCTTGTTTACCGCGATCGCTCTCATAACCCCACTTGACAATTTCTACCAGCAGAATAGAGGTGTCGTCATAGCGTTTTTGCGGACGCTGGTAAAATTCTTTTGTCTTATCTAGTAATTTAGAAATATTGGGAACGCAGTAAGTTCGCATTAAGGCTAATTCGAGCGATCGCTGCATTTCCCAGGAAAATTCATAACCCGACATCAGATGATATATCTGACTATGGTCTTGTACTGGGTCAAGTTGCTGAATCAAATTCAGGTTTTGATAGCGGTTGGGAAGCATCTTGATCAATTACGATAACTTTATTTATTGTGAATCATCTCGGTCGGGATTGATTTGTCACTATTTATCATGTTATTTTTAATCAGACCAATTGGTCGGTAAAACTTTTATGTCTAAAGGTAAAGAAACAAAAACTCGAATTCTCCAACAAGCGGCGGAACTGTTTAACCAACAGGGATACGCGGGTTCGTCTATTTCAGATATTATGCGTGTTACCGGATTGCAGAAAGGAGGAATTTACAATCACTTCTCCAGCAAAGATGAATTAGCACTTCAAGCATTTGATTTTGCGATCGCCCTTATCAGTCAGCGGACAAAAGCCGCGATTCGCAGTAAAAATGATGCAGTTGAACGCCTAGAAGCGATTATGGAAGTATTTAGCAGCTTTGTTGAGCATCCACCAATTAAAGGTGGTTGTCCACTGTTGAATACAGCGATTGAGAGTGATGATACTCATCCAGCATTGCGCGATCGGGCGCGACAAGCAATGAACTCTTGGCTAAACTTGATTTCTCAAATTATTACTAAGGGAATTGATAGAGGTGAAATTCGCCCTGGAGTGAATGCTGATGAAGTTGCAACTATTATGATTGCTACTTTAGAAGGCGCAATCATGATGAGCAAGTTATGCGACGATGTAATTCACATCCAAAGAATAATTACTCACTTGAAACAGTATATAACCACTAATCTTAAAAGCAATGGTACAAGTTAAAGTATATGGTTTAGCGGATAAACTAAATCCAATTAAATCCGAGTTATCTAATATTATTCATACCTGCCTGATTGAAATTATCAAAGTTGCTCCTGAAAAAAGGTTTCAGCGATTTTTTCCCTTAGAACCAGAAAACTTCTACTATCCTAACGATAGGTCGGATAATTATCTAGTCATCGAAATTATCATGTTTGAAGGACGCTCAATGGAAACAAAAAAAGAGCTAATTCGGAAGTTAATTAAGGATATTTATGAAACCTTTGGTATTTCTGTTAACGATATTGAAATCACCCTTTTTGAAACTCCAAAATCTCACTGGGGCATTAGAGGTACAACCGGAGACGAATTAAATTTGAATTACAAAATAGAAGTTTAAATTTATTCTTAAGTGATAAATAAAGCTTGAATTTCCAAATAATTATCTACATTAGATAGGTGCTACATAAAACAAACCTTTTGGTCTTAAAAATTAGTTTTAGGAGTGATTATGGCATTAACTCAAAGTTTGCACAGAGCATTAGAAGTGAAACTAACAATTCCTGTAAGAACTTATGACATTGACTTTGCTGGAATTGTCAGCAACATAGTTTATATCAGATGGCTAGAAGACTTACGCTTGAAGTTCTTAGATGAACACTGGCAACTTGATAAACAAATCCAACAAGGATACGCACCAATCATGCTAGGAACTGAAATCAGTTATAAGCGTTCTATCAAACTCATAGATAAAGTCATAGGACATCTATGGTTAAGTGATTTAGGACGACTAAAATGGACTGTACAAGCTGAAATTTTATCTAATAATGAGTTGGCAGCAATAGCTACACAAAAAGGTGCTTTTGTCAGTTTACAAAATAATCGTCCTATTCCCATCCCAGCAGAATTGCAAAAGAAATACGCAGATTCTCAGCAAATTTAAAATTTTTTGTATATTTAAGCGGCGAGTCCGAATTTTGGTAAAGTTGCGTAGGCGAGAGTCAAATCAGGGAAAGCGATGATGTCGAGATGCGATCGCTAAAAGCTATGATGCTTAATACTAAGTCTGAGAGGGTGCATAAACTCATAACCTCACACCTATTGATTGAGTGAAGGGATGAAACACTCACACCAAAAGGAAAACGGTTATGAAAACACATATTTTATTGAGCCTTGCTTGTTCTCTGTCTTTGTTTGGCGCAGTCATATCATCTGCTTATGCTCAACAAGCCCCGACTGTACAACCTCAAGCGCAAGCAGTTAGTTCTGCAATCACCATTCCTCAAGATACAGCAATTATTGTTGCTTTTCCTGCACCTGTTACCGTAGATATTGGGCAAAAGAAAGATTATCCTCTAACCCTTCCTTTAGCTAGTGCAATTAAAGATGCTCAAGGTAATATTGTTGCGCCTGAAAATACTCCTGTAAGTATAGTTTTGCAACCAAAGGAAGGAGGCGCAAAAATTGTGGCACAGTCTTTAGTAATTAACGGACGGATTATCGCAATTAAAGCCTCTAGTCAAATTATTCCTGGTACTACCATTACCCATGTACGCGCTAATGATAAAGCAGTTGAAAATGGTTCTGTTTGGGGGCGAATTGGTGGCAGCACTTTAGGTTTTTTAAGCCAAGGAGATCCTGAGCAATTTGATCGAGGAGCTATGTTAGGAAGTGCTGTGGGATTGCTGACAGGCTTGCGTTCCGCAGAAAACACCCGGATTGTACAAATTCCTCAAAGCAGTGTTTATATCTTATCCCTTGAGGCACCTATTAGTTTAACTCCTCGTTAGTAGCAGAAAAAATCAGATAAAATAGCTCCAAAAATCTAAACTGATTGCAAGATAGCTAAACGAAAATTATGTCGGTTTTCCACCATCAAATATTTTTCTTGTAATGGTTGCCACTGCTGCCATAATTGGTACCGGTTTTCTGCTAATAAATTTGCCAGGGTAGGCAGATGAGTGTTAAATTCTGACTTAAAAACATCTGTCAGCCACTCACTCATAACTACGCTGTCTTGAATACTCCCCAAAATGTCTTGTATGCTTTTGATGTCTGCAATATAAGTTGCGGAAGATTCAGGATATAAGTCAGTAAATAATTCCATTTGATAACGCAAACGTTTTGCTTGTTTGCGTAAATCATGAATCGTTTCACCTTTATTCGTTAGATGTTGTTCTATTTTTTCAGCTTGCCAATCAATACGAATCTTGACTTCAGACTCGGCAACTTGAGTTCCCACTAACCACCCTGGATGGAGAAAGAAAATACTGACTTCTGGTAAAAGTAAATCTGGTAATACTTGCTGAATTGAGAGAGCAGCTAGAGATTGATAGTGAGGTTGTTTTAACCATTCTTCTAATGTTTGTTTAAAAGATTTATATGGCTCATCCTTGAGTGTATTCAACACATCGGCTAACGCGGCTTCGCGCTGTTTTGCTAAAGCCTGAAAAGCTTTATGTAAAGATTTCTGTTCCTTATGTGGTAGTTTTGGTTGGTAAAGCTGTTCTAAATTTTCTTTGAGTACATCTAAATCTCTGAGGCTACCCAGGCGACGAGCAAGTTTACCGATATTTTTATCGCTTGCTGGCTTTGGCAAATTTAGTACGACATCAAACCGACTAACTGCGGTGCGGAGACGGCGCATCCCTACACGCATTTGATGTAGCGCTTCTGGATCTTCATCTTTTTTAACAGTTTTTTCGTACTTTAAAGTTTTATTAAAATGCTTTTGAATTGCTTGGTAAGCATATTCGCCTAGAGTTTTGACTGTGGTTTTGGTTGCTAATTTCATAATTAATAACAACTAGTTACTTATTGGGTTTGCTGCATACTAGCATTAATTAAAAATTTCCATCTATCTAAAGATAGCTTTTTTTAACTTGATAATCATAATGATGAGTGTTAATATTATCATCATTATGAGTAAAATATACACATAAAAAAGAATTATTTTTAGATATGTATTTATTAAGTTATGAATAAAATAGTTGTCATAGCTTTTAAATATTCATGAGAAATACAAATTAAAACCTTGCTCAAAACCATGCACAATTCACAGATAATCAAGCAAATTATTCTCTCATTTACTGAAAGCTTTCGAGAATACAGAACAGATATTTCGGGAGTAATATTAACACCTGACCGTTATTTATGGTTGGGTTCAGATGAAACTGCATCATTAGAAAGACTAACTTTGATTGAGGAAAATAAATTTGCCGAACACCAACAATATAAAGTCGCAGATTTTTTAAATTTACCAGCCTCAGAAAACGAAGAAATTGATATTGAAGGACTGGCGTATACAGATTATTATTTATGGCTGGTTGGTTCGCATAGCTACAAACGCAAAAAACCAAAACCCGACAAGTCTGATCAAAAAAATGTTTCTAGGCTGGCAAAAGTTGAAATCGAATCTAACCGTTATATCTTAGGCAGAATTCCTTTGATTGATGGACATTTAGTTGCATCTTGTCAACATCCAAAAGATGCAAATTTACAGTTAACATCTGCTAAATTAGAAATAACAAAACAAGGCAATTTATTGATGTCTGCTTTAGTAAGTGACCCTCATTTGGGTGGATTTATTCAAGCTGCAATTCCTGGCAAAGATAATGGTTTTGATATTGAAGGTTTAGCCATTTATCAAAATAGGATTTTTTTAGGCTTGCGTGGCCCTGTATTAAGAGGTTGGGCAATAGTTTTAGAAATTGAACTACAAAACCATAGTCCAGGGTTGATGAAACTAATTCCGATGGGTGAAGGAAATAAAGAATACAAAAAATATTTTCTCTGGCTGAATGGGTTAGGAATTCGTGATTTGTGTCTTGATGGAGAAGATTTATTAATCTTAGCTGGGCCAACAATGGATTTAGATGGCCCAGTGCAAATTTATCGTTGGCAAAATGGTGTTAACCCTTCAGAAAATATGCTCAACTATCCACAGCTTGTGCAAGAAATTCCTTATGGAAATCGCAATGATCATGCTGAGGGAATGACTTTATTTAAAGATATATTAGGAGTGCCTTCGCTATTAGTAGTTTATGATTCTCCTGCTGATGGGAGGTTAATTGATGATCGCAGCGTTACAGCAGATATATTCCCCTTAAGTTAAAGGTTGGTAGAAATCGCTTGTACAGGACAAGTCGGAATACACTGTTCACAGACAATGCAGCGCGATCGCGTGAATGTTAATTTATATGTTTCTGGGTGCAGACTCAGTGCTTCTGTTGGACATACCCCAGTACACAAGCCACAGTCAACACAGACATCTTCATCAATGGCAATTTCTCCTAAACTTGAAGACACACCAATATGGCGCGATCTCATCCACTCAATTGCTGCATCTAGCTGATCGATGTCTCCTGAGAGTTCTACCACCAGTTTGCCGATTTGATTGGGGGCCACTTGGGCGCGGATAATATTAGCAGCTACATTAAAATCTTTTGCCAGTACATAAGTCACAGGCATTTGAATGGCACGCTTGGGAAATGTCAGAGTAACTCGTTTTTTCACAGGTTTAAGCAGGTAGAGGCGGACAGATAAAAAGAAAGCGATAAACTAACATAGTGGCAATAGTTAATAAGTATGAATAAATTTGCTATGACTACCGAAGCACCCGTTAATTCTCCCGCCAAGCCGGAATCTAAATTTGGGGCGCGTTTGAGAAACTTCTTAATTGTAATAGTAGCGATCGCCCTCAGCGTTGCCCTCGTCTTAGGATTACGAACTGAAAGTAATTCCATTTCCGTCTCCGAGTTGGGTAAAAACTCTACCCCTCTAGATGTTGCATTGAGTAACGGTAAACCATCCATAGTTGAGTTTTACGCTGACTGGTGTACTGTCTGCCAGAAGATGGCACCAGACATGGCACAACTAGAACAGCAGTATGCCAACCAAGCTAATTTTGTCATGCTGAATGTAGATAATAACAAGTGGTTGCCAGAAATGTTGAAATATCGCGTAGATGGCATTCCCCATTTTGTCTTCTTAACTAAAGGTGGAGAAAGCATAGCCCAGGCGATCGGTGATATACCCCGTACTATCATGGGCAATAATATCGAAGCATTGGTAGCTGGTACACCTTTACCTTATGCCCAAGCAAGTGGTAAAACTTCTAAAGTTTCCACACCAATTGCACCAAAAAGCCAAGATGATCCTCGCAGTCATGGTAATCAAGTAGTTAATTAGTTTTGTTCATCTAAATTTTGAAAAATACTGTGAGATTAGCAAATTCAACTGAAGGGGTGACAAAGGGACTGAAGCGGAGGAAATAGAAGGGTGTGACCGAAAAATTTGAGATTTTGGATGGGGAATTTTCGGTACAAGCCCCACCCCTTCATGGCTGAATTAATTCAAAATACTCGCTGCGCTGCGTACGCTTCGCTAACGCCAATCCAAAATTGATTCACCGTTTTGGAGTAATTTTGGGGTAAAAAAAGATAGGTCAGGTATCCTCAACAAGACCTATCAAATGATATTTTTATCTAAATTCCAATACGGTTCAGATAAGAAAACTAAATCACAGCAAAACCAACAAATAATTACTCAACCAAAAACGAAAGAATTATTTTGCAACTCAACTTACGTTCCTCTATTAAGTAAAGCTCTTCGCTGTTTAATTATCGATAATCTGAGTTTTGAATATTCCGCAGACGGGCAGCATCACGCATACCATAATCAGCGCGAGTAAAGCGATTTAATTGCTGTTCAAAAAACTCACGATTGGCTTGCAAATGTTTAGGATTCGGGTCATCTAAGGGATATAAAAGCGCAGTTCTTAATGCTTGAATTACCGCAGAAGTAACGTTATACATTGAGCGTTGGAAACTAATACCCAACTGAATCAACGTATCATCTTCACCACGGCAATGTTGTTTGTAGTAATCAACAAGATATTGTGGTAAGAAATGCAACATATCTTGCATTAATAATGTGGGTGGAATACCAGCAGTACCTACAGGAAAGACATCGGCGTAGAGAATGCCGTAGTGGAAATCTTTTTGGTCATCTGGCACTTGTCCTGCTTGGGCGTTGTATGATTTTGTACCTCTAAAGGGGGCTGTGCGGTAAAATACAGCTTCAACGTAGGGTAATGCTGCTTCGTATAGCCAAGTGAAGCCTTTTGATTTGGGGATAATTTCGTAGCATTCGCCACGGATATAAACATGATGGTAAATGGGACGGCCTGCGATCGCAAATATTCCATTCACCAAAAAGTTCATCGCATCGGGTACGCCCTTAAACCCGCCTTCGTCGTAGATGTCGGACATTTCAAAGAACACTGGGGCCATGACTTCCCAGAACAAGCCGAGGTTAGAGTAGTATGACATCTGGCGGCACTGTTCCAAGAACATATCAGGAAACAGTTTGTACAGTCCTAACATTACTGGGTTGCCTTGGAAGTAAGCTTTAATTGCCCTGTCGGCGTTGGCTTTGTATTCTTCCGAGTCGAGATAAGCGTCAAATTGATTGACTGGTGCATACATCTGCCGATGCCAAAGCATTGCCCGCATACAAGCTTCCGCAAATTCCATATTTATGCGATCGTGGAATAAGTGATGCAATAACTTGGACATTTTGATGGTTTCACCCTTTTCCATAAATGCCAACAATTCAGGATGGGCTGTTGCAACACCACGCCAAATTCTTAAATCAGCATCATCGCCAGCATAATGATTATGGAGGTCTAAATACTCTTGAGGTAAGAAGTATTTAGAAAAGGCAAATGGCTCTAAAAATACCTGTTCAGCTATATATAATAGGTCACGCCAGTAAAAATCCATCGGGACAGCATAAGCTTTATAAATCCCGATAATTTGCATCAAATTTTCTGGCGTGTCTGGTAACATTGAACCGCCTGCTTCTAAACGATGAATTACTTCAGCAAATTCATGTCGAGAAGGTGGGAGTTTAGTAACAGGTTTTTCTGGAGTCTGTACCATGTTATTTCCTGGATGTTAAATCTATTTTTAGACAGTAGAAATATCGGTTGTTTGTAATTGCTGACGTATATTTAAAGCATGAAAAATACTTAAAACATCATGTGTCCAAACTGGCAAGATTAACGTCATCGCAATTTCTTCAAGGCTGTAAATAGTTCCAGCAATACAAGTTAGCCACAAAGCTATGCCAGCGTAGTTAAATCCAAATAGGGACACAATGGCAATAAATAATGTAATGCCCCAAAACTTGGCTGAATAAGTGTGATAACTGGCGGGTTTACCATACTTGATTAAGTTAACTATCCACCACATTATTTGGGCAAAAATCACCATCAATAAAGGTAGTTGATAAGCTATCAAAATATCTCGATATCCCAGCCAAGCACTCAGGAATATACAACTAAAAAGGCAGGTATCAGCCCAGCTATCAGCTTGTCGCAATTGGGCATTGCTAACACCCAACTGCCGGGCAATAATGCCATCAAAGATATCGGAAAGAAAAGAAGCAGTAAAACCCACCAAAAACCAAATACTCGTATCACCATCCCAAGCATCCCACAGGAGGAAGGGTGCTATTAAAAAGCGGAACAGTACAAGACCACTGGGAATTAATTTGAGATTCATCTTTCCTCCTGTATCGGTGCGTAATTCTCTTGTTACTACTTCAATACAACTTGAGAAATTACGGTTTTTTCCGCAGGGGTAATTGCCGCTACCATTGCCGTAGTTGTGGTTTCACTCCAGCGCACTAACCAAGTAGGTTGGACTCCTAAAAAGATGATTAAGGCTGCTAAAATTAGGGCTGGCATTTTCTCAGACCACAATACTTTGGGATAGTAGGCTAAATTGTCGAGTCTACCAAAACAGGTGCGGTTGAGGAGGATAACGAAATATACAGCAGTTAAACCACTGGCGACGACACATAATATTGTTGAGAGGGGAAAGGCTGAGAAACTACCTTGAAAGACGATAAATTCCGCGATAAATCCTGTTAAACCGGGAATACCCGCACTAGCCATGCCACTTAATACGAGTAAGGCACTAATTAAAGGTATGCCACGGATAGGACTCATTAAACCGTTGAGTTTATCTAATTCTCTTGTGCCAACTTTGGCTTCAACGACTCCTACCAAATGGAAGAGAATTGCGAGGATAATACCGTGGCTAAACATTTGGGAAACTGCACCGACCAGCGCGAGGGAGGTACTAGCAGCACTGGCAAGCAACACATAGCCCATGTGACCGATGGAACTGTATGCTACCATGCGCTTAATATCTTTTTGCGCGATCGCCACGACTGCCCCATAAATCGCGCTAATTGCGCCCCAAATGGCTAAGGTTGGGGCAACAACACTCCAAGCATTGGGAAACATTCCCATCCCAAACCGCAATAAACCATAGGTTCCTAGCTTGGCTAACACACCACCTAAAAGAATGGCGATAGGTGCGGAAGCTTCAACATAAGCATCAGGTAGCCATGTATGGAAGGGAACTAAAGGAATTTTGATGCCAAAACCCAGGATGATTCCTGATAGCAAAAGCAGTTGGAGTCCGGCGGAGAGGGTTTGAGTGGAGACAGCATCAATGGCAAAGCTAGTGGAACCTGTCAGCCACACCATACCTAAGAAGGTGGCTAAAATTAATGCGCCGGAAACCGCAGTGTAAATTAGAAACTTGATTCCCGCATAAGCCCGTTTTTCGCCGCCCCAAATAGAAATTAATAAATAGAAGGGGATTAATTCTAACTCGTAGAACAAGAAAAACAAAAGTAAGTTTTCGGCGAGAAAAGCCCCGGCAACGCCACCACTTACTAACAAAATCATTGAGTAAAATAGCCGGGGGCGTTCAGTATTTTGACTACTGCTGTAAATAGCAATCCAAGTGAGGAGGCTATTTAAAACCAACATTAATATTGATAAACCATCCACGCCTAATTGATAGCTTAAACCTAGGGTTTCGTTCCAAGGTAGATATTCTTGAAACTGCATTCCAGGAGTGTTGAGATCGAATTTAAAGAGGATGAATAAATTCCACAGCAGGATTAAACCGGATATAGTGAGGGCTACCAAGCGCACGCGATTGGGTGGGATGGAATTACTAGGCCAAAACCCTATAATTAACGCAGCGATGATTGGTACCCAAATTAAAACACTCAGCATGGTAGTTTAGGGATTTATAACCGCAGGAAAAGTACAAATGACGAATAATAAATGACTAAAACATCAACTCTAAAAATTGCACGCCCCAGTATGGCCATGTCACCCACGCACCTAAAAGACCGATTCCTAATAGGACGGTAAAGGCATAAGTTTGGGTTTGACCGGAGGTGCTGTATTTCAAACCTTCTCCACCGAGGAGTGAAAATAAACCAACAAAATTAACTATGCCATCAACTACAAAGCGGTCAATCATATCAGCGAATTTAGCAAGTTGGGCAACGCTGAAAATGATGGTCATACGGTAGAGTTTGGGAGTATAAAAGTCGTAAGCGAACAAGTCTTGCAAGCCTTTCCAAGGTAGGCGAATTGGTTTAGGAATATTGCCGAGATAAATTACCCCAGAGACACTAAAACCAAAGATGCTTGACCAAATTAACAAGAGGGCGACATCTTTATTCATGGTTGCCCAGTTGGGTAATAGTGATAAGCTTTGCAACACTAAAGGTAGATGGAGGACAAAGCCGAATAAAATTACCATCGGTAGTACCATTGGCCAGTGAACTTCAGGCGATCGCTCACTCATCTGCTTGGGTTTACCACCAAAAATTAAGCCGAATTCTCTGGTTAAACTGACTGCGGTTAAGGCGTTAACTCCTATAACTATCCCAACTAACCAAGGTTGAGTAGCCCATAACCCATCGGCTAATTTCATCAACGCCCAAAAGCTACCTAGGGGTGGGAAGCCAATTAATCCTAATGTGCCAACAATAAAAGCTAAACCAGAGATTGGGCGACGTGACCATAGTCCACCTAGTTGGGTGACATCTTGGCTAATACTGTTCCAAATAATCCCCCCCGTACTCATCACCAACAATGCAGCAGATAAGGCATGGGTAAGAACTAATAATAATGCAGCTTCATCTTGTTGTGTACCTACAGCGATGAACACCAAGCCCATGTAAGCACTAACAGAATAAGATTGGCAGCGTTTAACGTCTATTTGGGCGATCGCAATTAACGAAGCACCAATGGCTGTTACCGCACCTATCGCTACCATTGCAGCAGACACTACAGGCGACAGAGTTAACACAGGTTGCAATTTAATCAGCACCCATGCGCCACTCGCAACTACTACCGAGTTCCGCAAAACTGTACTGGGAACAGGGCCTTCCATCGCCTCATCTAACCACAAATGCAGGGGGAACTGGGCGCATTTGCCCATTGGCCCGGCAATTAACGCTAAACCGACTAAGGTAATTACATTGGGGTCAACTTCAGCAGTTGTCGCCCATACAGCTAGTTCGTTATAATCCCAGGTTCCCGCCAGAGGCCATAAACCTAAGACCCCTATCAACAAAAACAAGTCTCCTACCCGTTTGGTCAAGAAAGCGTCTCTCGCACCGCTAACTACCAATGGTTGACTAAACCATAAGCCAACTAACAGGTAAGTTCCTAAAGTGAGGACTTCAAGAATTACATAACTGAAGAACAAGTTATTACATAAAGCTAAAGCGCATAATCCCGCTTCAAATAATCCCAACAAAGAATAGAAGCGTCCCCAACCCCAATCCATTTCCATATAGCCAATGGCAAAAATCTGCGCCAGCAAATTTAACCCTGCAATTACTACCAATGCACCTACACTAATTGAAGAAATTTCGATAGCAATGGTAAGGTCTAAACCTGCTGTTGACAGCCAATGAATAAATACTTCTTGGGGTGGATGATTCCAAGTTGCTTGTAAGGCGATCGCACTATGGAGAAACGCCAAAAATGTCATTACTAAATTCACATAACCTGCGGGTCTGGGCCCAGTTTTACGAATGATCCCTGGCGACCAAGGTACGGCTAAAAGACCGCCTATCAAAGCATATAAAGGAACTAGCCACACAGTCTCTAGTAGAAACTGAGCCATGAAATTACCTCTAGATTTAAACAAAACTTAGTGTTGCGGAATCAAAGAACTTTGATCCCGCAACTGTTCACTATTCAAAAACGCAAGTTTATATTTGCTTAATTTTGTTAGATTAAGCTTACCTTTATCTGAAGCAAAATGGAATTGCTTGATTAGATAAATCAACGATAATTAGTCTAATTAATTCTTATATATCAATGGATTGGATTCATAAATACTATCTATTGATTAATATCTATGGTTTGGGCTTTTCCCCAATCCGTAAACCCATAATTATTAGGTCACGTTCTACCCCATCTAAATCAGCAACTTGAGGTAAATGTCCCCAACGTTGAAAACCCAATGTTTCAAAAAGTTTCAGGCTGGGATGATTATGGGCGAAAATAAACCCTAACAGTGTTTTTAACCCTAAATTTGGGCTTTCATTAATTGCTTGGGTTAAAAGTTGTCGTCCTAAACCGCAATGATGAAAAGCTGGGGCAATATAAATGCTAATTTCGGCGGTTGAATTGTAAGCTGGTCGACCGTAAAATGATTGGAAACTGAGCCAACCAGCAATTACCCCCTCCTGTTCAATTACCCAAAGAGGACGAAAATTAGGCGATCGCCCATGAAACCATAAGCGGCGACTTTCCACAGAAACAGGTTTTAAATCAGCGGTGGCGAGACGGCTAGGAATTGCCGTATTATAAATAGCTACGATCGCAGGTAAATCAGTTTCAGTCGCATGGCGGATAGTCATCACTGCCGTGTGGGAGAGAATATTGTACAAAATATTCAGAAATCATACAGTGTTCATCAAAAGAATTCTATGTCTGCTTTGGCTTTCGGTGATATCACAAAATTTGATGTTATTATCACAAGGCGAGTAAAGACGGCGCATCAATGCAACAAGATTCACTAAAAGACTTAGTGCTAGTCGGTGGTGGTCACAGTCATGCGATCGTACTAAGAATGTTCGCCATGAAACCCTTACAAGGAGTACGTTTAACTTTAATTACGCCTGCACCGAATACACCTTATTCTGGAATGTTACCAGGACACATTGCTGGATTATATAGTTATGAGCAATGCCACATCAATTTGCCGAGATTGACTCGCTTTGCTCATGCACAGTTATATATAGACAGTATGGTTAATCTCGATTTAGACAATCACAAGGTAATTTGTGCGAATCGCCCCGCTGTAAATTTTGATGTACTCTCCATTGATATTGGCAGTACTCCCGCCACAAAAGATGTCCTTGGTGCAGCAGAGTATGCCATTCCAGCTAAACCTGTAGCAGAATTACTAGAAAACTGGTATAAATTACTGCAAAATATCAATAATAATCCTCAACAGCAATGGAATATTGTGATTGTTGGTGGTGGTGCTGGCGGCGTAGAATTAGCACTCTCAATGCAAACACACATACAGCGAATCTTGATCGCTAATCAACAACCAATTCAAAATCTAGAAATTCACTTGTTCAATCGTCATCAAGAAATCCTACCCTATCATCATTCCTTGGTGCAGCGCCAGGTAAAACAAATATTAACCAGCCGAGATATTTTCCTGCATCTAGGGGAATCTGTGTCCCAAATTGCACAGATAAATGAAGAATCACTAGCAGTCAAATGTGAATCTGGGTTAGCAGTCGAATGTCAAAAAGTTTTCTGGGTAACACAAGCATCAGCACCAGACTGGTTAATAGCTACAGGGCTAGGGACTGATGAACAAGGCTTTATTTTAGTCAATGACACCTTGCAATCTCAAACACACCCACAAGTATTTGCCGCAGGGGATATTGCTACAATGGTCAATTATCCCCGTCCAAAAGCAGGTGTATTTGCGGTACGTCAGGGTAAGCCATTATTTGAGAACTTGCGACGAATTATCTTAGGTAAACCACTCAAACCTTATCTACCACAGCAACAATACTTAAGTTTAATTGGTACAGGAGACAAAAGAGCGATCGCCACCAAAGGCGCGTTCACCTTACCAGCCCATCCTCTAATTTGGCGCTGGAAAGATTGGATTGACCGCCGCTTCATGGAACAGTTTAGATAGATAAGCAGCTATTATCGATGCTGAAAAAGAACTGGCGATCGATAGAACGCGTTAGGAATTACTCAGCAACTCTCTCAAACTTTTATTTCTCCATATCCTTTGTGTTCTCTGTAGTTTGATGTGTTTTAACTGTGTATAATTCCTACGCGGCTATAAATTTGGCAGCGATCGCCACCCAATGCAGTCCCCTGAAGGGAATAACGAAAATTGTTAAAAACTAAAGTTCCTGATCCTTAATAGTTTCAAGGTTTATCAAACTCACACTGCTGTTTTCTTCAGCAAAGGATAGCCAAGCTTTTCTCGCTGTTCTACATATAGTTGCGCTACTTTTCTAGCCAAATGACGAATTTTGGCAATATAACGAGTTCTTTCCGTTACAGAAATTACTCCTCTAGCATCTAGTAAATTGAACGTATGCGAACACTTCATTACATAATCTAAGCTTGGTAAGACTAAACCACGCTCTGTTAACTGGTTAGCTTCTTGCTCATATAAATTAAACAGTGTTAGTAGCATCTCAGGATTTGATGCTTCAAAGTTGTAAGTACTCTGCTCAATCTCATTTTGCAGAAAAACATCTCCATAAGTAATATTGTCTGTCCACTGAAGCTTTGTAAATGCTTCTACTTGCTGGAGATACATCGTTAGTCGCTCTAACCCGTACGTAATTTCAATCGACACAGGTCTGCAATCTATTCCGCCACATTGTTGAAAGTAAGTAAATTGAGTAATTTCCATTCCATCTAACCAAACTTCCCAACCAGTACCCCAAGCGCCTACTGTTGCATCTTCCCAGTTATCTTCCACAAACCGAATATCGTGGTCTTCAGGACGAATACCCAAAGCCCTCAAAGAATCAAGATAAATTTCTTGGATATTATCTGGTGATGGCTTAATTAAAACTTGGTATTGATAGTAATGCTGAAAACGGTTAGGGTTTTCGCCGTAACGACCATCTGTAGGACGGCGACATGGTTCAACATAAGCTACAGCCCAAGGTTCTGGCCCCAAAGCTCTTAAAAATGTATGGGGGTTTTTAGTACCAGCTCCCTTCTCAATATCGTATGGTTGACCAATCAAACAACCGAAATCGCGCCAAAAGTGGTGAAGAGAGGAGATGACGGATTGAAAATTCAAGGTATACCTTCCTGAAAGAGTATGCAAAGTGCATAGACTATTGTGAACGAGAAAGGACGAGGGGAGGAAGAGGAAAAAGAAGTTAGAAAAAGTAGTTGACAGAGAGAGGAGAGTGAGATAGATTAGATAAGTGCCTGAGAGGAGCGCTGCGAAGCGAAGCTCGGAGGGAACCGAACCATGAAAAAATTATAGTTTGAAAGCAATAATAACACAAGTAGCCTGCGTCAAGAAAATAAAGTAACCAGGCTGAGGTTATAAAAGAACAGCAAAAGAGCTAAACAAACAATTCAAAACGGAGAGTTTGATCCTGGCTCAGGATGAACGCTGGCGGTATGCTTAACACATGCAAGTCGAACGGTCTTTTCGGAGATAGTGGCGGACGGGTGAGTAACGCGTGAGAATCTAGCTTCAGGTCGGGGATAACTACTGGAAACGGTGGCTAATACCGGATGTGCCGAAAGGTAAAAGGCTTGCTGCCTGAAGATGAGCTCGCGTCTGATTAGCTAGTTGGTGTGGTAAGAGCGCACCAAGGCGTCGATCAGTAGCTGGTCTGAGAGGATGATCAGCCACACTGGGACTGAGACACGGCCCAGACTCCTACGGGAGGCAGCAGTGGGGAATTTTCCGCAATGGGCGAAAGCCTGACGGAGCAATACCGCGTGAGGGAGGAAGGCTCTTGGGTTGTAAACCTCTTTTCTCAAGGAATAAAAAAATGAAGGTACTTGAGGAATAAGCATCGGCTAACTCCGTGCCAGCAGCCGCGGTAATACGGAGGATGCAAGCGTTATCCGGAATGATTGGGCGTAAAGCGTCCGCAGGTGGCGATGTAAGTCTGCTGTTAAAGAGCAAAGCTTAACTTTGTAAAAGCAGTGGAAACTACATAGCTAGAGTACGTTCGGGGCAGAGGGAATTCCTGGTGTAGCGGTGAAATGCGTAGAGATCAGGAAGAACACCGGTGGCGAAGGCGCTCTGCTAGGCCGTAACTGACACTGAGGGACGAAAGCTAGGGGAGCGAATGGGATTAGATACCCCAGTAGTCCTAGCCGTAAACGATGGATACTAGGCGTTGCGAGTATCGACCCTCGCAGTGCCGGAGCCAACGCGTTAAGTATCCCGCCTGGGGAGTACGCACGCAAGTGTGAAACTCAAAGGAATTGACGGGGGCCCGCACAAGCGGTGGAGTATGTGGTTTAATTCGATGCAACGCGAAGAACCTTACCAAGACTTGACATGTCGCGAATCCTCTTGAAAGGGAGGAGTGCCTTAGGGAGCGCGAACACAGGTGGTGCATGGCTGTCGTCAGCTCGTGTCGTGAGATGTTGGGTTAAGTCCCGCAACGAGCGCAACCCTCGTTTTTAGTTGCCAGCATTAAGTTGGGCACTCTAGAGAGACTGCCGGTGACAAACCGGAGGAAGGTGGGGATGACGTCAAGTCAGCATGCCCCTTACGTCTTGGGCTACACACGTACTACAATGCTACGAACAGAGGGCAGCAAGCTAGCGATAGCAAGCAAATCCCGGAAATCGTAGCTCAGTTCAGATCGAAGCTTGCAACTCAGCTTCGTGAAGGAGGAATCGCTAGTAATTGCAGGTCAGCATACTGCAGTGAATTCGTTCCCGGGCCTTGTACACACCGCCCGTCACACCATGGAAGCTGGCAACGCCCGAAGTCATTACCCCAACTTTTAGGAGAGGGGGATGCCTAAGGCAGTGCTGGTGACTGGGGTGAAGTCGTAACAAGGTAGCCGTACCGGAAGGTGTGGCTGGATCACCTCCTTTTAGGGAGACCTACCCAACTGTCATCTCAATTGCCAAAAGCAAGTAAACAGAAGACAGATGGTCAAACCTAGGTCGGTCGCAGGAAATTGTGGAAGCTTTCAAACTATGGTTTGGTTCGTATTGGGGCTATTAGCTCAGGTGGTTAGAGCGCACCCCTGATAAGGGTGAGGTCCCTGGTTCGAGTCCAGGATGGCCCACCTGAACAAGTAAAAAAACAAAGTAAAAAGTAAAAAGAAACAGAATAAAAATTTTTCTTTCGCCTTTTAACTTTCAAATTTTAACTTGAGTCTGGGGGTTTAGCTCAGTTGGTAGAGCGCCTGCTTTGCAAGCAGGATGTCAGCGGTTCGAGTCCGCTAACCTCCACCTAGAAAGAAAAAAGTGAAGGAAAAACAGCAACTAACGTAAAAGTAGTTAGACTGCTGGGAAGAATTCCTAGCCAGAACCTTGAAAACTGCATAGAAACGCGATTGAAAGCAGGCAGACGCAGAAAAGAAGTACTGAGTACTGAGTGCTGAGTGCTGAGTAAAATCAGTGTAAGCAGACGAAGTAGGCAGAATGGAAAAGAGTGTTTGCAGAATGTGTACCAATGAAAAGTGGTCAAGCGAATAAGAGCTAATGGTGGATACCTAGGCACACAGAGGCGAAGAAGGACGTGGTTACCGACGAAATACTCCGGGGAGTTGGAAGCAAACTATGAGCCGGAGATGTCCGAATGGGGCAACCCTGTATACTACCTGTTGAATATATAGACAGGAAAGAGCCAACCCAGCGTAACTGAAACATCTTAGTAGCTGGAGGAAGAGAAATCAAAAGAGATTCCCTGAGTAGTGGTGAGCGGAAGGGGAAGAGCCTAAACCAGTTGGTTTACTGACTGGGGTTGTGGGACAGCAATATCGAATCTAGAGGCTAGACGAAGCAGCTAAGTACTGCACCAAAGAAAGTGAAAGTCTTGTAGTCGAAAGTCAAAGGATAGTAGCTGAATCCCGAGTAGCATGGGGCACGAGGAATCCCATGTGAATCAGCGAGGACCATCTCGTAAGGCTAAATACTACTGTGTGACCGATAGTGAACCAGTACCGCGAGGGAAAGGTGAAAAGAACCCCGGAAGGGGAGTGAAATAGAACATGAAACCATAAGCTTACAAGCAGTGGGAGTCCGATTGAACGGATGACCGCGTGCCTGTTGAAGAATGAGCCGGCGACTTATAGGCACTGGTAGGTTAAGGCGAGAATGCTGGAGCCAAAGGGAAACCGAGTCTGAAAAGGGCGATAATCAGTGTTTATAGACCCGAACCCTGGTGATCTAACCATGGCCAGGATGAAGCTTGGGTAACACCAAGTGGAGGTCCGCACCGACCGATGTTGAAAAATCGGCGGATGAGCTGTGGTTAGGGGTGAAATGCCAATCGAACCAGGAGCTAGCTGGTTCTCCCCGAAATGTGTTGAGGCGCAGCGGTAACGATTAAATCTGGGGGGTAAAGCACTGTTTCGGTGCGGGCTGGGAGACCGGTACCAAATCGAGACAAACTCAGAATACCCAGAGAACACGTTGCCAGTGAGACGGTGGGGGATAAGCTTCATCGTCAAGAGGGAAACAGCCCAGACCACCAGCTAAGGTCCCCAAATCAT